>JAJYUP010000034.1 GCA_021792455.1 Actinomycetes bacterium | reverse complement strand
CGCTGAGGCGCTTTGCGATGGCGATGAGCATCTCGTCGCCAATCGCATGGCCAAGGTTGTCGTTGACCGCCTTGAACCGGTCGAGATCGATGAACATGAGCGCGACGAGGTCTTTGCTTCGCTGCAGCCTCTGGAGCGCACGCCTGATGCGATCCATGAGCAGCTGCCTGTTCGGCAGCTTGGTGAGCGCGTCATGCAGCGCCTGGCGTTCGAGCGAGATGCGGTGGGTTATGTCCTTCGCAGAGGCGTACCAGCAGTTGCCATCGCAGCGTGCGCTCCAAAGCAGCGAGTGCCAGGAGCCGTCGCTGTGCCGGCAGCGGTTGCTGAGGTTGAGCACGTCAGTGCCCTCTCTTGCGCCAGCGGCGGTGAGTGCGATCATCGGCCGGTCATCAGGGTGCAGCAGCGCATCGATGGGCTGGTTGATCATCTGCGATCGCTCCCAGCCAAGCGTGGTCTCCCACGCTGGGTTGAGAAGCAGGAACCGGCCCTCGAGCGAGATGACAGCGAGCAGGTCGTCGGTGATCGAGAACAGACGTTCGATCTGGGAGCGATTGATGTCCTGCCAGCCGCTGATCTGGGGGGCTGGAGCGCGAAGCCGGCGAGCGCCGGCAGCGCGTTCGCCCGCGCGCTCGGCGGCCGTGTCGGTGGCGGGTCGGTCTGCGCGGGAGGCAGGGAGAGGCTGAGCGAGGCCGGAATGAGGGGCAGGGTCGAGGTTTGGACGGCTGCTCATGGGAGTCGATGATGGAGGAGATGTGGCGGCCAGACGCGGGATGGGCGTCTGTAGGGGAGCCTCGGCCCATCCTGGCGGAGGCGAGGGTCTTTTCAGGGATGCTGGACGGATGGACGAGCGCGCGGCGGATCGGCTTGTAGGCGCAGGCGCGCCAGGCGGCCACCAGGCGCAGGCCCGGCGGAGGCGGCCCTCAGGCGCAGGTGCGGCGGCAGGCGGCCCTCAGGCGCGAGCGCGCATCGCGTCGCCGCCCTGCGCGGCTCGCGGCTGGTGAGGCGTCCCGCCGCTGTCGATTGGCGAGCTTGCGATCCCAGCGGTGAGGAAGCGCCACACGGAGAGCCCGAACAGCAGCGTCATCATGATCGCGCTGCTGACGCACCAGGGGCAGATCGCGTGGATCGAGAACACCTCGCGACCGGTGAGGTAGACGGAGAACCCGAACCCGACCGCGGTGAAGCAGAGCGTTGAGAGACGGGTCTGCTCCCGCTCAGGAACAAGCAGCGACGCGAAGATGAGGATGTAGCCGATGAGCCCGATGAGAGCGACAGGGACGCCTGCGAGCGTCGAGTAGACGGAGGTCTGGACCGTCTTGCAGGGGTCGCCTGCTATGCAGAGGATCTGGCTGCCTGAGTAGTGGATGTATGTGAGATAGCCGGCGACGCCGATGCCGATGAAAGCGATCGTCGCCATCGCAATCCTGCTCGCCTTGCCCCTCATCTGCGGCCCCCAGCTGCTCGATGTCGCGCGGGGCCTCTCGACGGTCTGACTGCTGCGCGATCTCTCATCTGCTCTGTCACCGAGTCATCTCGATCATCATCGCTCATTCTCCGCGATCACTGCGAGAACTTCGCCGGTGCCATCGATGCCCATCATGCCGTCGCTACGTCGCGAGCTTGTTGACCATTTCTTCGAACGGCGTGCTCGATTTTATGCTTTCCGGCGAGAACGGCTTCAGCGGGCCGCTGCTCTTGCCGATCGTGAACGAAGGGGTGCCTTCGAAGCCGAGGTTGATCGCTTCCTTGTTGCCTTCGATCACCCTCGTTTCGAGGGCTTTGTCGTTGCGGGCGGCGCTCCACTGCTGCAGGTTCAGCCCTGGAACCTGGCTCGCGAGGCTCTGGAGGAAGCTTTCGGTCACATAGCCGCTGTCCTCTTTGCCCTGCTCGTGGTAGAAGAGCTCTATGTAGTACCAGGCCCTGTTCTGCCTGCCCGCGGCGTAGGCGGCGACCTGCTGGGTGGTGAACATCCCTTCAGGCTCTGCATGCAGCCTTTCGGCGTTGCCTGTCGCCGTCGAGAACGACTCGTATTCGATCTTCAGCTTCCCCGTGCGGACATCGTTCGCGATGATCGAGGGCAGCGCGTCAAGCGTGAATTCGGCGCAGATCGGGCACTCCAGATCCCCGAAGTACCTCATCTTCACCGGCGCGCTCGGGCTGCCAAGCAGAGTGCCCGACTGCGGGATCCCATTCAGCAGAGAGGTGACCGTCGTGACGACTTCGCTTCGCGCCTGACTTGTCTTCGGCACCGCCGTTTCTTTGCCTGCGCCTTTGCCGCCCGTCGCAACGACGATGACGACGATTGCGACGACAACGACGGCAGCGACGCCACCAAGCTGAATGATCCGCCGCCGTCGCGTCGCGGCGGCGGCCTGCGCCCGTTCAGTCGCCTTCCGCTGCTCGCGGGCCTGGTCTCGACGCTGCTTGCGGGTGAGGCTGTCTTGGTCCTTGCCTGATCCTGTCTGGCTCATCGTGCGGTGCGCTCCGCTGTCATGTCGCTGCTCAACTCGAGTTCTTCTACATCGTGATGTTCAAGGTTGCCTAAGCGGTTCCTCCACTGTCGGCGGACTCCGAGAGCCGCGCAGAGGATGGACCGCTGGCTGTGGACCCAAGCTCTGCAGGGAGCTTAGCTGCGTTGCGGGATTTTCGCTTCATCAGCGATGGGCGGGCCAGCATGGGCGGGACGGTTGGGCGGTGCGACTGCTGCGGGCGGGACAGGCGGCTCGCGTTGCGGCCGCGGCAGACAACGCTGCAGCAGCGATGCGGTTGGAACTCGACTGGGACTGAAGGCACCAGGGCGCGGCTGCGGAATGGTGCTCGCGCGACGGGCAGATGGTGCTCGCGCTACGGGCAGAGGGTGCTCGCGCGACGGGCGAAGGGTGCATCCGCGACGATGCGAGACTGCGCTATCCGCGAGACTTATGCGCAGCGGATGCTGCCGCTTGCCCCCGTAGCTCAGCTGGATAGAGCGCCGGACTTCTAATCCGATGGTCGCAGGTTCGAATCCTGCCGGGGGCACTCGCTGCTCTGCAGCGGCGGCGCCAGGACCGGCTGCGCCGCCGTCAGAGCCCTGGGCGGACCGGCCCGACTTCGAGGAAGCGCGGAGCGCGACGAGCGCAGGCGGCGAAGGGGAAGGGCACCAGGCGCGAAGCCCTGTCGTTCGGCGGGTAGACGCGCAGGCCTGCAGCGGTGCGCAGGCCGCACTTCTCCTCTGGGAAGTTGCCCGCCTGCACGATCCGCAGCGTCGCGCTTGCCGTCGCGCCGGCGCTCAGCGTCACCGCCTTCGTCTTCACATTGCCGCTTGATCGGGCTGCTGGGGAGCCGAGCGCTCGCCCCTGCAGGTCGATCGCTGAGACGCCTGGATATCCGTGCATCGTGCACGGTGAGCTCGAGAGGTTCGTGAAGCGCAGCTCGTAGTAGATGCTTCCGGCCGCGCCGTTGCCTGCCGTGTCGAGCCACACCACGAGCGCTGAGGCGGCACATGCGCGCGGGCTGCTGCTCGTCGCTGATCTCGATGCGCCCGCTGCGGCGCTCGAGGCGAGCAGGAGCACGCATGAGGCGAGCAGAGCTCCGCCACCCAGGGCGAGACGGGCACGCACGCTGCGAGCGATGCTGGGGCGTGCCAGATCGCGATCCATCGTCACAACGATACTGTGGGTCGTGACGACTCGCTTGACAGCTGCGAGACAGCCATGCGCCAAGCCTTCGGCTCCGACGAAGGCCTCGGCGCTCATCCGGATCGGTGAGGTCGCTCTCGCTGAGGCGTCGCAGCGACTGCTCACTCGACTCGGCCGCAGAGCGCAGGTCCCCCGTGCTCCCGCCGATGCCGATGCCGAGTGGCTCACGATCGCGCTGTGCAGTGCGGTTCCCCGCGCGGCGGTGACGGCGGTCACTGCAACGGGTGGCAGCGTCGGGACGACGAGCAGAGCTGCGCTCACTGTCTCCTACAACGACGCTGGGGCGGCTGCAGGGCTGCCTCAGAAGGTGTTCATCAAGTGCACCTCTACGCTCGCCCAGCGGCTCATGCTCGGTCTTGGCGGGTTCATCGAGTGCGAGGCGGGCTTCTACGCTGATGTCCGCCCGCGCCTCGAGATCGAGGCCCCTCACGGCTACTTCGCCGCAGTCGACGCGCGCAGCTGGCGCTCGATCCTGCTCCTCGAGGACGTGCTCAGCACGCGCGGGGCACGTTTCCTCGGACCGCAGGCGAAGGTCTCCCCGCAGCAGCTCGCCGATCTGCTGAGCAGCGTTGCCACCTGGCATCGCGCCCTCTGGAACCATCGAGACCTCATGCGGTGGCGCTGGCTGAGGTCGACCGCTGAGCAGATGCGCACAATCGACGCCCTCATAGGGATGGCCGACCGCCGAGGCGTCGGCGGTCGGCGTTCACGGAATCTCACGCCTGCATCGCTGCGCCGGCGCCGTCACGATCTCTACGCTGGGATGAGGAGGTCGATGCAGCTTCAGGCTCACGCTGCTCAGACCTACCTCCACGGTGATCTGCACGTCGCCAACACCTATCTGACGGCGGCAGGCACCCTTGGCGTCTGTGACTGGCAGGTCGGCCTGAAGGGGTGCTGGGCGCATGACGTCGCCTATCTGCTGATCACGGCGCTCGAGATCGACGAGCGGCGCTCCTCAGAGTCGGAGCTGCTCGACCACTACCGCGATCGCCTCTCGCAGGCGGGCGGGCCCAGAATCACCCGCGAGGAGGCCTTCCTCGCCTACAGGAGGGCGACGTTCTATCCGCACTTCGCCTGGACATACACGCTTGGGCGCTCGCGCCTGCAGCCCTCCTTCCAGCCTCAGGAGGTCTGCCTGATGATGATCGAGCGGATCTCCGCAGCGATCGTCGATCTCAACTCGCTCGAGGCGGTCGGCCTGTGAGGAGCGCGGGCAGCGGCAGCTGAGGGCGCAACGCCATGGGCCACAGGGCGCACCGCCACGGGCCAGAGGGCGCACCGCCGCCTGCTGCGCGAGCTGTCTGGACCTCCTCAGGGCAGCTTCGTGTCGAGCGTCCTCGCCGCGGCGTCCAGCTCCTTCGCGCTCAGGCGCTCGCGGCGGACTGGCCTCACCACGGACCAGTGATTTCCAACTGGGCATCGCTGCAGCCGCCTCCCTGGCAGACGGATGGACTTCACTGAGACGCCTGGCAGCCACAGGGTCGTGAACAGGTGTCCCTTGCCGCATCGCACGACGACCCTGCCGCCGATCCCGTACCCGGCCTTCATCAAGGGCACTGCTTCCGCTGTCACTGCCAAGAGCACTATCAGCAGTCGCTTGCCTCGCCTGCGTGAGCGGTCCCGGCGGCGGGCGTCAGGGCCGACGTCTGAGGAGTGGATCGTCACGTCTGCCGCAGCTCCAGTCTGCCGTAGGAGTGGATCGTCACGTCTGCCTCGATCTTACCCACGGACCGCAGCGGGCGGCGGGTGCCTGCTCAGGCTTGCAGGCCGCCTTCTCAGCGCAAATGGGCACGCATCCTGCACCCTGCTCGCCCCAGCGTGCCCGCCTGCAACATCAGCGCCAGCGGGAAGGGGACTTTCGCAGCGCCTCGAACACCGCAGGATCCTCCCTTCGGCTCAGATTCTCACCACTCGCAGGCGTCGCCGCCGCTCCCAGCCGCATCTGGCTGCGTTCGCGCTTGTGCGCGCCGTCCTCGCCAACCTCTGCCTTCTGCTGCTCGCCTGGGTGCTGCTCTCGCTCGGCGGCTATCTCATCGGGGCCTGGACGCTGCTGCCGGTTGCGATCGTCATCCTCCTGCCGATGCTCCTGCGCAGCTTCCGCCGCCGACCAACTCAGCCCACCTGAGGCTTGGCGGGCGTTCGCTCACCTCCACTCCTCTACGCTGGGATCGGCGCGAGGGACACGCCGGCCCAGGTGCTCGCCGGGATCAAGCGCATCGCCGAGCGCTTCGCGACCGCGGGGTGGACGCTGCGCACTGGGCTCTCGCCGGGAGCTGATCAAGCGTTCTACGCCGGGGCGCTCGCCTGTCGTGGGCGCGTCGAGCTGTTCCTGCCCTCGCCTCGCTTTCAGCAGCAGGCGCGCTCGAGCGAGGAGAGGGGGCTCGTCACCGTGCTTGCACAGCCGAGCGAGGCGGCATTCGCCCTCGCTCAGCGCACCCACCCTCACTGGGAGCAGCTCGATCATTGCGAGCGCAGCCTCCGCGCGCGCGACTGCCATCAGGTCCTTGGCGCAGATCTCCGTCACCCTGTCGACCTCGTCGTCTGCTGGACGGCGGATGGCGGCATCGATGGTCTTCACCCACTCTCCGGCGGCACTGGCCAGGCCCTGCGGATTGCCTCGCTGCACCGCATAGCCGTCATCAACCTCGGTGGCTGAGAGCGCTGATCACGGGGTTCGCTGCGCCACTCGCCCCAGTCGCCAAGCCGTCGTCCGGCGCCGCCAACATCCAGACGCTGCGCCAACATCCAGACGCTGCGCCCGTCCCGCTGCGCGACAGGGTGTTCATCCCGCTTGGTGCTCGCGCGCAGCTGGGCGGTGATCGAAGCGCACACTGATGCCTGCACCATCGATGCACCGTCGAGCGGGAGAGCGCCGCTAGACTCCATGCCGCCAGCGTGGTGGGCGTAGCTCAGCTGGTAGAGCTCCTGGTTGTGGTCCAGGCGGTCGTGGGTTCGAGTCCCATCGCTCACCCCTCATTAATTCCCTGCTAATTGGCCACTTTTAGGTCTGGCAGAGGTGGCGCCGAGAGCGCGACGGGGAACAAACGGGGAACAAATTATTTTGGAACTTGCAATCCCGTGTCGCCGCCGCGGTCCTGGTCGAACGCAGCTCGATCGCTCGCGCAGGCATGCTCGAGGTAGATCGGCGCGGGCCCCGGGGCTTCGCGCGTCCGCAGTGGCGTTCAGCGGGGTCAACCTCGTGATGCCGGTGTGCTTCGCTTCACCGGCGTGATCGAGTCCAACGCGCGCCGGGCGTGCTCTCGATCGTTCGGTCGGGTGTCGAGGGGAGGGCCTCGTGAGGTTCGATCGGACCAAGGCGCCCGGGCGGGCGTTCGCACTCTTCTCCGATAGCGCCGAGCTCACCGCCTAGATGAGTAGTGCGTGTGCCCACAGTTCGGAGGTGATGCCAGGAAGTGATCTGATCTGAACATAAGCTCGCATCAGCCGTGCCGGTGGAAGTCCGGTCCCGGTAAGCGCCAGGGCGCCGGGTAGCAGGCTGGCGGCGTCGGGGGGAAACGCCCGGCGTCGAAGCCCAGTGTCGAAGGCCCCTTCGGGGGGAGCGACCGGCCAGGCCGTAACGTGATGTGAATCCTGCCGCCCCGTGACGCTAGCCCCGTCAGGGGACAAGGGGGAGCCGAGCCCGGGAATTCAGGGCGAAGGCCATGGAAGCCGCGTAGATCCTGGAAGCGCAGCGGTCAGGAACCCCCCGGGGTAGAGGGATCGGCATGGTCGGAAAGGCTGGTGCGGGAAGTGGGGAAGCCCTCGCCGGCCCCGGGCCTGCGGATGTTCGCCCGGGAAGCGATGGGCGCGTATAAGCCTTCGGGCGAAGTCGCGTCCGGCCGGCAGGGTGGCGGGGAGCCCGTAGTACCGCTTGCAGCCCGGTGGACAACACAACCTCGGGTGAGGGAAGGGGCTCTGCTTCATCCGTGCTTGACGACGATGGAAGGACCGGTGCATGCCAATCATGGCCAACGCCACCAGCAGAGACAAGGTCCGAGAACTCCAGGTCAAGCTGTACCTGGCGGCCAAGCGTTCGCCGTCCAGGCGCTTTCACGCGCTGTGGGATCGCATCCATCGCAGGGATGTCCTTCAGCGGGCGTGGCAGCAGGTGCGCGAGAACCGCGGCTCGGCCGGGGTCGACCGCATCACGATCGCCCAGATCGAAGCACAGGGGGTGGAGATGTTTCTCGACGAGCTCGAAGCTGAGCTCCGCGAGCAGCGTTATCGTCCCTCACCGGCCCGCAGGGTGTTCATCCCGAAGCCCGGTCGCTCCGAGCGAAGGCCGCTCGGCATACCTCGCATAAAGGACAGGGTGTGCCAGACGGCGGCCAAGATCGTCTTGGAGCCGATCTTCGGTAAGCGCCGGACAACCGGCATGAGAGAAGGGAATGAAAGAGTCCTACATCGAAGACCTAGCGAGTCACGGTGGCCCCGAGTGATGCGTTGGCGACCCGCGAGGGCGCAGCGAAGCGTTCACAGGGGTGTGCGCAGGCCGGCTATTGAGCCTCGAAATGGTTCTTGTCCCGGAGTGCCGACGCGGTCGAAGACGTCGGAAGGCAACATCGCGGGCGGCGTTTTCGCGAGCCGTCAGCGGACTCCGCGGGGTCTGAGAACCCGTGCATGCGCGCGATCTCTCCATGCTGAGAACCGGGAGATCTCACGATTGCCCGCCCGTTGTGATGGAGGGGCGGGCCGTGCGGGGAAGGCCGAGGCCGTGATCCCGTGATGCACGATCGTGAGAAGTCGGATGGTCGCGTACTACCCGTGAAGCTGCCGAACAACGCCCAAGGCGGGGCGGCGGAGGCAGTGGAGGGAAGGCGGCCAGTCAAGGGGAGCACGGCCGGCGAAACGCGCCCCGGACTCAGGGCCGGGCAAGGCGCGCCAAGCGAGCTTGGTCGTGTGCGCCGAGTGGCAGCAAAGGACAAGCAAGCGCGGTTCACCGCGCTCCTGCACCACGTTGATGTCGATCGCCTGCGGGCGGCGTATTACGCGCTTGCGCCGAAGGCCGCGCCGGGGGTGGACGGGGTCACGTGGGCGGACTACGGGCGGGATCTCGAAGGAAACCTTCGGGATCTGCATGCTCGGGTCCACAGGGGCGCATACCGGGCAAGACCGTCACGGAGGGTGTTCATCGCCAAGCCAGACGGGCGGCAGCGGCCGCTCGGGATCGCCGCGTTGGAGGACAAGATCGTCCAGCGGGCGTTGGTGGAGGTGTTGAACGCCATCTACGAGACGACCTTCCTCGGCTTCTCGTATGGGTTTCGGCCGGGGCGCAGCCCGCATCACGCGTTGGATGCGCTTGCCGCCGGGATCGTGGGGAAGAAGGTGAACTGGGTGCTCGACCTGGATTTCCGGGACTACTTCTCCAGCCTTGACCATCATTGGCTGGAGCGGTTTTTGGAGCACCGGATCGCGGATCGGAGGGTCCTGCGGCTGATCCAGAAGTGGATGGCCGCGGGGGTCATCGAGAACGGGTCGCGGACGGCGTTTGACGAGGGCGTGCCGCAAGGGGCTTCGGTCTCTCCGCTGCTCGCCAACGTCTATGCGCACTACGTCTTCGACCTGTGGGCCCACCAATGGCGAGAGCGGCACGCGCGCGGCGACATGATCATCGTGCGTTTCGCTGACGATGTCGTGGTGGGATTCGAGTATCGGGATGACGCCGAGCGGTTCTGGGCGGAGCTTCGCGGCAGGCTCGCGAAGTTCAACCTGGAGCTGAGCGCCGAGAAGACGCGGCTGATCGAGTTCGGGCGGTTCGCCGCTCAACGACGGACAGCGCGTGGGCTTGGCAAGCCTGAGACGTTCCGGTTCCTGGGCTTCACGCACATCTGCGCGAAGCAGCGGAAGTCGGGGCGATTCAAGCTCAAGCGGATCACCGACTCGAAACGGATGTCTGCCAAGCTGCGAGCGCTCAAAGGCGAGATCGAGCGGCGCCGGCATCTGCCCACCCCAGAACAGGGCCGCTGGCTTGCCAGCGTCCTGCGTGGGCACTACCAGTACTACGCGGTGCCCGAAAACACCAAGGCGCTTCGCGCCTTCCGTCACCAGGTGGTTCGGCACTGGATGGGGACGCTTCGGCGTCGCAGCCAGCGCACCACGGTCACCTGGGAGCGGATGACGCGCCTTGAGGCTCGATGGCTACCTACGCCGCGCATCCTGCACCCCTGGCCCGAGCAGCGATTTCGACGCCAACACCCAAGGCAAGAGCCCAGTGCGGTAGTCCCGCACGCTGGGATCTGTGCGGGGGGCGGGCCGAACCCGTGAGACGAGGCCCGTCCCTACCGCAACAGGCGGACTTCCGCGGCTGCTCGTTCGGGTTCCGGCCCAAGCGTTCGGCTCATCAGGCGCTGGATGAGATCAAGCGTCAGGTGATGCGCGGTCGCCGCTGGGTGATCGATGCCGACATCGCCGGCTTCTTTGACGCGCTCGATCTGGAGATCCTCGACCCGCTCCTGCGGGAGCGGATCTCCGACCGGCGCACCTTGAAGCTGTTGCGGAGCTGGCTGAGAGCCGGGGTGCTCGAAGGCAACGCGCTTCTGCGCCCCGAGGTCGGCTCGCCGCAGGGCTCGCCGATCTCGCCGTTGATCGCCAACGTCTATCTGAACGCGCTCGACAGGGCGTGGGAGGATCGACACGGTGGACTCGGTGTGCTCGTCAGGTATTGCGATGACCTCGTGATCCTGTGCAGGAGCAGGGCGCAGGCCGAGGCGGCGATGGCGCAGCTGCGGGCGCTGCTCGCAGAGATGCGGCTTCAGCCGGCCGAGGAGAAGACGCGCCTCGTGCACCTGGACGATGGGGGCGGGGGCTCCTTCGACTTCCTGGGCTATCACCATCGCATGGTGGAGAGCTTCAGCAAGCGAGGGTGGCACTTCCTGGCACGCTGGCCGTCGGCGGCCGCCATGCAGGCGGCCAGGCAGAGGATTCGCGAGCTGACCGCGAGGCGGCTGTTGCTGCTTCCGGTCTGCGACGTGGTGGCCAACCTCAACCGGTTCTTGACCGGGTGGGCCGGCTACTTTCGCCACGGCAACTCCACGACCCAGTTCCACAAGCTCGACCGACATGCGGCCGAGCGGCTGGCGCGCTGGATCGGGATGCGCCACAAGGCGCGGCGTCCGCTCGCCTACGGCTTCTGGAGATTGCGTCGGGAGCACTACCTCGGCCTGCGACCGCTCGTGGGACGTGTCCACTACGGTGCCGCGAATGCGGCCAGGTGAAGGATGTCGGTGCGCCGTGTGAGGGAAAACCTCACGCACGGTGCGAGGTGGCGGCGGGAGGAAACCAGCGCCAGTCGGCTATGCCGTGCGGCGTGGGCGCCTCCCGCCGACCCTACCCTTTAGCACGTCAGCTGCTACGACGAGGCTGTGAGTGTAGTGCGGCCACACCAAAAAGTGTTGTGTCCCACTAGCTGATGGTATCGTTTGGTCGTGCCGCTGGACGCGAACCCGTTTCACTTCTCCGGACCGCTCGATCCGACCGAGATGATCGACCGCGAGCTTGAGGCGGGCGAGCTCATGGCGCTGGCGCAGGGGGGACACTCGGTGCGCCTCGTCGGTCCCAGGCGCTACGGCAAGACAACGCTCCTGCAGAAGGTGCTCGACGATGCCGAGGCAGCCGGGATGGCCACTGCGCTCGTGGACCTCGAGGACGTGCTCAGCCTCGGCGGGATCGTCGTACGGATCGAGCGTGCGTACGCGAGGCGGCTGCAGGGGTCGCTGCGCTCGCGGGTGGAGCGGATGCTGAGCACCTGGAACATCGGGCTCTCGCTCGGCGGCCCCGGGTTCAGCGCCACTCTGCAGCGAAACCCCCACACGAACGTCGAGGCGGTGCTGCTGCGGCTGCTCGATCTCCCACGCGAGCTTCACGAACGCGCCGGCACGCGCAGCCTGATTGTCTTCGACGAGATCCAGGACATCCTTGCCGTCAGCGGCGCCGACGGGCAGATCCGCAGCGTCATCCAGCACCATCTCGACGCTGCCTCCTACGCGTTTGCCGGCTCCGCGCCGGCGACGATGGAGCGCCTGTTCGCCGACCCCCGCCGGCCGCTGCTCGAGCAGGCGGTGCCGAAGAGCCTGCCGCCGCTACCAGCGCAGGAGATCCGCGACTATGTCCAGGAGCGCTTCGAGCGCACCGGTCGCGACGCGGGAGACGCGCTCGCGGCACTGCTCCAGCTGGCACGCGGCCATCCGCAGCGCACGATGATGCTCGCCCACTTTCTCTGGGCTGCCGTTCCGCGAGGCGACGTCGCCGACGAGACCCACTGGGTACAGGCGCGCGAGACGGCGCTCGAGCACGCATCCGGCTATCTCGCAGCCACTTGGCGCGGCTGGCCCGTCAACGAGCGTCGCGTCGCGCTCGCGCTCGCCACGACCCCCGGCGGGCCGTATACCGCCCAGGCGCAAGCCGAGGTCGGGATCAAGAAGTCAAGCGTCCGCTACGCCCTGCAGTCTCTCACCGATCGCGCGGACGTCCTCGAGATCGACAGCGCCCACGCCCTCACCGACCCGCTGCTCGAACTGTGGCTGCAGCGTCATGGCTCGTAGCACTCACCGCCTGAGAGGCCGCCAGGCTTATGCTCCGGCCGCCGCTCGCTGGTGCACTCCCCAGCGTCGATCCTCAAACGTCTCGCCGGCATGGCTCATAACATCGTCGCCTGCGGCGATGTTCAGCTACCCACCTTCCAGGACGTAATGCTCGAGACCCATTTCACCGAGTCCTTCGTTGCGCGCCTTGCAGCTCGCGAGAAGCAGATGCAGCAGCATTATCGGCCGGTCATCAGCGTGCACAAGTGGTTCGCACGCCGCCCGGGCGCGCTCTTCCGCGCGCTCGTGCTGGCCGAGTTCGCCGATAAGCGCGTTGAGCGCAGCTATGCAGAAAGTCACAAGCTGGTCGGCACGTGTCTGGATCCGTTCATGGGCGGTGGCACGCCGGTGTTCGAGGCGAGCCGCCTCGGGCTATCGGTCATTGGCTACGACACGAATCCGATGGCCAGGTGGATTGTCGAACGCGAGCTCGAAGACGTGGACCCCGACGAGCTGCATGAGGCGGGCGAGCGCGTCGCCACGGACGTCGAACACACGGTCCGCTCGCTTTACCGGACGACGTGCCCGAGCTGCAGCGCCGACGCGGAGGTCCGGTACTTCCTGTGGGTGCGCCACCACCGCTGCGCCTGTGGCGAGGAGCGCCCGCTGGTCGCGGACACGATGCTGGTCTCGACTGGGATGGGCCGACACCCGCGCGAGGTCCATCTCTGCCCGTCGTGCCTGACGCTCGCCGAGTTTCGGCGCGGGAAGCGACCCGTGCGCTGTTCCTCATGCTGCGCTTGCTACGACAAGGGGCTCGTTCCTCCTGGCAGCCAATGGCAGTGCTCGTGCGGCGAGAGCTGTCGCATCCCACCGCAGGGGACGATCGAGACGCCGCTCATGCGACTGGTCGCCGTCGAGTACCACTGCGTGGACTGCGCCTCGAAGACAGACGCGCCGACGCATGCCTTCAAGACCGCCGATCAGCGCGACCACAAGCTTGTGCGCAAGGCCGAGCGCCTCGCCAGTAAGAACCCGTCCGCGTTCTGGCCGGAGGAGTTGATTCCCCACGGCGCTGAGACGCGGCGTCTCCTGCGCTGGGGATACAACCAATGGGTTGACCTCTTTAACGCCCGGCAGCTCTATGGCCTTGGCGTTCTCGCAGCGCGCATCAGCAAGGAGCCCGAAGGCCCGGTCAAGCGCGCCTTGCAGACAGCGTTCTCGGACTTCCTGCGCTACCAGACGATGCTGTGCCGCTATGACCGGCAGGCGCTGAAGCCGACGGACGTGTTTGCGGTACACGGCTTCCCAGTCCCGCGTGTGTCCTGCGAGCCCGCGCTGCTCGGGGCGCGCGGGACCGGCAGCGGAGGGTTTCGGCATGCGCTCGCCAAGTACGAGCGCGCGAAGGCGTGGTGCCGCGAGCCGCATGAGACCGTCCTTCAGGGAGGGCGGCTACGGCATGTCCCGACCGCCCCGGAGACCCTTAGGCCGGCGCTAGTCGATGATCCCCTGGAGATGCCGCAACACGGCGCGGCGCTGCTACGTCGAGCATCGCTCGCCGCCGCGGATCTGACCGCGGAATCTCTGGATATGGTCCTGACCGATCCTCCCTACTACGCCAACGTGCAGTACGCCGAGCTCATGGACTTCTGCTACGCGTGGCTGCGGCGTCTCGCTCCGGACGCGCCGTTCTTCGATGTCCCAAGCACGAAGACCGAGCAGGACGCAGTCGGCTCTACTGGTGCGCAGCAGGTGAGCCTGATCGAGTTCACGAGTCGGCTGTCCGAGGTCTATTGCGCGGCTACGACGGCGCTTAAGCCCGGCGGGGCGTTCGTCTTTACCTACCATCACAACGAGCTCGCCGTGTACGCTCCGCTCGTGGTCGCCTGTCTCGATGCCGGGCTTACGCCGATGCGCGTGTATAGCTGCCCCTCTGAGATGCGTGCCTCCACCCACATCCGAGGCCGCAACGCGTCGACCGTGGACACCGTGTTCGTGCTGCGCAAGCCCCCGGTGCCGGCCGGCCTCGGGACCGACTTCGCCGCCTGCAGCGCCCGGTCAGTTGTGGACGCCCGGCTCGCGGCGCTGCGCCGCGCGGGGCTGAACCCGACGGAAGCCGACCGTGCCTGCGTGTGTTACAGCGTTCTCGCTGCGCGAGCGATGGCGCAGCTCGCCGAGTCATGGGACCCGGAAGGGAACGCGCGAGCCCGCGTCGCACGCGCTCTTGAGGCCCTTGACGTGCGGCACGCGGCGATGCCAGAGCCAACGCCGGTCGGCTGAACCCTCCGACCCGGCGTGCCGAGGGGCCGTCGTCCCCGGGCCACGACGAGTCGCTGCTTTCTGCGGGGCGCGTGGGTTACTCTTCGCTTCGCTGCTCGACGTCCTGAGCCTGGTGCATGTCGCGTAGTAGCTGCCTTGCGAGCGCGCGACGGCTTCGATCCAGGGCGAGGAAGTCGACGAACGCATCCACCGCCTCGGCATGCTCTCGCGGCGAGATGCTAGCTGCACCGCGCAGGTAGGAGATGACGGACTGCGCTCGCCCGCGCTCGGGAGTCATAGAGGCTGCGCGCGAGCCGCCGAGGCGTGCAAGACGCATCGCGAGCTCGACAGGCTCGTGCTCGACTCCCTCCAGCGCCTGAGCGACCCCCTCCCCGATCACCTCCGCTACGCGCGCGCGGAGATGTCGATGCAACTCCTCGGTGGCGTCCGGTTCAAACTCGGCGAGCTCTGCGATGACATCGGGGTTCAGGCCGTAGAAGCCAGACAAAGCGTCGAGCGTCACTCGCCGCGGACGGTCGGCATCACCGGCCTCGAGTCGGCGCACAGTACGGCCGCTGATCCCGACGAGCGCCCCGACTTGCTCGGGGCTGCGGTTGAGGCTGTCGCGCGCGCGGCGGAGTACTTCGCCGAGCACGTCGCGGGGATACTCTGACATCTCCCCAGACTATAGACAAATGTCCAGTAGTACGCACTAGGCTGGACTTTTGCTACATTCCTCCGATCATGAGCCCGGGAGCGGCATACGCCGTGGTCGATCGCTCGGTTGCCGGGCCGTCGGTGGCCCAGCGTCTGCAGGGATACGCCCGCTCTGACCGCGTGCTAAGCGGCGTGTTGCGCCCCGGGTATGTTCGCCTTGACGGCAGCCGCGTCTTTCCTTCGGGGCTGGACGAAGGTGCGTGCATGGTCGTGCGGTCGCTCTTGACCGACGCTGTGGACTCGGTCGCGGTCGCGTTCCCTCGCGGTCGCGGCCCGCAGGCCGCGATGTTCGGCCTTTACCTGTCGTTGTTGCGGCACTCGCTTCCGACGCGTTTGTGCGGATCGGTGCTGGTGTCGACCACGCAGAGCGAGTTGTCAACGCAGCTACGGCACATGACGCTCGATGGCGCGAAGTTCGAGTCCCTGCTGCCGGGACGGCTGGTCGGCGGGACCGGGACCGTTCGCCCGCTCGATCGCGGCCCGCGTGTGCGGGGTATCTCCCAGGCGGACGGGTTCCTGCTGTTCGCGCGCCCGAACACGCTCGTGCAAATGGTCGAGAACGTCATCTGGGTGATGGTCGTGGACACCGTTGGGACCGCGGGACCCCCGCCGGTGGAGCGCGCCGACTCCGGCCGCGACTCATGGACCCGGACATGGGAGGCAAATGTCGCCGCCGCCCGCAAGCAGCTATGGGTGGGGGAGCTCGAAGATCCCGACTTCGCGCGCTTCTGCGCCACAAACGAGATTCCCCTGGTCAGTTTCGACTGGCAGCTGATTGAGCGACTGGCGCGGACGCCGGAGCGCATCGGCGCTGGTCGGCTGACGAGCACCGCGTTGGTCCAGCGTGCACGGCGTCGTCCGCCGGTCTCATACCGCATAGTGAAGGATGCAGAACGAGACTATCTGGCGCGCGAGGTGTACACGCTGTTGGGCAAGTTTCGCCGGATCGTCGGCGAGGCCCACGAGCTGAGCGCGGTCACCACTGCCTGGCAGCTGTGCGGACTGCTGTGCCGGTTGCCGTGCACCAGGCAGGCGTATGACGCGGCGACTGGCAGCGCCCGGTTCTCGGAGTCGATCGAGCGGATGTGGAAGACGGTCGACAATGCTCGCTCGGCCGCGTTCGTGGGGAACAAGTGCAAGAGCGCGTATCACCGTTACTGGGACCCGATCCGCTCGGCACTGCGCAGGCTCATCCACCTCCAGGGGGATGAGGACACGTGCAGCAAGTATGTGGCGCTGGTCGAGCGCATCGGTGATGCCCAGGACCACGGCGAGCGGCTGCGCATTGTGTGCCAGACCAACGCTGAGCGTGGCGCGGTCAAGTCCGTGCTGCGCGATTATGGCGTGGACACCGACCAGGTCTCCGTCCACTCGTTTAGCGCGCGGTTTGAGTACGGACCCGAGGACAAGGCGGTGACTTTGCTGATGGGGCCGCCGCCGCCGTGGCGGCGTTCTGTGCTCGTGACCGGCGAGACGGGGCGTGTGGAGGTGCTGTGCTACAGCCACGAGCTCGCGCGGCTTCGCGCCCGGGCGCGCGAAGCCGAACATTCCCACGAGTCCACGAACACGGTCGCGCTGAACAGCCTGAGCCTCGGCACGCTATCGACCGCGCCCGAGGAGGAGGGACAGCTCATGGAGCTCGCCGAACTCTCCGGTTATGAGAGCGGCTCGTCGGATGAGCCAGCCGACGGGTGGAATGCGACCGTTCCCGCCGCCGAATCGTCGCTGTGGGAGAAGCTGGTGGCGAAATACGGGCAGGAACTCCCCGAGCCTGACTCCACCGACGACGCCGAGGACACGACCGCTGGTGCGGTGAGCGCACCTTACAACGGGATAGCGAGACTCGTGCGCTTTACCGACGCCTCCCCGATGTTCTATCGCGCCGACGCGAAGGTCGACGTGGTCCGAGACGAGGAAGAGGAGGCACCGTCGGGCGCCGTGCCCGTGGATCACCTTCAAGAGGGCATGAACATCGCGCTGTTGCCCGGTGGCCAGCGTTCACTGGTCGAGCAGGTGTGCGAGTTCTACGACGAGCGACTTTTCCTCGAGACCAAGATGTTCGCGCCTCTGTGGGAGCGTGCGCTCGCGGCCGCCATCGCAAACGTTGGCATCGCTGGCGTCGCGGAGCTGACCGAGCGTACCCCCAACACGGTGCGCTCATGGGTGAAGGGCAACAGCATCCCCCAGCAGTCGTGGTGCGTGAAGCGCGTGCTCGAGGCATCTGACGACGCCGAGGCGCTCCGCGCTCAGCAGCCGCTGTGGGATTACCTGACGGCGACCCGGGGTCCGCACCGCGTCATCGGCAAGCTGAACCGCAAGGCCATCATCGAGGTTGCCGGCGATGACCGGGAGCAGCCGCATCTGCGGAAGCTCGAGCGCTACGTCGGTCGCGACCTGGAGGACCTGTACGACCAGGTGGAGCTCGCGACGGTGCTGTCGGTGTCGAGCCCTATCCCCGTTCCGTTGTCGCACTGCGGTTGCCCTTTGCCGGAAGACGATCCGTATCTGAGGAGCTGTTCATGAGCACGACCGAGACCACGCCCGCGACCGCCATCCCCGACGCCACCGCCGATGAGCAGCTGCTGCTCGTCGAGCACCTGCACTCGCGGCTGCGCGACCAGTTCTCGGGTGCTGCACCGGAGTTCGAGGAGCTACGCGGACGCTACCCAAGCAAGGTGCTTCAGCTCGGGGTGATTCCGCCTCTCCCGCAGCCCGACCCGGATACAGGCGAGACCCCCGAGCAGTTCGCTAAGCGCCTGCGTCGGCCGCCGTCGAACGTCGGGCTGGACTTCGAGTTGCAGCCGGCACCCGACGGTACGGCCGCAGTCGACGTCGAGGCGCGGTTCTCGTTCTATGTGCAGCGCTACCCGGACCTGACGGCGCAGAAGGAGTTCTACGCCGGAGGGCAGGAGCAGGCCACACGCGAGGAGGAGGAGAACGCAGAGGATCCGGACACCAATCAGAACGTGCGGCTGCTGCCTGTATTCAAGCGCTTCGACATCGACACTGGCCGCATCGCCGTCGAGCTCGACGGCGACACCGGCGAGCGGGTCATCGACCTGGCTGGCCCGATTGCGGCCGTCCTCGCCCCGGTCTTGACCGATCTCGGGACCGTGTATCCGTTCTGGGGTCGGCGCTCGCAGACGCTGCCGGCGACCGTGCTCGCCGGCGACCAGGCGCAGTTCGAGTCCGCTATCCGCGAGGCCGAGGGCGGCAGCCGCTCAGAGCCACTGGCGCCGCCACAGGCGAGCATCGTCGTGACCTGGCAGCCGAGTGCTGACGGGGGCATCCGTGTGCAGGCGACGCTCCGCAACGACACACTGTTCAAGCTGCGAAACCAGGAACGGCCGAAGCGGCGCACTAAGGCGGACGGCGAGAAGCAGTCGAAGCCGGCGCTCGCCCGCGACATGGAGTTGTTCGACACCCGCCTGCGTGTATTTCAGAGCACGGGGGTGTTTCGGCGCATCGAGTTCCGCCGCGCGCCAAAGGACTTCCGTTATGCCGAGCTGCGACACGTGTGGGCCGTCGGGCGCAACTGCCACGGGCGGCGGATGGATGTCGGGCGCGACGGCGAGGCCGGGATAGAGGAGCCGCTGACCACCGACCACTGGCCTGTGTACACGCAGAAGCAGATGACCCCGCGCAAGGACCAGGATCTGCAACTGACGTTCTCCGAACTCGCCGACCCCGCGACCTGCATGCAGGCGCTCGGGCGGATCTCCGCTGCGATGAAGGTGTACCAGGGACGTTGGGAGCAGGCGCTGACTGACTGGCCGGCTGACTCCAAGCAGGAGTGCGAGAAGTCGCTCGCCGGCTTTCGCGCAGACATCGAGGCGTTCGAGCGCGGCGTCGGCTGCCTGAACCGCGACGCCGACCTCGCGAAGGCGTTCAACCTGGCCAACCGCGTGTTCGAGACCGTCGGCGCTGACCGCGGCATCACCACCTGGCGGCTGTTTCAGGTCGTCTACCAGGTCATCCACATCGCGGCGCTGCGCGCCCGCGAGCAGCGCGACGAGGAGCTGCTGGCCGAGCTCGACACCGTCGATGTGCTGTGGTTCCCGACCGGCGGCGGCAAGACCGAGGCGTACCTCGGGCTCATCCTCATCGCCATGTTCTACGATCGGCTACGCGGCAAGACCCGCGGCGTGACCGCGATCCTCCGCTTCCCGCTGAGAATGCTCTCCGTGCAGCAGCTCCAGCGGCTGGTCATCGCCGTCGCCGGTGCCGAGCGCCTGCGCCAGGAACTGCTCGCAGGCGGCGAGAAGCTGCATGGTGACCAGTTCGCGCTCGGCTACTGGGCCGGTAGCGCCAATAGCCCGAACTCGCTCGTGCGCGACTCTAAGGACAACCCGTTCGAGCACATCAAGAACTGGGCCAGCTACGTCGCGCAGGCACCCGACGGCGGGGATGACAAGCGCATCATCACCGTTTGCCCGGACCCGGCGTGCAAGGGCAAGGTCCGCCTGCACCCGGACCCGATCCAGGTGCGGCTGCGTCACGTCTGTTCGCAGTGCGGCAACGACGTGCCGGTGTACATCAGCGACGAGGAGGTCTACCGCTACCTGCCCGCGGTCATCGTCTCGACTGTGGACAAGCTCGCGCACGTCGCTCGCGCCGACCAGTTCGTGAACCTGCTCGCTGGGCCCGCCTACCGATGTCCGGATCACGGCTACTTCACCTGGCATGAGGGCGGCGACGAGCTTGACGCATCCGGGGCGCCGAAGGTCAAGGACCGCTGCATGGCCCGCGAGCTCTGCAAGCGCAAGGCCGAGGAGTACGAGCTCGTGGGGCCGACCAAGGACCCGACGCCAGCGTTCATCGTCCAGGACGAGCTGCACCTCCTGGAGGAGGAACTCGGGACGTTCGCATCGCACTACGACACCCTGTTGAAGGTGATGCAGGAGCGCCTCGGCGGCGGTTCGGCGTCGAAGCTGCTGGCCGCGACCGCGACCATTGAGGCGTTCGAGGAGCAGGTCCGGCACCTGTACGCGCGCGAGGCGCGCGTGTTCCCATCGCCGGGATGGAAGCTCGGCGAGAGCTTCTATATCGAGACCGACGCAGACGTGGCGCAGCGCGTATACGTAGGCGCGCTGCCCTCACGTCCGGATGTGACCGAGTTCGGCGCGCTCGCACAGACCTATCTGCATCAGGAGGTCGTGCGGATGCAGCGCAACCCCGAGTACGGCTTGCAGGCGCTGGGACTCGACGGCATCCACGACGATGAGTGGCTACAGAAGCTGTTGCTCGACTACGAGCTCACGCTCGGCTACGTCAATCGTAAGCCCCACGCCGACCGCATCGCATACGAGCTTAGCCGCGCGGCTGTGCGACCAGAGCTCGGCGAGCAGCTGCGGGTCAAGGTGCTCATCGGCGGTGGCGCAGACATGAACACGCCGCTCGCCGAGATCGCCGACACGCTGAACGAGATCGCCGGCCAGTACCAGACACAGGCCGATCGCACCCTGCGCCTGCGCGCGATGGTCGCGACCTCGGTGATCTCCCACGGCGTTGACCTGGAGGCTCTCAACCTGATGGTTGTCAACAACATGACCCCGACCGTCGCGCAATACGTGCAGGCGTCCTCGCGCTCGGGGCGCACCAACGTCGGGCTGGTGCTGGTGAGCTTCGACCGGCGGGCGGCGCGCGAGCGCGCGTTCTTCACCTACTTCCGCGAGTATCACGCGTTCCTTGACCGGATGATCGCGCCGGTGCCGGTGAACCGGTTCGCGCGCTTCGCCGCGCAGGCGACAGTGCCCGGCATCCTTTCAGCACTCATCCTCCAGGTACTTGGGCGTGAGCGGCTGCGCGACAAGGGACTTGACCCAAAGCGGCCGCTGACCTCGCTGCGGGTCGGCGCGGAGATGCGCCGGTTCCTGTCCGGCGGCGAGCCGCCAGCGGACAAGGTGGGCGTGCTCAAGCGACTGACATTCGAGTCTCTGGGGATTGACGCGCACGTGCGCCGCCGTCGTGGCAGCAAGGTCAAGACCGAGCCCGTGTTCCCGCCGCGGCTGACGCAATGGCTCGAGTATGAGGCGGGCGAGCAATGCGATCGTCAGTTCGCCGAACTGCGCGGCCCCGGCAAGCGCGGCTCAACCCCCCGCTTCTTTCGCCCGGAACCGCTGAAGTCGTTCCGCGAGGTCGACGAAGCGACCGAGTTCATCGTCGCCACCAAGTACATCGAGGTCGAGGGCGACCTCGCGCGCCGCACGTAAGGAGACCATCGCGATGTCAACCATGACCCGCTCCCGCACGCAGGTACTCCGCGAGTACCTACCCGGGCAGACCTTCCAGCACCAGAACGAAACTGTGGTCAAGACCATCTGGGTCGAGGCCGAGAACTCCGGCGTTGACCCAGACGTCCTGTTCGAGAACCTTGCCCGCGAGCTCGTGCGCTGGCAGCAGTTCGTCCCGCTGAAGGCCAACGACGATGACAACGACTCCGACCCGCAGAACCGTGCGCCGAGCTTTCCGGCGCTGCCGCGCTTCCAGGACCGCTACGAGCTGAAGGAGCCCTACGAGGAGGTCCGCTATGTCGTCTGGCCACTGCTGCTGCGCTGCGTCAACCCTGAATGCGAAAAGGTTGCGTTCTTCGCCGACAACCAGGAATGGGCCAGGGCCCGCAACCCCGCACGGTGCGACAAGTGCGGCTCAGCGCGCGAGCAGATGCCCTACATCCAGGTGCACGTATGCGGCAACGACAACACGCTGCTCGTGCCCGCGTGCGACCAGCACGGGATGGACCACGTGTACCTGAAGGACGAGCGCTCGTTCGAGACGTCGACTTGGCGGTGCCGGGCACCGGGCTGCAACGGCCGGTATCTCTCGAACATGCGCTACCAGCCGTGCGGCTGCGGGATGGGTGGCGGTTACGTATCACGCACCATCCGCCAGGAGGACAAGTTCATCACGCACACGCTGTCATTCGTCAGCTTCGAGCGCGCCCCGCGGCTCAAGCTCGCGAAGACACCCGGTGCCGACAAGGTCGTCGTCGGCTACTGGCTCGGGCTGTTCGACGACTACGAGCAGGCGCTGCTCGACGCGCAGAACGAACCGCATGCGGAGGCAGCCGCGAAGTGGTCCGAGATGGAGAAGATGATGCGAGCCAACCCCGCGTTCAGCGACGACGACATCGAGCAGTACCGAAAGCGCGTAGTCGGCGAAACCGCAAGCGCGCTCGCGGAGGTGACTGCGCTCGTGCCGGAGAGCGTATGTGCGGACATCGGCATCGAGCAGCGCGCCCGCGAGCGCACGCTGATCTGGTCGGGCTCGGGAAACCTCCACACCTGGCGCCTGGCCGACTTCCGCAAAGCGGCAGACGACACCGGACGCCACGGCGCCGCCGCCGTGCTCGACGACGCCGAGCTCACGCTGTCGCAGGCCGGTTTCTCCGACCTGCTGGTAGTCGAGAACTTCCCGGTCGCGCTTGCCGCCTACGGTTACTCGCGCCTCGGTCGCAGCCCGGCAACAGCTCAGCTACGCGCGTTCCCGCCCAGACACCGTGGCAAGAGCAAGGACAAGACGCCGATCTACGTGGTCGAGTCCAAGACCGAGGCCGTGTTCTTCGAGCTCGACGCACAGCGCGTGCTCGACTGGCTAACCGCCAACCGCCTACACGAGCAGGTGACCCCGCCGGATGAGCGCGAGCACGCGCTGATGGAGGCGAAGGCAACGGTCCTGACCGCGGCAATGACCGACGTGGTCGTGCGCGAGCACATCGCGCTGCTGCAGCACACGCTCGCGCACGCGCTCATCCGCAACCTCGGGGAGCGCTCCGGGTTCGCTGAGAACACGATGTCCGAGTACCTGATCCCCGAGCTATTGACCTTCGGGCTGTACGCGGACACTCATCAGGAGTTCACGCTAGGGGCACTCGTGTCGCTGGTCGAGCATCGCCTCGCCGAGTGGCTCGATGCTGCCCGCGAGGGCGCCCAAAACTGCGATTGGGATCCGCAGTGCGGCCGCGACGATGGGGCGTGCATGGGATGCCTGCACCTGAGCTTCGGCTGCGAGCACTACAACGAGCAGCTCGACCGCGCCGCCCTGTTCGGCTCACCTCACGGGCACGCGCGGCAGATCCGGCGCGGGTTCTGGTCATAGGTCAAGGTCGTGAGTTCACTCACCTACGACCGGGCGCACATCCTTGTCGCCAGCGTCTACCGCGCGCTCGATCTGTTCTCGAACAGCGAGACGGAGCTCAGCGAGTGGGCAAAGACGATGGATTAGGATGGGAACGCAGACGGGCTTATGCCGTCGTGGTTCGACGCCGCCGAGCGCGGCGCCCTGACCCGCGCGTTGTCCGATTGCGGTGTCATTCGCGAGGACACGACCGTGGATCGCTACCGGCTGCTTGAGTTCCAGCAAGGAGTGGAGCTGCTGCCGCACTTCCGCGCGCAGGAGTTCGCTCGACGGCCTCCTCCCAAGGGAGGATGTCCCGGGTGGTGTGGAAGTTTGGTGACGGCCCGGGGTGAATTTCAGAGAGCTGTGAGGGTAGCGGCCTCCTGTGGTTCGTGCGTGACGGCTTGTGTGGCGAGGTCGCGTTCGACGGCGAGAGAGAGTTTCGCTAGGTCTTGGTAGCCA
>JAJYUP010000164.1 GCA_021792455.1 Actinomycetes bacterium | reverse complement strand
TCCGGCCGAGGAGATCGGCGAACGGCTCGACGCCGGGCACGCGGATCGTGCAGCCCTTGCGCCGTCGGCGGTGGGCGCCCTGAAGGCCCGCCGCCCGCATCAGCCGCTCCACGCGCCTCTCGCCGAAGCGGATCCCTTCACGGCGCAGCATCGCGTGCACCCGCGGGCTGCCGTACCGGCCACCGCTCACCTCGTGAATCCGGCGTATCTGCTCGGTCAGCCACGCGTCAGTGGGCTCGCGGTCCGACGGCGGCCGCGTGCACCACGCCCAGCAGCCGGACTCGCTCACGCCCAGCAGATCGCACATCGGGGAGACCGGATGCGTGCAGTGGGCTCTCTCCGCCGAGATGTGCCGGTGGATGCCCACCGGGTCTCGGTCTCCCTCGCGAAGAGAGCCGTGGCGCGCTCGAGGATCTCGCGCTCCTGCTCGAGGCGCTTCACCTCCCGGCGCAACTCGCGCAGCTCCTCGCGCTCGGCGGACGTCAGTCCGTCGTCGCGTTCTCGGCGATCGAGCTGCTCCTGAGGCACCCAGTTGCGCAACGACTGCCCGGACATCCCCAGCGACTCGGCGAGGTCCGGGATCGAGCGCCCCTGACCAACCAGCTCGACCGCCTCACGCCGGAGATCCTCCGGGTACGGCGGCTTCGATTTCGGCATTCCAGTCCATCCCTCCAGCGACGCTTGCGTCGCAAGTGCTCAGGACTCCGCAAGATCGGGGGAATTCCAGTCCGGTTCTCGCGGCCTCGTAGACCCAGCTCGCCTTGACGTTCAGATACCACGCCGCCTGGTCGGGACGAAGCAGCCTATCCTCGGCGAGCGTGGCCGACGCGTGTGCTGTTGCTGGTGAGCCTTGCATGCACGCTATAGACCCAAAGCGGCTCAGATCGGCAATCCAATTCGGCACCACGCCCACCGCTGGCTTCTGCCAACTCGCGGTAGCGACGAACGCGACCGACTCTCCGCCCCTTCTCGTCGCTTTCAGCGCACCCACGCCGGGGCTCCACGACCGCAGTTCGACCGCTGGGGAAATACTTTGGGAAATACTCGGGGGGTCGGAGCCCCCTGGTAGACTCACGAAACACCGACTACGCAGGGGTTTTGTGGATGCCGGAGGAGGGACTCGAACCCCCGACACGCGGATTATGATTCCGCTGCTCTAACCGACTGAGCTACTCCGGCGGGGGCTGAAGGATAGCGACAGGCACGCTGCTCGCCGCTGACGGCAGGCATGTGGCCTCAGGCGGTGCAGGAGTGCGTGTCTATGCGGATGTGAGCTCTGCGGATGCAATCGGCCGATGGCTGCGCCTCGATGCGAATCGGTGCTCTGCGGAGGCGTGCGGCAGGCGTCCGCCTGCATGCCGATGCATGGTCTGCGCCTCTAGAGTGGCTGACAGAATGAGCGCAACCTTGATCGCCGTCCCGAACATATCGGAGGGGAGGGATCTCGAGCTGCTGAGGAGGATCGGAGAGGCCTTCGAGAAGGGGGGAGCTCGCCTGCTGGACATGCACGCCGACGCAGACCATCACCGTGCCGTCTTCAGCCTCGCCGGCGCATCAGGGAGCCTTTCAGAGGCGCTGATGTGCGGCTTTGAGATCGCTGCGGAGCGGATCGACATCTCCGATGGGAGGGGCGAGCATCCGCATGTGGGGGCGATCGACGTCGCGCCGATCGTCTATCTGAGCTCCGATGAGAGAGGGGCGGCCGCCGCGGAGGCGCTCGTGCTCGCGGACCTGATAGGCGAGGAGCTTTCGATCCCGGTGCTGCTCTACGGGGAGCTCGCCGGCGGCAGGAGCAGGGCACAGCTGCGCAGGGGTGGGCGATCAGGGCTTGCGCAGAGGTTGAGCGCAGGGCAGCTGTCCGCGGACTTCGGACCGCGCGAGATGCATGAGAGCGCGGGCGCGACGCTGGTTGCGGCGCGGCCGCCTCTCGTCGCCTTCAACCTCGAGCTCTCCGCGCCCGCAGGCGCTGCTGAGGCGAGGCGGATCGCGGCGCTGATCCGGGAAGGTGGGGAGGAGGGGATCGCTGGGCTTCGCGCGATCGGTATCGCCCTGAGACGGGCAGGCGGCGGGGAGGTCGGGCAGGTCTCGATGAACATCGAGGATCCCAAGCGCCTGCCCCTTGCGAAGGTGGTCGCGGCGGTGAGGCGGCACTGTGAGGTCGCCTCAGGGGAGCTCGTGGGGCTTGCGCCGGCAGCCGCGTTCGAGGGCTTCCCCGCGGACCTGCCGATGCCAGGGTTCGAGTGCGACCGCCAGCTGATCGAGAACGCACTAGGGTTGTAGACGTGATGGCAGCGGTTTCTGTGATGGCGGCGCTTGACGCGCCTTGCGCTGAGGATCGGCTGAGCCGTGCTGAGCACGGTGAGCAATTCGGTCCTTCGCGGATCCGTCGATGAGCAGAGAGCAGGCGAGAGATGTCCCAGACCAGGCAGAGACGTAAGACGAAGCACCGCGGCAACGCAGTGGGCATGATCGAGGCGAGAGGCAGGACGGGACGGAAGCCGACCGCGACAGAGAAGCGCGGCCCCCAGTCAGGCGGCAGGGCGGCGTCGGCACAGCAGCGGCAGAACCGTCTCGACAAGCCGCCAACGTGGAAGGGCGCCTTCTATCGCTCGCTCGCAGCGGCGGTGATCATGCTTGCGCTCGTCCTTCTGCTTTTGAAAGGCAGCACCTCGAGCCTTGCGCTGTTCCCCGTGGTGCTGGTGATCTACGTGCCGATCAGCTACTACACCGATCTGTGGATGTACCGGCGCCGGCAGCGCCGCAAGCAGGAGGCGAAGGCAGGAAAGCTCGAGGCGAAATGATCGACGTTCGCAGCTTCACCGTCGGGCCGATCGGGGAGAACGCCTACATCGTGCGTGCCTCCCCCGATGCGACCACCGCAGTGATGATCGACCCCGGCGAGGAGCCTGAGCGCCTGCTGGAGGCGGCGGAGGCGCTCCAGGTGAAGATCGAGGCGATACTGATCACCCACTGCCACTTCGACCACATCGGTGCAGTCGCACCCGTCGCCGCGGCGACAGGTGCGCCTGTGTTCTGTCCGCAGCTCGAGCAGAAGGTGCTCGCGGACGTGATGCGTTGGGTTCCGCCTGGGTTCGGTCCATATGAGAGCTGTGACGCTGACGAGACACTTGCCGGCGGCGAGCAGCTGAGGCTTGCG
Organism: Actinomycetes bacterium; assembly: GCA_021792455.1. GTDB lineage: Bacteria > Actinomycetota > Thermoleophilia > Solirubrobacterales > Solirubrobacteraceae > Palsa-744. The sequence continues at coordinate 1,792 of JAJYUP010000164.1, read as the reverse complement.
AACCTCGACATCGAGGTGCTGTTCACGCCAGGTCACAGTCCAGGGCACCTGACGTACGCGATGACGCCCTCAAATGGAGGCGGCGCGCCAGATGCCTCCGCTGTGCTGCTCTCAGGCGATGTGCTCTTCGCGGGCTCCGTCGGCAGGGTCGATCTGCCTGGCGGCGACTGGCCGACGCTCCAGCGCTCGATCGAGATGCTGGTGAGGCGGTTCGCCGCCTCGACGAGGGTTTTCCCCGGCCACATGGCAGCGACGACGCTCCAGCGTGAGCTGGAGAGCAACCCCTTTCTGACGGAGCTGCGCCTCGCGGCGGCGGAGGCGCGCCAACAGGTGCCCGATCACGCTCACGAGAGCAAGTGAGCGAAGCGAGGCTGAAGGCCCCAAGGGGCACGTTCGATGTCCTCGGAGCTGACGCTGCGGCGCGCGCGAGGCTCGAGTCCGTCGCGCGCCGCCTGCTGGAGCAGGCGGGCTACAGCCGCATCGAGACCCCCTGCTTCGAGGCATCGGAGCTGTTCGAAAGGACCGTCGGCGAGGCGACCGACATCGTTCAGAAGGAGATGTACACGTTTCGCGACGGCAGCGGCCGCTCGCTGACGCTGCGGCCAGAGGGGACGGCGCCAGTGTGCAGGGCATATGTCGAGCACGGCATGCACAAGCGCCCTCAGCCGGTGAAGCTGTGGTACCTCTCGAGCTTCTTCAGGTATGAGCGCTCCCAGAAGGGCCGCTACCGGCAGTTCTTTCAGGTTGGCGCAGAGGCTCTCGGCAGCGATGACCCCGCCCTCGACGCGGAGTCGATCACCCTGCTGTGGCGGCTGGTGCGGCAGGTCGGCGGCAGGGACGTGCGCCTGCGTCTGTCGAGCCTCGGCAGCCCGACTGCGAGGCGAGCCTACAGGGAGCAGCTGAAGGAGCACCTGCGCGCGCACGAAGAGCAGCTCTCCGAGGAGGTGCGCTCGAGGATCGAGCTGAACCCGCTGCGCGCATTCGACTCCGAGCACGAGGGCACCCGCTCGGCGATGAGAGGCGCTCCGGTGCTGCTCGACCACATCAGCGAGCAGGACGTGGAGCACTTCGAGGAGGTGAAGGGGCTGCTCGACGCGGCAGGGGTGCCTTATGAGGTGGATCCGACGCTCGTGAGGGGGCTCGACTACTACACGAGAACCGTCTTCGAGCTGACCTCAGAGGCGCTTGGCGCCCAGAGCGGCGTGGGTGGCGGAGGCCGCTACGACGGTCTGGTGCAGCAGTTGGGCGGGCAGGCGACTCCAGGGGTGGGTTGGGCGGCGGGAGTGGAGCGGATCCTGCTCGCAGCAGACATGTCAGCGCCCTCAGAGCCTCCTCTGGACGCCTACATCTGTCTGCAGCTCGATCGAGCCGCCGAGGGCGTCCGTGATGGCGCCGCAGCGGAGTTGCGCAGGCGCGCCTTCACGCTGCTGCAGCGGGCGCGCTCCGCTGGCATCGCGGTGGACATGGAGATGGCAGGCAGGTCTCTGAAGGGGCAGCGCGCCCAGGCGGCGAGGAGAGGCGCAAGCCTGATCGTGACGGTGAGCGAGCAGGCAACGACCTTGAGGGACGTCGAGTGCGGCGAGGAGCAGTGCTTGGACGACGGGGAGCTGCTGCACGAGTTGGTGCGCCGCTCGAGTCGGCGCGGGACCGAATGAGACAGAGCGTGAGATAGAGCGCAACGAGAGGTGGGCGTGAGCGAAGCGCGCTGAAGCTCAACTCGAGCGGGCTGAATGCCGAATACAGGGTTGATGAGTCGTGTCTCGCGCCCATACCAGATCGCGCTGGCAGCCGT
>JAJYUP010000033.1 GCA_021792455.1 Actinomycetes bacterium | reverse complement strand
ATGGCCACCCAACGCTCTCTGAGGCAGTGATGGAAGCGGCTCGCGCCGCGGATGGCTGGCTCATCCACGGGTAGCGCACCGAACGGGAGGGGGACGCTTCGGCCAGGAGGTCGTCCACTTCGCACAGGCGTCGGCCACTTCGCACAGCCGTCGGCCACTTCGCACAGCCGTCGGCAGCTCGCGAGCAGGCGCAGCGGTAGGCTCAGCCCCATGGAAGAGCCGCAAAGCCGCTTCTTCTGCTTCGATCTCGCCAGCCCCTCCTGCTACCTCGCCGCAGAGCGGATCCTGCAGGTGCTGGAGGCTCCCGTGGAGTGGCTGCCCGTCAGCGCCGCAGGCCTGAAGGACGCAGATCAGATACCCGATTGCGCTCGCTCCCAGCAGGAGCTCGCCCGCCGCGCGAAGGACCTCGGGCTGCTGCCGATGCGCTGGCCGCAGCCCTACCCGTTCGACAGCACGCTCGCAATGAGCGTCGCAACCTATGCGAAGGAGATCGGCAAGACGGTCGCGTTCGCCCAGGCAGCGTTCAGGCAGGCTTTCGCAGGGGGCAACCCGCTTGACAGGCAGGACACAGTTCTCATCGCCGCCGCGGCGTGCGAGATGCACCCCAAGGCTGTGCTGAGGGCGATTGGCAGCGCGTCCGTCGCCAAGCGCCTCCGAGAGGCGACTGCCTGCGCGCGCGCCTGCGGCGTGCGAGAGGTGCCCTCGGTCGTGCTCGACGGTGAGATCCTCACCGGTGAGGAGGTGCTTGCGCTCATAGGCGAGCATGGAGCGTTGTGAGATGAGGGCGCGCGAGGCGTACAGGTTGATCGTCAGACGGCGGGGGCTGCTTCCTGCGATGCTCGCCTCGCACGACAGGATGGACCACATCGAGCTCGTCGACATCGGCAGCGGCGAGGTCGTCCTGTTCTGGGACTGCGACCCTCAACGCGCCTCCCTGATGGCACGAATGCTGCGCGAAGAGCTTCGTGAGCTCGAGGCTGAGGAGTTCATCGACCGCTGGCGCGCCGTCGACTGAAGAGGAGCACGCCCTCCGATGCGGCGTCGCTCCCAGCCTTCAAGCGGTCGAGCCGATAGGCTGGTCCTCATGGAAGCAGCCGCGAGAAGACGAGGAGATTCGCCTGCTGCGCCGATGTGGGTGTGTGAGCTTGGGCTCGTGCCCTACGCGCAGGCAGCAGGCCTCCAGGAGCAGCTGCGCTGCCTGCGCCAGGCGGAGCGCATCCCTGACACGCTGCTGCTGCTTCAGCACCCGCCCGTCTACACGAGGGGACGCCGATCGCGCGAGGATGAGCTCTCCCTTGGCGAGGCCTTCTATGCGAGCAGGGGAATCGAAGTGCTCTGCACAGACAGGGGCGGGCGGGTCACCTACCATGGCCCAGGCCAGCTCGTCGGCTATCCGATAATGCGCCTATCCGACGTCATAGGCCACCTGCGCGCGATGGAAGACGCGATCGCAGACGCCCTCGCGCTCGAGGGGCTTCAAGCGCGCTCGCGGGCGAGCGAGGGCCCTGACTTCACGGGCGTGTGGGTCCAGGAGCGCAAGATCGCCTCCATCGGCGTCCACTTCCAGCGTGGTGTGAGCACGCATGGCTTCGCTCTCAACGTGACGAACGACCTCACCCCGTTCTCCTGGGTCGTGCCATGCGGGCTGAGCGGAGTGCAGATGACCTCTGTCGCGGCAGAGCTTTCACGCAGCGGGCGGGATCCAGGCACCGCAAGCCTCGAGCACCTCTCAGAGGCGATCGCCGCGAACCTGTGCATGCTGCATCACCGCGATCCAGTGCAGGTCGCACAGAGCGAGCTTGCGCTCGCCCTTCGAGGCACCGACCTCAGAGCCGCCGCATGAGCACGACGCGCTCACGCTCGAACCCAGGCGGAATGGACGTCGTTGCCGTGCTTGGCGAGCAGGTGCGCCCTCTGCGTGAGCGAAAGCCCCGATGGTTCAAGGTGCCTGCGCCTGGCGGCACTCGCTACCGGCAGCTCACGGAGCTCATCGGCTCAGAAGGACTGCACACCGTCTGTCAGGAGGCGGCGTGCCCGAACATAGGCGAGTGCTGGGAGCGCGGCACAGCGACCTTCATGATCCTTGGGGACACCTGCACGCGCAGATGCGGCTTCTGCAACGTGAAGAGCGGCAGGCCGACCTGGAACGATCCGCTCGAGCCTGCGCGCGTCGCCCGCTCGATCGCGCGCATGGGCCTCGCCCACGCTGTCATCACCTCCGTCGACAGAGACGACCTGCCAGACAAGGGTGCCTCTGCATTCGTCGGCGTGATCCGGCAGGTGCGAAGGCAGGCGCCACGCTGCCGGGTCGAGGTGCTGACGCCAGACTTCCAAGGCCAGGAGATGCCGCTCGCGAAGGTGATCGCAGAGCGTCCTGACGTCTTCAACCACAACGTCGAGGTCGTGCCAAGGCTCTACCCGGTCGCCCGCCGCGGCTCAGAGTTCAGGCGCTCCTGCCGTGTACTGCGCCTCGCGAAGGAGATGGGGGGCGAGGAGGTCGTGACGAAGTCTGGCCTCATGGTCGGTCTTGGCGAGACGCACGAGGAGATGGTCGACACCTTTCAGATCCTGCGCGAGCATGGAGTTCAAGTGCTGACGATCGGTCAGTACCTGCGTCCGTCGGAGCGTCACCTGCCAGTCGTGCGCTACTGGCATCCAGAGGAGTTCGAGTCGCTGCGCAGGGCCGCATGTGCGCTTGGGTTCGAGCACGTCGCTGCAGGTCCTCTCGTGCGCTCCTCCTATCACGCCGACAAGCACGTCGCGCAGCAGACGGCGGGCTGAACGGGCAGAGACCCTGCCCGCGGCGCAGAGATGAAGGGACTTCTCACCGCCGCGAGCCGCTCGCCGCGGTAACCTTCACACCTCACTGACTGGCCGGGCAGCCAAAAGGAGGAGCGAATGGACCTCGAGGACACCGCAGAGCAGGCGGCGTACAGGCAGAGGGTGCGTTCATGGCTCGCGCAACACGCCTCTGAGGCGCCAGTGCTTCGCGGAGAGGGCGCTCTCACCGACGAGGCAGAGGTCGTGAGGGCACGGCGTGCCTGGCAGGGCAGGCTCGCAGAGGGCGGGCTTGCGGGCGTGACGTGGCCAAAGGAGTACGGTGGGCAGGGCCTTGGGCCAGTCGAGCAGGTGATCGCAAACCAGGAGATCGCCGCCGCAGGGGTTCCAGGCGTGCTCGACGCGATCGGGGTCGGGATGCTCGGGCCGACGATCATCGCCCATGGCACAGAGCAGCAGAAGTCTCGGTACCTCGGGCCGATGCTCCACGGCGATGAGGTTTGGTGTCAGCTGTTCTCTGAGCCGGCCGCCGGCTCCGACCTCGCGGCAGTGCAGACGAGGGCGCAGCAGATCGACCGGGGCAGATGGGTCCTCAACGGCCAGAAGGTGTGGACGACGAACGCCCAGTTCGCCTCCTTCGGGCTGCTGCTCGCGCGCACAGACCCAGATGTCGCAAAGCACAAGGGACTGACGATGTTCATCCTGCCGATGGAGGCAGAGGGTGTGACGGTGAGAGGGCTTCGGCAGATCTCTGGCGAGGCGGAGTTCAACGAGGTGTTCCTCGACGAGGTGGCCCTGGACGGAGAGCTGATCGTCGGCGGCGTCGGCAACGGATGGGCGACCGCGCTGACGACGCTGATGTTCGAGCGCGCAACGATCGGACTCGGCGGCGAGGGGCTCGGCTACAGCGCGACGCGGTTCGCGGCGGCAGTCGCCTCGGTGCAGGGCGCAGGCGCCGACCCAACCGTGAGGCAGCGCCTCGGCGTGCTGTGCGCGGAGCTGACCGCGGTGAGGTTCATGGGATATCGCACCCTCACAGCGCTGCAGCGGGGACAGATCCCTGGACCAGAGGCGGGGCTCGCGAAGGTGACGCTCGTGAACGCGGCGACAGAGGCAGGTGAGCTGATCGCGGACGTGATCGGCCCAGAGGCGCTGCAGCGGGGCAGCGACTGGCACCACATGATCTGCTTTCTGCCAGGCCTGAGATCAGCGGGGGGCACGGAGGAGATCCTCCGCAACACGGTTGGCGAGCGGGTGCTCGGGCTGCCGCCAGAGCCGCGGCTGGACAAGGGGATGCCGTTCTCAGAGCTGCGGCAACGAGAGGGTGCGAGAGCATGAACCGCGAGACTGCGGCGACGGTGCTGTCAGCCGACTTCGCGAGGTCTGCGCCCAGGAGAGGCCACGAAAGCGCATGAACCTCGCGCTCTCCGACGAGCAGGTGCTGCTGCGAGAAGCGGCAAGGGAAGCGCTCTCCAGGGTCGACAGCCTTCAGCAGGCGCGAAGCGCGCTCGATCACGGCCCACGCGAGGATCTCTGGCCGATCGCGAAGGACGCAGGATGGCCTGGGCTGTTGATCGGCGAAGAGCAGGGCGGCGCAGGCCTCGGCGCCTTCGACGCGATGCTCGTGCTCGGCGAGTGCGGCAGACGGCTCGCGCAGGTGCCGCTGCTCGGACACCTGCCTGCAAGCGCGATCTTGATCGCAGACGGCAGGTGCGATGAGTGGCTGGCTGGGCTTGCGGGGGGCCAGCTGCGCGCCGCCTACCTGCCCGCCTCGCCGCCAACGGACATCGACGAACGCTGGAGCCTCGATCCGATGCGGGGCTGGGAGCGCGCCCCCCTGCCCGTCGCCCACCTCGACGCGCGCGACGGTGATCTGAGCGGAAGCGGTGATCTGCGCAGGAGCGCGGCAGAGCGAGGGTCAGACGAGCGGCGGCAAGCCGCCCCCAAGGATGGCGGGAGCGAGACGGTGGACGGGGGCGAGACGGTGATCGTGAACGGCACCTTCGCCTTCGTGCCCGACGCACCTGGAGCAGACCTGCTGGTTGGAGTCGCGACGCTCGCCAACCGGCCTGTCGGCGTCGCGATCGACGCCGACAGCTCATCGATACACATCGAAGCCGCCGACTCCTACGACGGCGCCCGATCACTTGGGCACGTGACTCTGAGAGACACCAAGGCGCGCCTGCTGCAGACAGAGCAGGAGGCGCTTGCAGACGCCTGGCATCTCGCCCAGGCGCTGATCGCCGCAGAGTCGATCGGAGCGGTCGAAGCGGCACTCGAGATCTCCGTCGCCTACGCGAAGGAGCGGCACACCTTCGGCCGGCCGATCGGCTCCTACCAAGCGGTGAAGCACAGCTTGACGGAGGTTCTGCGTCAGCTGGAGAACGGACGCTCGCTGCTCTACTACGCAGGCTGGTCTCGTGAAGGCGCCCCTGAGCAGTTCCCGCTCGCGGCGAACGCGGCACGCTGCGTCGCGGGTCGCGCGCTCGAGTACGCCTCGAGGACGATGATCGCAGTCCATGGCGGCATAGGCGCAACCTGGGAGCACGACGCGCCCCTCTACTTCCGCAGGGCGCAGCTGACGAGGCGGCTGCTCGGCGGCACGCGCCTTGCGACAGACAGAGTCGCAGGGCAGATGCTCGCGCAAGCGAGAGCAGCCCCCTGAGGATCTCTGCGACTGCTATGGGCCGCTTCGCGCTCTGCGCCGCGAGGCGGCTTGGGCGGCGGGTCGCGGGCTCGCCTCAGCGCCGGGCTTGCCGCGTGGACGGGCCGCGGCCTGCGTGCTTGCGTCGGCTGCAGGCGCTGAGCCCCGCTGTGCCTGTGCGCGCAGCGCGCTGAGCACAGGCGCACCGTAGGCGGCATCGACCGCATCGAGCAGCGAGCCAGGGACTGTGCAGGTCGGGCAGAAGCCGCGCTGTGACCAGTTGATCGCGCGCGCGAGAACCTCGTCCGCGTAGATGACCCCACCTTCGCCATGTCCATAGTAATCGTAGGCTGCCCACCAGGCGGAATCGTTGAGTGCGTAGCTCGCACCATCGAGAGAGAGCAGGTGCGCCGCGGCCATGATCGCGTCGAAGTCGTCGTATATCGACGGGTGATGCTTCGTCATGTGGTTGTAGAACCGCGGGCGCGGCGCGTAGCGGTATGAGTCTGCAACGAGGTCCCACGTGCTCACAGGGCCGTTGCGGACGTTGAACTGCATCGGCCCACCACAGCAGTGCAGATAGTTGAGACCGTGGTATGTGCCCTCTGCAGTCGAGAACGCCGTCTCCTGGCTGTGTATCGAAGCGATGAGAAGCCAGTTGACGTGAAACGCCTTCTCGGCCTCTTCATATATCCGGTAGAAGCCCGCGACCCACCTGCTCGACACGAACGGCTCCTCGAGGGTGCCGAAGCTCTCCGGTGACCCTGCGAGGTCGCCCGCCAGGTCGGCGAGGCCGCTGGCACCTCGACGATCGGTCTGAGTCCCGCCCACGGTCTGAGAGCGAGACCTCTCGCCGCGCTTGCCTGATGAGCCGGAACGAACGCCCCCATCACCGCGGAGCGGGCGAGAGTGCGTTGCGCCCGCCTGCAACAGTGCAGAGGAGCGAGAGTGCGCTGCGCCCGCCTGCTCGTCGGAGATGTATGTCCTGCTCTGGGAGGCGAGGCTCACGCTGGCCGCGCTCGAGGCGGTCGGCGTCGCCGTCGGCGGCGGCAGCGGCGGCGGTTGCGGCAGCGTGCCGAGAAGCCCGCTTGCGACCGCGCTGAGGGCGGCGAGGCAGAGGCAGAGCACTGAGGCCATCACGATCCAGCGCGAGCGTTCTCGCGCCGGCATCGGGACGTTGCCGGCGAACGTCTGGGTCCGGCGAACGGAGACGGCCCCACGAAGAGCTGCGAGGGCGCGGCGCGCCGCGATGCCTGTGCGCTGCGGCGAGGAGCGCGCCACGGTCAGGCAGGCGAGAGCGCCCCGATCTTCTGAGAGATCGCCTCCAGCAGAGCGCAGTAGGACGCTTGGAACTTCTCGACGCCCTCCCGCTCGAGGGTCTCCGTGAGATCGTCATAGTCGACCCCTGCGGCCGCGAGCCGCTGAAGCAGCCTTTCCGCGGCTGGCACGCCAACGCGCAGCGTGGGCTCGAGGCCGCCATGGTCCTGGAAGGCGGCTAGGGTCTGCTCAGGCATCGTGTTGACGGTGTCAGGGCCGATGAGCTGATCGACGTACATCGTGTCAGGATAATGAGGGTTCTTCGTGGACGTCGAAGCCCAGAGCAGCCGCTGCGGCTGAGCGCCCTTCGCGGCGAGCTGCTCCCAGCGGTGGCCTGAGAAGATCTTCAGGTATCGCTGGTAGGCGAGACGTGCGTTGGCGACGGCGAGCTTGCCAAGGAGCGAGGAGTCCGCACGAAGCTCCTCGATGCGGCGATCGGCCTCTGTGTCTATGCGCGAGACGAAGAAGCTTGCGACAGAGGCGACGCCCGAGGGGTCGCCTCCGTCGGCCGTGAGCCGCTCGATGCCGCGAATGTAGGACTCTGCGACCTCGGCGTAGCGCTGCAGGGAGAAGATCAGCGTGACGTTGATCGACTTGCCCTTCGCGATCACATCCTCGATCGCAGCGAGCCCAGGCTTCGTCGCAGGAATCTTCACGAGCAGGTTCGGCTGATCGATGCGGCGATGGAGGTCGACCGCCTCGTTGTAGGTCGCGAGCGCATCATAGGCGAGCGCAGGGTCGACCTCGAGTGAGACGTAGCCGTCGCGCCCAGCGCCCGCCTCCCACAGCGGCAGCAGCAGCCGACAGGCATCCGTGATGTCCCTCTCCGCCATCCGCCAGAAGCATTCCTTCGCGTCGAGCCCCTGCTCCGAGAGCTCCTTCATCTGCTCGTCATAGGCATCGCCGGTGCTCATCGCCTGCTGGAAGATCGTCGGGTTCGATGTGACGCCGACGACGGCGTACTGATCGATCAGCTCCTGAAGGCGGCCACCGTGGATCTCCTCCCTGGAGAGAAAGTCGACCCAAACGCTCTGGCCAAGCGCGGAGAGGCGGTGCAGACGTGAGAGCTGCGCTGAGGGCATGGGGGTGCCTCCTTCTTCATGTGGTCGCGGTCAGGACGAATCGCCGGCGCAGACGCGTTGATGCAGCGCGCGTGCGCGCTCTGCGATCGCCTCCGTCGTGAAGCCGAACTTCTGAAGCAGGACGCCCCCAGGCGCAGAGGCACCGAAGTGATCGATGCCGACGACCTCTCCCCGCCGGCCGACGAGCTTCCACCAGCTGATGCTTGCCGCCGCCTCAACGGCGATGCGCGCCTTCACGTACTGCGGCAGCACCGAGTCCTGGTAGTCCTTCGGCTGAGCTTCGAAGAGCTCGAGGCAGGGCATCGAGACGACCCTCACCGACAGGCCTTCCCCCGCGAGCATGCGCCCCGCCTGCAGCGCGGGGTGGACCTCGGTTCCAGTCGCGATGATGAGCAGCTGCAGGTCGGCATCCTCCTGCGCACGCGAGTCCCAGAGCACGTAGCCACCCTGGAGGACCCCCTTCGCAGAACGTGCGAGGTCCCCGCGCTGGGAGGAGGTCTCAGGCAACGCCCCGGCGGGTGCGACGGGAGCGGCCAGCACCGGATCGGGCGCCACCGCATCTGGCGCCACCGCGTCGGGCATCACCCGATCGGGCGCCACCGCATCTGGCGCCACCGCGCCAGGGCGCAGCGACAAATCGTCGCGCGCCAGTACAGGGGTCGCCTGACGCGAGAGTATGAGCGCGACAGGGCCATCGTCGCGCTGCAGCGCGATCTGCCAGGCGAAGGAGGTCTCGTTCGCATCAGCGGGCCGAAGCACCCACAGGTTTGGGATCGCCCGCAGCGAGGCGCAATGCTCGATCGGCTGATGGGTGGGACCATCCTCGCCGAGGCCGATGGAGTCGTGGGTCCACACCCAGACGACGGGCAGCCTCATCAGTGCCGACAGCCGCACGCTTGGGCGCATGTAATCAGAGAAGATGAGGAACGTCGAGCCGTATGGCTTCACGATCCCACCGTGGGCGCAGGCGCCGTTGACGATCGCTCCCATCGCGTGCTCCCTGATGCCGAAGGGCACGTTGCGACCGCTGTGCACGGAGCTGAACAGGCCCGCTCCCTCGAAGACGGTCTTCGTCGACTCGACGAGATCCGCCGCCCCACCGATCATCGTCGGAGCAAAGCCGCCAAACGCCGCCATCGCCTTCTGACCCGCCGCCCTCGTCGCGAGCGGCTGCTCTGAGGAGAAGCTCGGCAGCAGCTCCTCCCAGCCCGGACGCAGACGGCCCTGCAGGGCGAGGTCCCAGTCGCTCGCGAGCTCTGGCAGGGCCTCGCGCCACTGTCCCACCGCCCGCTCCCACTGACGCTCAGCCTCCGCACCGGCGTCGAGCAGGCTCATGTGCTCGTAGACGCGATCGTCGACTTGGAAGGTGAGCTCCGGGTCGAGGCCCATCACCCGCTTTGTCGCCTTCACCTCATCCTCGCCGAGTGGCGCCCCATGAGCTTTCGCTGTGTCCTGTGCGTTTGGAGCAGGGTGCGCGATGTGGGAGCGCAGCGCGATGAACGACGGCCGCCGGCTCTCCGCGCGGGCAGCGCGAAGCGCAGCCGCAATCGCGTCGATGTCCTCCGCGTCGGCGACCCGCTGCACATGCCAGCCACATGAGGCAAAGCGAGCGAGATGATCCTCCCCGTCGAAGGAGATCGCTGTCGAGCCGTCGATCGTTATGTGGTTTTCGTCATAGATCGCGGTGAGCTTGCCAAGCGCGAACTGCCCCGCGAGCGAGGCGGCCTCCTGGCTGACTCCCTCCATCAGGTCGCCATCAGAGCAGATGACGTAGGTGCGGTGGTCGACGATCGAAAGCGACGGCCTGTTGAAGCGCTCGGCGAGGAACCGCTCCGCGATCGCCATCCCAACCGCGTTGCCGAACCCCTGGCCAAGCGGCCCCGTCGTCACCTCGACGCCGGGCACACACCCGCGCTCAGGATGTCCAGGCGTCTTGGATCCCCACTGGCGGAACTGCTGGAGGTCGGCAAGGGAGAGGTCGAACCCCGTCAGGTGCAGCAATGCGTACTGGAGCATGCAGGCGTGGCCGGCGCTGAGCACGAACCGATCTCTGTTCGGCCAGGCCGGGTTGCGCGGGTTCAAGCGCATCTCCCGCGTGAACAGCGTGTAGCCGAGCGGTGCAAGCGCCATCGCGGTGCCAGGGTGCCCTGCGTTCGCCTCTTGGACTGCGTCCATCGCGAGCGCCCTGATCGTGTTGATCGACAGTTGGGCGATCTGCGCTTGCGTGTGCGATCGATGGTCGCGCTCTGGTGCGATGGATGCCATGTTGCTCCTCTGCGTTGGACGCGTATCCCTTGGCACGCCGCGCTCGCAGCGGCGCCTGAGGCGCGCGACGGTCACTGCGACCGCGGCGGCCCACATCGATCCTAGTCACTCAGCCGCGAAGCGTCACCTCCCTGCGCACGAACATCGCCTTCGGCGCCTCGCGCGAGGCGTTGCGAACCACGAGTCGGACGGTGAGGGCAAGGCTTCGCAGGCGCCTCAGCTCCCTGCGTGTGTGCGGCAGGAAGTGGATCCGGAGGCGGCCCTTCGCAGCGTGCATCGTGACGAGCAGATGCATCGCGATGACAGTCTGGGCCGGGTACCACCTCGGCAGCGCTGCTGCTCTGAAGCCAGAGATGTGAAGGCTTCGCGCGCGGCGTGCGCCGATCATCACTTCAAACTGGCCAGCGACCTGCTCGTCCACCGCGTAGGCGACGAGCAGGCCATGCGTCGCAGCGCCTGACAGGGAGCTGCTGAGCAGCCGCTCAGTGACGGTGAGAGGACGGAGTGTGGTGTGCGATGAGACGATCGCAGCGGGAATCGGGGCGCTGCTGGCGGCAGCGGCTGAAGCGGGGCGCCTGAGGAGGTGGTCGAGCGAAGACGGAAGCGGCGAGAAGGAATCCCACCAGTGGGCGATCGAAGCAGGCGAGAGGTCCCCCTGAATGGTGACCCCGCTCCGCGTCCCCGCAACGACGGCAGAAGGCTGCCTCCCTGCGGTGGTGGCGGCGATCGGCCCCGTCCCTCCCTGCCCGCGCGCCAGCACGTTTGCGCTCGGCAGCACAGCGAGAAGCATCGCGGCGAGCAGCGGCGCCGAGCGCAGGGGCCGAAGCGAGCGCAGCCGATCCGTGCGCGGGGTGTGGAGGGTCGGCGTTTGGGGGCTCGGCGTGCGGGGGGTGTGAACGGTCGGCGTGCGGAGCGACTGAGAGGCGCGTCTGCGCGTGAACCGGGAGGCCCGTCGCCGGGCAGCTCGGAGGGTGTCTCTGCAGAGGGCGTGAAAGTCAGCCTCGAGGAGCGGCACATGGCTTCATCGGCAGCGGGCGGGCGTCCCCTTAGCGCGCAGAGGGCGGCACTCGACGGGTCGGCGCGAGCCTGAACGGATGGCTGAGGACGATCCCTCTGGTTGAGTTCCTGAGCGGTTTCTCAGGACCGCGCAATCAGACGCTTAGGCGAATCGGGTTTCCTGGAAGGCGCCAATGTCGATGTCGAGCGATCTCGAGGCGATGGACGGAGCAGTCGCTCTCGAGCACGCACGGCTGCCGCGGGCACGGGCGCGCTCGAATCGGCGCGATGTCGCTGTGGGCGTCGCAGTCGCGGGGATCATCGCCGCGAACGGCGTCGTGATCGTCTGGCTGTGGCTGAAGGGCGGAGGCATCTCCGGCGTTCATGGGCGCGCAGAAGGATTCACGAGCCTCGGCAGGCTCACCGGCCTCATCGCCGTCTATCTCGCGCTTCTGCAGCTCGTGATGCTCGCACGCGTGCCCGCGCTCGAGCGGCTGTTCGGCTTCGACGAGATGAGCTCCTGGCACGCCTTCAACGGCAAGCTCTGCATAGCTCTCGTCGTCGCACACGTGATGCTGATCACCGCGGGCTACTCCCTCGCAGACAAGATCAGCTTCGGCGCTGAGATCTCGCGCCTCATCGATGTCTACCCAGGGATGGTGACTGCGACCGTCGGCACAGCGCTGATGCTGCTCGTCGTGTTCGCCTCGCTGTTCATCGTGAGGCGCAGGCTCAGCTATGAGGGCTGGTACCACCTGCACCTCACGATATATGCGGGGATCGCCCTCGCCTACTTCCACCAGATACCGACTGGGAATGAATTCGCCGCCCACCCGATCCAGGCGGACTACTGGATCTCACTCTACGCAGCAACGCTCGCGCTGCTGCTGGTCTACCGGGTGTGGCGCCCCGCGCAGGCGGCACTGCGCCACGGGCTGAGGGTGAGAGCGGTCACCACCGAGGCCGAGGGCGTGACGAGCATAGAGGTGACTGGCAGAGACCTTCACCGCCTGCGCATCGAGCCTGGCCAGTTCATGCTGTGGCGCTTCCTGACGAAGGGACGGTGGTGGCAGTCGCACCCGTTCTCGCTCTCAGCGGCACCAGACGGTCGATCGCTCCGGCTGACCGTGAAGGCGGTCGGCGACTTCACGCGCAGGCTGAGAGATCTCGAGCCTGGGACGAAGGTGATCGCCGAAGGACCGTTCGGGGTGTTCACCTCCGCCGTCCGCAGACGCGAACGCGTGCTGCTGATCGCCGGCGGGATCGGCATCACGCCGTTGCGGGCGCTCTTCGAGGAGCTCGCTGGCAAAGTCGACGTCGTGCTTCTCCACCGGGTGCTGAGCAAGAGGGAAGCGGTGTTCGAGCGGGAGCTCGAACAGCTCGCGAAGCTGCCCCAGGCGAGATTCCGCCTGCTCGTCGGCGACCACCGCCGCGGCGAGGGCGCTGCCCTGCTCTCACCGAGCAGGCTCGCGAAGCTCGTCCCAGACGTCGCGCAGCGCGACGTCTATGTCTGCGGTCCAGCGGAGATGATCGAGGCGACACTGCGCTCGCTGCGGGCACTGAAGGTTCCCGACGATCAGCTCCACACCGAGCGCTTCGCACTCGCGGCATGAGACGCGCAGTCGAGAGCGGGATGATGACGGCCGTCGAGAACGTGATGGGCATACCCGTGATCCTGCAGGCTTCCGGGCGCAGCTTCGAACCTGAGGCGATCGACCGCGCCTTCGCGTGGCTGCGCTCCGTTGACGAGAAGTTCAGCACCTACCGCCACGACAGCGAGATCAGCAGGCTGAACCGGCATGAGCTCTCCCTCGAGGACGCCGAGGCGAGCGTGCTCTCAGTGCTGATGCAATGCGAGAGACTGCGTGGTCAGACTCGAGGCTACTTCGACGTCACCGCGTCAGGACGGGCGCCTGGAGAAGTCGACCCATCCGGGTTCGTGAAGGGATGGGCACTCGAGGGCGCGGCGCGGATACTGCGCAGCGCCGGCGCTGAGAGCTGGTGCGTCAACGGCGGCGGCGACATCCGGCTGGCTGGCGCGCCGCCTGGGGCCGACGCGTGGCGGGTGGGCGTGCAGCATCCGCGGCGGCGGGATGCGCTCGCAGCAGTGCTCGCGCTTCGTGACGGGGCGGTCGCGACCTCAGGCGAGTACGAGCGCGGCCGCCACATAATCGACCCGCACACAGGCGGCCCCCCGCAGGGCGTGCTGTCCGTGACGATCGTCGGCTGGAACCTCGCGCTCGCCGACGCCTACGCGACCGCGGCGTTCGCGATGGGCAGGCCTGGGGCCGAATGGGCTGCGACGCTTCCGCGCCACGGCGCGATCGTGATCTTCGACGACGACACGATCTCCTACTCGGCGACAGTCGAGCCGTACCTCGCCGCAAGCGTCGCAGATACGGGCGCAACCGAATCGTTCACTGCTGGAAGCGTGAGCGCTGGGTCCTCAGCGAAGGGCTGAGACCGAGTGACGCCCGCGGGTCTCAGCGACGAGATGAAGGGATGACCACTTGATAGGCAACAAACGGCTCGCGTTCATCCGCAGAGCGCTCGGGACCGCGGCGACGATCGCGCTCGTCGTCGTGCTCGTCGTGATCTACATCCGAAGCAGCGGCAAGGGAACCGGCGCGAAGATCGTTCTTCCGGCTGAGTCCCGGTCCGCCTCCCGACAGACACGAGGAGGCAGTGGGTCAGGAGTCGGCGCAGGGCGCGCGGGCGCGGGCGAAGAATCGCAGCAAGAAGGCCCTGCAGGGCCGAGATCGAGCGCATCAGGCCGCGAAAGCGGTGGAGAAGAAGGCTCTGGCGGCGCTGCGGCGAGCTCGGAAGGCTCTGGCGGCGGGGGCTCCGCATCGCCCCAGGCCAAACGATCGGGCTCAGGCGCGGGCGTCTCTGGAACGTTCACGGGGCCCGTGATCGAAACCCCATACGGCCCGGTCCAGGTTGCGATCGACGAGCAGAACGGCAAGCTCGTCGATGTGAAGGCAGTGCAGCTGCCAACCGAACATCCGCAGTCGCTGTTCATCAGCGAACGCGTCGCCCCAATTCTGCGCAGCGAGGCCCTGCAGGCGCAAAGTGCTGAAATAAACGTCGTGACCGGCGCGACGTTCACGAGCGAGGGCTTCGCATCATCGCTGCAGAAGGCTCTGCTGAAGGCGAGCTGAGGCGCAGGGGCAGGATGGAGCAGGCGGGCGAGCCATCAGGTGGAGCAGGAGTGGAGGATGGGACGCACGTCCGCCTCGTCGCGATCTCGAGCTCCTATGGAGCGGGAGGCGGGCGGATCGGCCGCCAGCTCGCCGACCGGCTTCAGGTGCCGTTCATAGACAGGGCGATACCGGCGGCGGTCGCACACGCTCTCGCTGTCGGCATCGATGAGGCCGAGCTCCACGACGAGCAGGTCCCAGCGCGCTGGCTCGAACGCCTGCTCAGCGGCTTCCTCGCCGCTGACACAGGGGCGCCTACGAGCGTGCCTGCGAGGACGCCGACCGCAGAGGACTTCCGGCGCGCGACTGAGGAGGTCCTGCTTCGCCAGGCGAAGACCGGCGAAGGCGTGATCGTCGGCAGAGCCGGCGTCGTGCTGCTGCGCAACGAGCGGGGCGTGCTCAGGGTCCGCCTGGACGGGCCCCAGAACGCGAGGATCAGGCAGGCGATGGACCTGCAGGGAATCGACGAGCAGACGGCGACGCACCGCCTTCGCGAGCTCGACCGCGCCCACCTCGCCTACGCGAAGCACTTCTACGGAGTCGACATCCGTGACCCCCGCCTCTACCACGTGATCGTCGACTCGACCTCGATTCCGCTCGCCACCTGCACGGAGATGCTGTATGCCGCCGCGTCCGCGCTGAGGGCGCCGAAGTCGAGTGGTCCCTAGATGAGTGGTGACACGGCCTGGGTGGTCGCGAAGTCGGGGAAGGGGAGGTAAGCAGGTAGGTCGAAGTCGGCGGTGCTGAACGTCACCGCCGACCCAAGGGGGCCTCGATCGACGCCCACCTCGACCCGCTGCTCACAGCTGTTTACTGCACGGTGGACGGTCTCCTGCCCAAGAGGCCAGGAGACGCTCGCCGGAGGATCACCGACGCGGAGGTCATCACCTCGTGCATCGCTCATCAGGCAGCGACGGGTATCCCGTCCGATCCGCGGTTCTTGGTTGCTGCACGCCGGCGCTTGGGGCACCTGTTCCCGTGCCTGCCGGAGCGCAGCGCGTTCCACAAGCGCAGGCTGCGGCTCTCCGGCGTAATCGAGTGGCTGATCGCGGAGCTCGCGAAGCACAGCCCCGGGTTCTACGACAACGCCGGTCGGCGTGGGCCGGTCTCTAGCTGCACTGCGAAGTCATGACTGGCTCTTGGACAAAGGTCATCCTCGCGGCGAGAGCACGGAAATGGCGCTTCTGCGCCGTTCGAGACGTTGCGGTCGGCACCACTTCGGCGTGCGCAGGGTCGTCCGCTCGTGGAGGGTGATCTGTCCGCGGCGCACCCACGACCCGATGCCGGTCTTGGTCTCGGGCGTCGCCTGCCGTGGCAGTCGCCACGCCCCAATCTCGACAGTGCCCTTCGAGAACGATCAGCGGGTCTCGAGGGTTCGGCAAGCGTGCTTGGACGTGGACTGAGCAGCCGGCCTCACCATCTCGCAGCTCGAGCGCGGCAGACGACGGCCGCAGCCTGCCGCCGCTCTCGGCCGCAACCATCTTCGGTCGATTCGGCACGCGCCGAAGCAGATCGTCGGTATCGACGATCGCAGGGTCGTTCTGCGGTGGCCCTTCTGTCGAATCGCTCACACAGCCGAGATACGCGCTACTGCCTGCGCGAGTCGATCGAGGTCGGCGGGCATCTCCCCGTCAATGCGCTCGCCCGATTCGTGATCGTCGAAGATGAAGACTCCCGATCTGGGTTCGGGGTCGATCTCCCACTCTAAGGTGGCATGCGAGAGATGCCACTCGAGCTGTATCCCACCCCTCCGAGTCGGGAAGACCTGCGGCACAGGCACGCCATGTTCGACAAGCACGTTCGTCATCCGCCAAGCGTGCTCTAGAGCCTCACGCGATGGTGGCAGCGCGCCGTAGCTGTCCCAGTTGACATCCAGCACGACAAGCTCTCGCAAGGCCTCGCCGAAGGGGACGAGCGAGGGAGCATCCTGACGCCGAGCCGCGAGATCAGCGTCTGTCGGTGGGGTTCTCGACTCATAGGCGAGCTGCTCCGGCTGCTCCGTTGACCTCTCGCTCAGGGGGGGTGTTGCGGTGGCGGTCGTCATCGTGTGCGGCCCCAGTGCGCCTGAATCTCGGGGGTTGTGATCGCCGTAAACGAACGGACTGCGTCGCAATGGCAGGCGGCAAACACGGTCTCCAGCGACCCCGGCACGTCGACGATTCGTCGCGCGATCAGATTGAGGTTAAAGATTGGGGTCCCTCCGTCGAACGCCGGCTCCGCTGAAACATGCAGCCGACCCCGAAATCTATCGGACTCGAGTAGCGGGAAGCTAAAGCGAACGGATGCCCGCTCGACGCTGGACCACGGCTCCACCCCGGCGGATGGCGAGACGATGGAGAGTACGCGATGCAGTTCGCCGTGGTCCTGCCAGACGCCATCAGCCGGCGTGATCACGTTGACATACGTCAGCTCAACGTACGTTGAGCGACTGGGACCGTGATCTGCGCTGTCGGAGACCAGCTCTGAGCCGACCTGCGTTGCGAGACGGTCGAGCTCCGACCATACGTGCTCCGAAGACGGGGCCTGTTCGCGGTCCGGCGCGAGGCGTCGCTCGTTGATCGCGATGCGATCCTGCTGGACCTGGGCGACAAAGCGCTCGTCCGGTTGGCGGAAGTACAACGCGCGTTGCGGCTGCGGCCCAACCGCAAGCAAGAGCTGCGCCGGTCCCGGCCGTCCCGGGGGTCCCTCCTGGAGAGGTGGGAGCTGCGGCTGAAGTTCCCGCAACTCGTAGCCCTCGAGAGCCTCGCCGAACCGGACGATCTCGGGCAACCCGAATCTGGGCAGCGCCCTGAATTGCGCGGCGCCCACGATCTCCCTGACCGGAGGGTTGTCGTACTGGGGCAGAGAGCCCCGCTCCGACGCCTCGTTCACGGCTGGATCATCGCAGGGCTGCCGGCGGCACCGCACGGCGTCTCAAGGTGCCGAGTTCATCGCTGCTGCGAGGCTCCACACACACCACGATAGCCAACCGGCGCGGGCTGGCTCGCCCCGGCTCTGATCGAGGCTACGGTGCGTTCCGGGTCAAGCGCTCGAGCTCCGCTGGCGGCATGTTGCCACAGGCGCGATGCAGCCGCCGGTGGTTGCATCAATCGATCCATTCGAGGCTCGCGAGCTCGACCTCGTCCATCGTCCTCCAGGGGCCGCGCTTGCGGATCGTCACCTGCGCTCTCTTGCCGTAGCGGCGGACGGCCGCCTCGACCCATTCGGTTGCGGGGCCAGCCGCGATCTGCTGCAGGCTGGGGAGCCCTGCTCCCTTCTTCGGGGGGCGGCCACGTCGTCGCTGCCCCTGCGGTGGACGCGGCGGCGCGGGCTCGTAAAGCGCGGCGTCCATGCGCAGGCGTGGGGTCATCGTCACGTTGGCGGGGAGCTCGGCGAGGGCGCCCGAGGCGCAGGCGGGGTCGCCGACTGCGTGGATCATGCGGGACGGCAAGCGCGCGGCAGGCGCAGAATCTGCCTTGCCAGCCTGCGCTTCGAGGGCCGCTCGGGGTCGCTCTTGTGCTTGGGGATCTCCCTGCGCCTTGGGCGGCGGAGCCTGAAGGCGACCAGCAGGCAGACGGTCCGCTCGAGGAACGGCAGCTCGACGTTGATCCCGGCCATGACCCAATTGTTGCCCCACGCGACCGTCCCTCGCCGGCTGTTGGCGGTCGCGTCGTGATGCCAGCCGGTGGCGAAGGTCCTGCTTCCCCTGCGCCTGAGCAATGTGTCGTCGATCGGCACAGTCAGCGACTGGCCGGGCGCACGCAGCCGCTCTGCGATCAGCTCCGCCACCGTCAGGGAGAGCTCATCCACGCACCCGCGCGCATCACTGAAGAACCGGCGGGCGCGAGCGTGATGGCAGACCGCCGAGAGCCGTGCGCCAGTCAGCATCCCCGTCACGCACCGCAGCCGGGTCTGGGAGACCTGGCCGAGAACCAGCGCGCGGAAGGTCTGGAAGGTGGGCTTGGTGAAGCAGGGCGCGAAGAGGAGAAGCAGCTCATCCAGCGAAGCGGGAGCATGAAGGAGCATCGGCGGCGAACCTCCGTTGGAGGCCGCGAACAGGCCCCCACCCAGGCGCGGAGATTGATTGACAACCACCGCTTCGCGGAAGCCTCCGGTGCTCCTTCTCATTGAGCCCACCACAAGCCACGATCGGCCCGCCCGCCAGGCAACCGTCACGCTCAGCACGACGCGCTCGACGCCCGCCCGGAGCTGCCAGCCACAACCCTTCCCCAACGGGCTGCCGGCTCAGCTCTCAGGTGCCGGCCTGGACCCGCCGAGCCCAAAAAGTGCGAAACCCGAGCTTCAGCGAGCCTGCGGAGATGCCGGGCGCGCGCGCCTGGCGCACCCGCCAGGCCCGCCGCCCCCTCGACCGACCCGGACGCCCGCCCAGCCGCGGGCATCCGGTGCTGCGCACATGACAAACCGACAGCCACATCAGCCGCACCGCGAAGGCGGGGCGCGATCCGTCAGGATTCCCGCCATGGCTGCGATGAAGTGGTGGGGCTGGGGAGTCGAGGGCATCGAGTTCAGCTGCGATGACAAGCCCGCCTTTGCGCCTTTCATAGAGGAGGCGCTCGGGGTGGATGTCCGCCGCCCCCCGACTGCTCCAGCGCGACTTTCCGATCTCGCGGTGCCAGAGTCGAGGCTTCCAGATTCGCTGCGGTCGGCGCTCCAGCAGGCCATCGGAGACGACAGCCTCACAGTCGACCCTGTGGAGCGGGCAGCACACGCGCGGGGCAAGTCCCTGCGTGACCTCGTCAGGCAGCGGCGCGGCGAGTTCCCTCGCCTGCCCGACGTCGTAGTGCGCCCAGACAGCGAGCTCGAGGTGCAGGCCGTGATGGAGGCGGGCCTCGACGCCGACGCGGTGCTGATCCCGTTCGGTGGCGGCTCGTCGATCTCCGGGTCGCTCGAGCCTCCGCCCCATGAGCATCGCCCCGTGATATCCGTCGATCTCGAGCGTTTGAACAGGGTGCTGTCCATTGACACGGCCTCCCGTCTCGCGCAGGTGCAGGCGGGCGTCTTTGGGCCGGATCTCGAGCGGCAGCTCGCTGCGCGCGGCTTCACCTGCGGGCATTTCCCCGACTCCTTCACCCACTCCACCCTCGGCGGCTGGATCGCGACGCGCTCCTCTGGCATGCAGTCTGACCGCTACGGCGACATCTGCGACATCACGCGTGCGCTGCGCGTCGTCACGCCTGCGGGCATGCTCGTCACGAGACCTGTGCCGGCGAGCTCGACGGGTCCAAGCGTGCGCGAGATGGTGATCGGGAGCGAGGGTCGGCTTGGGATCATCACGGAGGCGACGATCGAGGTGCGAGCGCTGCCTGAGCGCAGACAGATCCTCGGCTACCTGTTCCCCACCTTTCAGGCGGGCCTCGCCGCGGTCGCAGAGATCGCCGCGAGCGAGTGCTCCGTCTCGGTCACGCGCGTCTCCGACGGACCCGAGACGAGGTTCTCCTTCGCAGCACGCGTCCGCCCAACTCTGCTCGAGCGGCTGCAGAGCAGGGCGCTTGCCGAGGTGCTGACGCGGCGACTGCACTTCGACACCCGCCAGATGTGCCTCTCCTTCATAGGCTTTGAGGGCAGCGCGGGAGGAGTCGCAGCTCAACGCAGATGCGTCGGGAGGATCGTCAAGCGCCACGGCGCGCTGTGCATCGGCGAGGGCCCAGGCGCGCTGTACGACCAGAAGAAGTTCGACCTGCCATACATACGCGACTTTCTGCTCGACCGCGGCGTGCCCGCCGACGTCTCCGAGACGGCGGCACCATGGAGCCGGCTCGCGAGCCTCTACGACGCCGTCACCTCCACCGCCCATGGAGCGTTTCAGGGCCTCGGGGTGCAGGGCTACCTGATGTGCCACCTCTCCCACAGCTACCACTCAGGCGCCTGCCTGTACTTCACTTTCGCCTTCCGGCCGACGGCGGGCAGCGAGATGATGCTCGAGCAGTACGACGTCGTGAAGTCGGCGATCCAACAGGCCTTCATCGACAACGGCGGCACCCTCTCCCACCACCACGCAGTCGGCACAGAGCACGCGAGGTGGCTTGCCGACGACATCTCCGCGCCTGGAGTCGCGATGCTTCGGGGCCTGTTCGATGGCGCCGACCCAAAGGGCAACCTCAACCCCGGCAAGATCGTCTGAGGGCGGCGGCAAGGTCCTCTGGCGCCGGCGGCGTGATCGCCTGGCACCGGAGGCGCGGCGGCTTGGGCCGGCGGCGTGGTCGTCTGGCGCCCTCGCGAGGCCACGCGTTCGCAGGCACGCCGCGAAACCTTCGCCCAGGACAGGAGTAAACATGGACAGCACCGATGGCGACCAACCCCCGCGTCCGACTCGCCGATGCCGACCAGCCCTGGTCGCGCACACTGCCTGCGCGCCTGCTCCGGGAGCTTTCGATCTGCAGCCTGTTCGCTCCGATCATCGCCTTCTACGCGCGTCGGGAGGTCAGCGGCAGACAACGTCTCCAAGCTCTTCCTGGACCGGCGGTGTTCGTCGCAAACCACTGCAGCCACGTCGACACGCCGGTGATCCTGCGCTGCCTGCCGGCACGGTTGCGCAGGCGCACCGCCGTCGCCGCCGCCGCCGACTACTTCTACACCGACCGCATGCTCGCACGCGCGGTCTCTCTCGCGTTCGGCACAGTGCCCCTCGAGCGACGGGCCCCTCGCAGCAGGGCAAGAACGCTCGCCCAGCTGCATCCGCTCATGGACGCCCGCTGGAGCATCCTGCTGTTCCCAGAGGGCACGCGCTCGCGCGACGGTCGAATAGGGCCTCTGCACCTCGGCGCGGCGGCGCTCGCCGCCGCGCACCGCCTCCCGATCGTGCCTATCCACGTCTCGGGCACAGCGGCGGCGATGCCTGTGGGCAGCCGCTGGATGGCGCGGCCGCAGAGCGGAGGCCGCTTTGCACGCCACACGATCCGCGTGAGCTTCGGAGCGCCGATCACCGTTCGGGCTGACGACGACCCAGCCGCCGTGATGGACGGCGTGAGGCAGTTCATGGTCTCATGCGAAGCGCAGAGCGCAGCGACAGCACGCCAGAGAGTCAGGGCGCAGAAGCGCGACGGGACGCAACAGCCAATCGGGGGGCAGGTGGGCAGAGCAGCGCGGGGTCCAGTGGGAGGGCAGCGAAGCCAGCCCGCCCTCGAGCGGGCGGCGAGCACCGAGGAGCCGGCGATCCCCGAGCCTCAGGGGGCAGCGCAGCTCGCGCGCGAGGCGCGCTGCGAGGCGCGTACGCCCTGATGGGTCGAGTCCTGCTCACAGGCGGCGGAGGGTTCATTGGCGGCGCGCTCGCCTCCGCGCTGCGGCAGCGTGGCGAGACCGTTGTCGGCTTCGCCCGCAGCGAGCAGGCCGCGCTCTCTCTCGCGGCGAAGGGCGCGCATGTCGTTCGCGGCGACGTTCTCGACCCGAAAGCGCTGAAGGAGGCGCTCCGAGGGTGCGAGCTCGTATACCACGTCGCAGGCGTCAACTCGCACTGCCCTAAGGATCCGCAGCGGCTTGTAAGGACCAATGTCGAAGGGACCGCAAACGTAGTCGAGGCGGCCGCAGGCGCCCGCGTTCGCCGCGTCGTGATCACCTCCTCCGCTGCTGTGATCGGCGAGACGAAGGGGACGGTCGCAACGGAGCATTCGCCTCACCGGGGCCGCTACCTGTCCGTCTACGAACGCTCGAAGCGTGAAGCGGAGCAGCTCGCCTTCGCGATCGGGGCGCAGGAGGGTGTCGATGTTCTCGCGCTCAACCCCTCCTCAGTCCAGGGGCCGCCGCGAAGCACGGGCAATGGCGCAATCATCATCGCCTACCTCAATCGACGCCTGCGCGTGTTCCTCGACACTCACCTCAGCATCGTCGACATCGACGACGTGGTGCAGGCTCATCTGCTCGCCGCTGACCTCGGCACGCCAGGCGAGCGATACATACTCAACGGCACGACGGTGCAATCTCGGCAGGCCCTCGACCTGCTTGCGGCGATCTCCGGCGTCAAGTACACGGTCAGAGTGATCCCCGCCCCCTTCGCACATGCAGGCGCCACCGTGGCCGACGCCGTGCTTCGACCGTTCGGGATCAGATCCCCGCTCTGCCTAGAACGCGTTGAGACTCTGCTCCACGGCCACCGCTACGACGGATCGCGCGCCACGCGTGAGCTTCGTCTGCGCTACACGCCTCTGTCCGACACGCTGACGCGCACGGTCGAATGGGCGCGCAGGGCAGGCTTGGCGCCGCCGGGAGACCCCACCTGAGCCGGCCGTCCCCGCGTGCAGGCGGTCGCCCCCTGGGCGGCCGGCCGCCTCGTTGATCATGCTCGGCGCTCCCTGCGTGCAGGCGGTCGCGAGCCTCGGCGCCAGCTCAGAAGTGGCGTCGTCGGCGAGCGCCGTATGATGTGACGATCGTGGCGTGGCGGCGTCGTGTCAGATATGCGCTGAGCTGTGGCGTTGCAGCGCTTGCGCTCGGCGTTGCGGCGGCCGCAGTCCCGGCCTCAGTGCTTGCGCGCAGGCAGAGCCCAACAGCGCAGGTCGTTCTGCGCAGCTCAGACATGCCGCCTGGGTTCGAAGTGTTTGGGCCGATCGTCGACCTCTCGACCTCAGACTATCTGCACTGCTTCAAGGCGAACGCTCTGCTCGGCCGTGCCCCGCAGCTCGGGGCGCCGGGCACAGGCGTTCTCACGAGCAACAGAACCGCGACAGTCGGCCAGAGCTTCACACGCGGATCGCTTGCGCTCAACGGAGAGATCGACATAGGTTCGATCGTGTGGCTCGCGAAGAGCGCCGCACAGGCTCGGTCGGCGTTCGCGGCGCTCTTCAGCGCTCGGATCACGAGCTGCCTGCGAACGGAGATCACGCAGCTGCGCTCGAGTCTCGGTACGCCCGCGACGGTGAGCTCCACGGCGCTGCCAGCCGCAGTCGGGCTCCGCGTTCAGACGCGTGCGCAGCGGCTGATCGCGATCAACTACGACGAAGCATCAGGCACCTACGGGCCCTACTACTGGTTCGACCTCACCGCAGCCCGCGTGGGCCGGATGGTCGCGCTGCTCGAGACCGATTCCGCCAATGTCGTGAGCGCCCCGACGACGTTGCCGAATGCGAAGCGAGCGCGATTGGCGCGCATCCTGATCGACCGCATGGCTCGAGAGCAGGGCCTGCACACCCAGGGCCTCTGACCCGTCAGCTCTCGCTGAGAGGTGAAACGGATGCTCGCACCTGCTCGAGCAGTCTCTGCAGCCGACGCCCACCCGCAGCTGCACATGCGCCTCCACCAACGCCTGCGCCAGATCAGAGCCCTCGGCCTCGAGCTGCTGCTCACGGGTGGACGGCCCAGACCTGCCGGCCGCAAGAGCGGTTCTCCCGGCACAGAGAAAGTCGGCCTTCCATCGCCCGATCGACTGCTCTGAGACCTTCTCGCGAGAAGCCAGCTCGGCAATCGACGCCTCGCCAGCCAGAACGCTCAACACGATCCGCCTCTTCGTATCCGCCGGGATCGATGCTGGTCTTCCCATGATTCAGATCCTCGCCCAGGACCGCCATGACAGCCCTGCCAGAAAGTCTGACGCACGACAGCCCGAACCGCTGATCGTTGGCCTCCGTGTCAGGCACCTCGATGCACGTCGGGTCGATGCTCACAAGCCTCAGGTCGCGATAGAGCGCCCCCGCCGTAC
>JAJYUP010000163.1 GCA_021792455.1 Actinomycetes bacterium | reverse complement strand
GAGGCGTGGAGCGCGACCGAAGAGGGTGCCGTCTACGCGCTGCAGGGCTGTCCAATGCATGAGGAGCCGCTGCACCTCATCCCGAGGCAGCTGCGCGCTCAGGCGCGGGAGCACACAGGCGTTGCAATCGAGGGGGAGCTGTGCCCCGTCTGCCGCTTCCGGTTGGAGAACGAGCTCGATGGGGACTTCCTCAACTTCCCGATCGAGCGGGTTTTCTTCTCAGAGGCCCGGAGGATCGGCATCGGCACGTTTGAGCCTGGCGATCCGAAGTCGATGAGCGTCGAGCAGCTGACCGGCGGACTCGACTTCAAGGCAATAGAGGCGTACGGCTCAGACTCCCATCCGCTCGCGCTCGACTGGGCTGGCGAGTTCTCGAAGGCCAACCGCGGCCTGTTCGAGGCGGTTGAGTTCTTCAAGAACCCCGCGGAGTTCCGCAACCTGTTTCTGACGATGTCTCAGGAGAAGCAGTTCAAGGTCGCGAAGTTCGGCTACATCGACTGCGACACCGTCATCGTCGCCCACACCAACGAGGCGGAGTTCCGTGCGTTCATGGCCGACCAGAAGAACGAGGCGTTGAAGGACCGGATCGTCGCCGTGCCCGTTCCCTACAACGTCCGCGTCAGCGACGAGGAGCGGATCTACCGCAAGCTGCTCACCTCGAGCGGCACCCGCACCGACCTCCACATCGCTCCCCACGCGCTGCGCGCCGCCGCGATGGTCGCGGTCCTCTCGCGTCTGAAGGAGCACGAGGGGCTTGGGCTCAGCGAGAAGATGAAGCTCTACGACGGCGAAGAGGTCGGCGATTTCAAGTTGGCGCAGATCCCGGAGATAAAGCGGGCCGCCGACCACGAGGGGATGAGCGGGCTCGGTCCGCGGGCGATCGTCGACGTGCTCTCCGGCGCCGCCCGTCGCGCCGGCGAGGAGCACCACACGGGCAAGTACCTGACGCCCGTGATGGCGCTCATAGCGCTGAAGGAGCACATCGACCACGTCGAGGCGCCGAGAGAGACGCGCGAGCGGTTGAGCGCGTTCGTCGTCGACGCGCGCAAGGAGATCGACAGGGCGCTGAAGGAGGAGGTGCGCAAGGCGTTCGTCCCCGCCTTCGCAGAGCATGCCCAGCGGCTGCTCGAGAACTATCTCATCAACGTCGAAGCGTACTGCCAAGGGACGCCGTTGAAGGATCCGGTCACCGCGGAGGACACTGAGCCTGACGAGCGTCTGATGCGCGGGATCGAGGAGCGCATCAGACCCGCCGTGCCGGAGTCCGGCAAGGACACGTTCAGGCAGGGCGTGCTGATGCGGGTCGGAATCGCGCTTCGGCGCGGCGAGCGCCCGCTCACATACAAGAGCGACACGATCCTTGCGCGGGGCATCGAGGAGTACCTCTTCGATCAGCTGAAGGATGTCGTCCAGGTCACGCTGTCGAAGACCCATCCAGACCGTGAGCAGGCGAAGCGCCTCGACGAGGTGACGAAGATCCTCATCGAGGAGCGCGGCTACAACGAGCACTCCGCGCGCGACCTGCTCGAGTACGTTGGACACCTGCTGAACCGATGATCGTCGGGACCTCAGGGCTGCCGCGGGATGAAGGTCGCCGAGACGTGCTGCATCACCGTGAGCGGCTGCGTCGGAAGATCGTCGAGCAGCTGCGGGAGAGGATCGGCGAGGAGGACATCATTGCCGCTGGCCCTGAGAAGCGGATCCGCGTGCCGGTCAGGGGGGCTCGCCGCTGGCGCTTCATCCTCGATCGCTCCCTTCAGGAGGGGGTCGCTCAGGGTGACGGCGAGCCGGGCGATCTCATCGGGCCGAGGGATGGCGGGCCAGGCGCCGACCGCAATGTGGGCCTCGAGCCTGGAGAGGAGCTCTACGAGGTCTGGCTCGACATGGAGGACGTCGAGGATCTGCTGTTCAGTGAGTTGGAGCTGCCGCGGCTGAGGCCGCGGCAGGGTGGGCAGGCGACGGTGACCGAGACGAGCTTCAACGACATCGCTCGGACGGGTCCGCGAATCGACAAGAAGTCGACGCTCCGGCAGACACTCGCCCGCAATGCCCGACGGGGTGAGGTGCGGATCGGGGGCATCGAGAAGCCGGACCTGCGCTTCCTGTCCTACCGCGAGCGCGAGCAGCCGGTCAGCAAGGCGATCGTCTTTCTCGCGATGGACGTCTCCGGTTCGATGGACGCTCACCGCAAGCGGATCGCCCGCCTGTTCTTCTACTGGTGCGTGCAGTTTCTTCGCAGCCGCTACGACCAGACCGAGATCATCTTTCTCGCCCACACGACCGAGGCGCGCGAGGTCAGCGAGCAGGAGTTCTTCAGCCGCGCTGAGTCAGGCGGCACGAGAGTCTCCTCTGCGCTCGAAGAGATCCTGCGAATCCAGCGGGACCGCTTCCCAGCTTCAGACTGGAACATCTATGCCCTCCACGTGTCCGACGGCGACAACTTCACCGCCGACAATCAACGAGTGCTCGAGCTCGTGCGGGAGCTCAGCGGGTTGTGCGCGCTCGTGGGCTACCTCGAGGTCGACCCGTCAGGGGCCCTGCACATCGGTCCCGCCGCAAACTACAAGCTGCTGCGTTTCTACGCAGAGCACGCACGCGATCTCGAGCGTTTCGTGTTCGCAGAGGCGCGGCAGGAGCGGGAGCTCTGGCCCGCCTTGAAGCGCTTCTTCGCAAAGGAGCAGGTCGAGGCCGCGGTGCGATGAGGCTCGCAGGCGCATCCGTGAGCCGCCCCACCTCCGGGCGTCTCCGTCGTCATTGGCAGGGAGCTTCGCGATGAGCTTCACCTACACCCTCGGCGAGCTGCAGGAGATCGAGGAGCGCTGCCGCGCGATTGCCGGTGAAGTTGGGATCGAACCTGGAGAGGTCGTCTACCACCTCGCACGGCCAGAGGAGGTCTATTTCGCCGCTGCGAACGGCCTCCCCGCGCGGTACTCGAGCGCGCGGTGGGGTGCCCAGTTCGAGTCCGAGTACGGGCGCTATCGCGCCGGTCGAAGCAGGATCTACGAGCTGATATTCAACACCGCACCCGTTCACGCCTATCTGATGGAGGGCAACAGCCTCGTCGCCCAGACGCTCGTGATCGCCCACTGCCTCGGTCACAGCCACGTCTTCGAGAGCAACCGCTGGCTTGGCGCCGTCGACCGGCAGATCATGCCCCGCGTCGTCTCTGCCGCCGAGCGGATCGCGGACTACATGGCTCAGCATGGGCGCGAACGCGTCGAGGACCTGCTCGATGCCTGCCACGCCGTCGCGGTGCATCAGCCCCAGGCTCAGCTCGTGCGCAGAGCCCCGGCGCGCGAGCCTCAGCTGCGTGCACCGAGCGACTATGACGGGCTCTTTCCTGAAGAGCTTGCGGATGAGCGGCAGCGAGGTGAGCAGCGTCGCCGGCAGCTTCGCGAGCGCTTTCCGCGCGAGCCTGAGCAGGACCTGCTCGCCTTCATCGAGCGTCATGGGCGTGGGCTTCAGGACTGGGAGCGCGACGTGATCTCGATCGTGCGCTCTGAGCAGAGTTACTTTCTGCCGCAGCTTCGCACTCAGCTGCTCAACGAGGGGGCCGCGGTGCTCTGTCACCAGGAGATCTGCCAGCGGCTGTTCCTGCCTGGAGAGCAGTACTGGGAGTACGAGCAGCTGAACGCCTCCGTCGTCGCGCCGCGTGAGGGGCAGGTCAACCCCTACAACCTCGGCGTCGAGCTGCTGCGTGAGGTCATGAGAATCGCCGCAGATCCCGATGAGCAGGAGCGCGAGCGCTGGAGCTGGGCGGGTGCGGTCGAACCGTTCGAGCAGGTGCGCGTCGTGCTGCGCGACTACGACGACGAGGCGCTGCTGCGCGAGTTCCTCACGCCGGGGGTGTGCGAGCGAGGCAGGCTGTACGCGTTCAAGCGAGCACGAGGCGATCCGCGTCTGATCCGCGTCTCATCGCGTGAGGCTGAGAAGGTGCGCGAAGTTCTCGTACGTGAGCGCTCGAGCTTCGGAATACCGGCGATCGAAGTGCTCGATGGGGATTACCGACGATCTGGCGAGCTGCTGCTCGCTCACAACCACGACGGCGTCGGCCTCGACGAGGAGTACGCGCGCGGCACGCTCGTCGAGGTTGCGAAGCTGTGGGGCAGGCCCTGCACGGTTGCAACGATAGACGGCGGCGATGCGAGCCGCCCTGTCTGGTTCACTGGCTTTCCCGATGGACGCAGCGAGCGCCATCAGCGGGAGCCGTTCGATCTGCGCTGAGCGCTTGCTGCAGGCATCGCCCCTCAACCCAACTGCAGGAGGTCGATCAATGTCTGGCAGCGAGAGCTTCACGCTCACGATGAACCTCGAGGACGGCTATGAGTTTCTCGTCGAGTTCGACGAGGAGGGCGTGCCGCCGCTGCTGATCGATGAGCCTGCACCGCTTGGCGAGGGCGCCGGACCGAACGCTTCTCGCCTGCTCGCCGCGGCCGTCGGCAACTGCCTGAGCGCGAGCGCGCTCTACTGTCTGCGTCGGGCTCGGGTCGAGGTCAACGGCATGCGAACGAGCGTGAGCGGCAGGCTCGAGCGCAACGAGGCCGGCAGACTGAGGGTTCGGGGCATTCAGGTGCGGATCGTGCCAGAGATCGATGATGCACCGCATGGGCGGATCCAACGCTGCCTCGAACTGTTCGAGGACTACTGTGTCGTCACCCAGAGCGTGCGCGACGGCATCGACGTTGAGGTGCAGGTCGACGTCGAAGGCGCGGGGGGCGAGCGTCTGCGCCAGTGATGGAGTGCGCGGCTGAGCGCGTCGATCAGACCCATGGTCGCTCGTGTCGCCGCTGCGTCCTTCAGCGGGCGGACGCCATCGCGATCTCGAAGAGCGGTGGGCAGGCAGGTCCTCTGCCCATGCCGACGACTGGCCCCAGGCACATCCTCTGCCCATGCCGACGACTGGCCCCAGGCACATCCTCTGCCCATGCCGACGACTGGCGCCAGGCAGGTCCTCTACCCATGCGCAGCCAGCAGTTTTCCGCGATGCGCGGGGCGCGTCTCGCGAGTAGCGTGGGCCCATGGTCTGCAGCCGCCGTCAGGGAATG
>JAJYUP010000162.1 GCA_021792455.1 Actinomycetes bacterium | reverse complement strand
GCCGGTGTGCACGATCGGGATCGCCTCTGCGTCGCGGCTGCCCCGCTCGATCCCTCCTGAGCGCAGCTGCTCGATGCGCGCGCGAACGCTTGGGGTTGCCGCGAAGCGCTCGATCTGCTCGTGCTTTGGTGAGACGAGCACGAACGCTGCGCGATGCACGGCGTCTGCGTGGGGCGTGAACACCGTGAGCGGCTGCTGCTCGTCGTCGAGCAGGGTGATCTCGAAACCGTCGACCCTGCCGAGCACGAACCGTTGCGAGGCAAGCGCGTTCTCGTCCCACTTCCCGCTGCTGGCGAGGTCTGTCAGCCGGCGGTCGTTCTCCTCCAGATACCTCGTGATGCGCAGAAACCACTGCTCCCGCTGGATCAGGCGCACAGGGTTGTGGCAGCGCCAGCAGGTGCCGTCCTCCACCTGGATCGAGGCGAGCGTCGTCTCACAGTGATCGCACCAGTCGACGGTCCCTGTGCCCCTGTAGATCAGGCCGGCGTCGAGGAGCTCCAAGAACAGCCACTGGGACCACCTGTACATCTGCGGGTCGGAGCTCATGAAGGAGCGGCTCCAGTCGAACGAGAACCCAAGCCGCTCCAGCTGGCTCCTCATGTGCTGCGCGCAGCTGTCGACCCACTCGCTTGGCGAGACGCCGTTTGCGATCGCGCCGAGCTCCGCTGGCAGCCCGAAAGCGTCGAAGCCGAATGCGAACAGCACCGCCTCCCCGCGTGCCCGGCAGAACCGCGCATAGGCGTCGCCGATCGCATAGCTGCGCACGTGGCCGATGTGGATGTTGCCTGAGGTGAATGGGGCGGAGGGCTTTATGTACTTCCGCGGCTGTCCATCAGAGGGCGTTGGGGTCGCAAATGCGTCCTGCGCATTCCATGCAGCCTGCCTGTGCGCCTCGAGATCGTGCGGCGAATAGGTGCGCCCGCCAAGCCCGCCGCTGCGCGAGCCCTGCCTGCCTCGGTTGTCCGTTTGCCTGTCCATGCCTGATGAAAGCTCCTCAGCTGCAGATGCTCCGTCTCGTCTCCTTGGGCGCTCGGCGTGGCTGCCTCACGCTCGTCGATCGCGGCCTCTCGCTCTGGCTCGCGTCTCCGACCGTGCGACCCGCCTCCGCGCTCATCGCGTCGCTCCTGGGCGCTGAGCCCGTCGCCTCGCTTCAGCCTGACGCCCCGCTTCAGCCTGACGCCCCGCTTCAGCCTGACGTATCGCGAAGGCGCAGCCGCCTTCGCTGTGCTTCACAGCGTCGAGCATCGCTGAAGGCGCACTCTCACGGCGCCGCTTCTACTGCCAGCTGTGTTCTCGCTGCGCGCGCATGTCGGTTCGTCGGCGACGCGGCGATCGCGGCTCGCCCTTTGCCGGTCACCACCGCAAAGTATAGAGAGACCGCTGATATGCTGGATCCTGCTTGGCACCGGTGAAGGAAATCTGCTCTCGGCCTTGCGAAGGCCCATTCATGGCCCCGCCCAGTGCGGGGTCTTCTCGTCCGCCGCGACTGCAAGGATTCGCTGATGGAAGTAGAGATCGGACGTGGTAAGAAGGCGCGCCGCGCCTATGGTTTCGATGACATCGCGATAGTCCCTTCCCGCCGCACGAGGGATCCTGACGACATCGACATCAGCTGGAAGCTCGGGCCCTACCAGTTCGAGCTGCCCCTGATGGCTGCGGCTATGGATGGGGTCGTCTCTCCCGCGAGCGCTGGCATCATCGGCAGGCTCGGCGGCCTCGCTGTGCTCAACCTCGAGGGCATCTTCACGCGTTATGAGGACGCTGAGGCGCAGCTCGAGCTGATCGCCTCCTTCCCGAAGCACGAGGCGACGCGGCGCATGCAGGAGATCTACGCGGAGCCGGTGAAGCCTGAGCTCATCGCCCAGCGGGTTGCGGAGATAAAGGCCCAGAAAGTCGTCGTCGCGGCCTCGCTCACGCCGCAGCGGGTGCGCGACTACTACGAGACGGCTCTCGAGGCGGGTCTCGACGTGCTCGTCATTCAGGGAACCGTCGTCTCTGGCGAACACGTCTCGACTGTCTCGCAGCCGCTCAACCTGAAGGAGTTCATCCCCGCCCTCGACGTCCCCGTCGTCGTTGGCGGATGCGCCTCATACCACGCCGGCCTGCACCTGATGCGCACAGGGGCGGCGGGCGTGCTCGTCGGCGTTGGGCCTGGCGCTGCCTGTACGACGAGGGGCGTGCTTGGGATCGGCGTGCCACAAGCGACCGCGATCGCCGATGTCGCGCACGCGCGCTCCGTCCACATGCTGGAGACGGGGGAGTACTGCCAGGTCATCGCGGACGGTGGCATGCGCACTGGAGGGGACGTTGCGAAGGCGATCGCGCTTGGAGCCGACGCTGTGATGCTCGGCTCGCCGCTGGCGAGGGCCCATGAAGCGCCTGGCAGGGGCTTTCACTGGGGCATGGCGACCTTTCATCCGACGCTG
Source organism: Actinomycetes bacterium (assembly GCA_021792455.1). Lineage (GTDB taxonomy): Bacteria > Actinomycetota > Thermoleophilia > Solirubrobacterales > Solirubrobacteraceae > Palsa-744. Next base: position 2,653 of record JAJYUP010000162.1, on the reverse strand, counting down.
CCGAGGGGGGCGAGGGTTGCGACCACCCAGAACGGCACCCTCGAGGAGATCCTCGTCGGGCCCGCCCGCGAGAACGACGGGACCTTCAACCTGTTCGGTGGCCTGCGCACGTCGATGGCGACATGTGGCCACATGGACCTCGCGGAGTTCAACAGAGCGGAGGTCGTGATCGCGCCCGCGCTCCAAACGGAGGGCAAGCAGCTGCAGCGTGAGCAGGCCGTCGGGATGGGCGCGAACGGAAGGCCTGCGGCTGTGCTCGCCGATGAGTGAGCCCGCCCTCACGCTGCGCTCGCCCTCTGCGCGAAGGCGAGCTTCGCGGCATCGGCCTGCTCCAGAGACCCACGACGAGGTTCTCGTCATCGACTATGGTGGCCAGTACTCCCAGCTGATCGCACGCCGGATCCGTGAGCTTGGCGTCTTCTCTCAGCTGATCTCTCATCGCGCGCCGATCGAGGAGATCCTCTCTCGCCGACCGCGCGGCCTCATCCTCTCTGGTGGGCCTGCCTCCGTCTACGCCGAGGGGGCGCCTGAGCTCGACCTTCGTCTGCTCGAGCTCGGCGCTCCGATCCTCGGGATCTGCTATGGCATGCAGCTGCTGATGCATGAGCTCGGCGGGCATGTGCAGCAGGCTGCGGCTGGCGAGTTCGGGCGCGCGCAGCTGACCGTCACGAACCCCGGGACCCTGCTCTCTGGGATGCCTGACCAGCAGACATGCTGGATGTCGCATCGCGATGCGGTCTTTCAGCCGCCGGCAGGGTTCAGGGCCCTCGCCTCCTCGCCCGCCTCGCCTGTAGCCGCCGTCGAGGACCCGAGGCGACAGATCTACGGCATCCAGTTCCACCCCGAGGTCGTGCACACGCCCTGCGGCCAACAGATCATCAGCCGCTTTCTCGACGAGATCTGCGGTTGTGAGAGGACGTGGAGCGCCGCCTCGATCGTCGAGCATGAGGTCGCGCGCATCAGGGAGAAGGTCGGAGAGGGCCGCGCGATCTGTGGGCTCTCAGGCGGCGTCGACTCCTCAGTCGCCGCGCTGCTCGTTCACAGGGCGATCGGCGACCAGCTCACGTGCGTGTTCGTCGACCACGGACTGATGCGCAAGGACGAGGGGGAGCAGGTCGTGCGCACGTTTCGCGACGTCTTCGAGGTCCCCCTGATCGCCGTGAACGCGGAGGACAGGTTTCTTCGGCGGCTCGCAGGCGTGCGCGAGCCGGAGGACAAGCGGAAGGCCATCGGGGAGGAGTTCATCAGGGTCTTCGAGGAGCAGGCGAGGATGCTCTCGGGCGGCGGGCAGGAGGTCGAGTTCCTCGTGCAGGGCACGCTGTACTCCGACGTGATCGAGTCTGGGGGTCGGCCAGGCGCATCGACGATAAAGAGCCACCACAACGTCGGCGGTCTGCCTGACGATCTCGAGTTCGAGTTGATCGAGCCGCTGAGGAACCTGTTCAAGGACGAGGTGCGGGCGGTCGGCCTCGAGCTCGGTCTGCCTGAGCGCCTCGTCTGGCGTCAGCCGTTTCCAGGCCCTGGCCTTGCGATAAGGATCGTCGGCGCGGAGGCGACGAAGGAGCGTCTCCATCTCCTCAGGGAGGCCGATCACATCCTCCAAGAGGAGGTGCGGGCGGCAGGGCTCTACAGGGAGCTGTGGCAGTCCTTCTGCGTGCTCCCAGACATACGGACCGTAGGTGTTCAGGGCGATGAGCGCACCTATGGAAACGTGATCGTGATCAGGGCGGTGACGAGCGACGATGCGATGACGGCCGACTGGGCGAGGCTTCCCCATGAGCTGCTCGAGAAGATCGCCTCGCGGATGATGGGAGAGCTGCGCGAGGTGAACAGGGTGGTGCTCGACATAACGAGCAAGCCGCCAGGCACGATCGAGTGGGAGTGAGCGTGAAGGACTCCGCGCCACTGCCCGTTGTCCTATGATGTCGCCGGTGCCGCGTGCTTTCTGAGGCGCGTGGCCTTTTCATGCCATGAGCGAAACTATGAAGACCTACGTCGCGAAGCCCTCCGACCGAGAGCGCAACTGGCTGCTGCTCGACGCGAACGGCAAGACCCTCGGCAGGCTTGCGACCCAGGTCGCCGATGCGCTGAGAGGCAAGCGGAAGCCGCAGTACACGCCGCACATCGACACAGGCGACTTCGTCATCGTCGTCAACGCTGAGAAGGTCGCCGTGACGGGCAACAAGCGCGCCGACAAGCGCTACTACCGTCACTCCGGCTATCCAGGCGGGCTCTCCCACCGCACCTTCGAGGAAATGATCTCAAAGCAGCCTGAGCAGACGATAAGGCTCGCGGTGAAGGGGATGATGCCCCGCAACAGGCTTGCCCGCAAGCAGCTGACGAAGCTGAAGGTCTATGCGGGGCCTGACCACCCTCATGCAGCACAGCAGCCGAAGCGCGTAGAGGTGGAGTGCTGATGGAGCCTGAGCAAGCCTCAGGGCCTGTGGAGGACGGGCCGCCCCTCGAAGGCGAGCCTGCAGCTGCGGTCGCGGCGAGTGAGGGCAGCGAGGGAGAGCCCGCAGCTGCGGGGCAGGCGAGTGAGGGCAGCGAAGGAGAGCCCGCAGCTGCGGTCGCGGCGAGTGAGGGTGCCGCTGTCGGGCCGCTGAGCGCAGCTGCTGATGCCGGTGCCGATGCAGGGCAGGCGGAGCATGGG
>JAJYUP010000161.1 GCA_021792455.1 Actinomycetes bacterium | reverse complement strand
GATCCTGTCGGGCGCCCTGATCCTGCGCCCCGCCGCGGTCGGGCTCGAGCCAGCGGTCGGGGTCGAACTCGGGCCCGCCGGCGCTGCGGCTCACGTGGCGCTTCAGCAGCACGATGCGTGTGCCGGCGGGGATGTGGGTGCCGCAGATCGTCGTGTCGACGAGCGGTTCCAGCGGCGCAAGCGGGCCGACCGTCTTCAGGCGCATCGACTCGCGGATCACCGCCTCGCCATACTCCAGAGCCTCGATCGCGCTGTGGTCGGTCGGGTAGGGCTGCTCGCCCAGCGTCGCGTCCGCCTCTGCCGCGAGCCGCCGCTGCACCTCGCCGCGCTCCAGCGTGTTCAGGTCCTGTCCGAACGCGAGGGCCGAGGCGACGTCGACGGTGTAGGAGGTCAGCGCGTCGGTTGTCTGCAGCGTCCCTGCCTTCGCCGCCGTTTGCGCGAGCCGCCGGTGCAGCCGCTCTGTTGCGGTGCGGATCACGTGAAAGCAGCGGTGCAGGTGGTTGGTGTTGAGCGCGGTCACGACGAGGCGCCGCTGGCGCCTCCAGTCCTCGCCCTCGGCGATGAACACCCCGGCGGTGGGCTCGCCGCCGCCAAGCAGCTGGATCTCCTTGAACACGACCTCCTGGTCGCGCCAGCGCCGGAAGCCCTCCGGACGTTCGCGCAGGATCCGGTGGATCTCCTCCGCGTCGCTGATGCCGATGATCTGCCGCCGCCCCACCTGCACGCGCGTGATCGGTCCGTAGCGTCGCGCCCACTCCTCCGCCTTCAGGTGCACCCGCGAAGGCCGCAGCAGCCGGTGGGCGTTGCCCATCAGCGGCAGCCCGCGAGGTCCGGGAAGATCGCGGATCGAACGTAGGGCGGTCACGCGGCGCTCCTGCGCCTCGCGGCTGTCCAGCCGAGCGCAAGCGCGGCCGCGAACACCGGCAATGGGCCTCCACGTCGAGCCCACGCAAGGGCCCGGCCCCATCTCTCAACGACGGCGCAGAGCGCGAGCAGCAGGCGAAGCTCGATCATGCTCGCGCCCCCGAGACGAGGGCTGCCGCCTGCCGCCGCCTGGCGTTCTCGGCGGCAGCACGCGGTGCCCTGGCGAGGGCGTCACACATATCGGCGGCGATGATAAGAGGCGGCCGTCTGAGAGAACATAGGCCACCTGGCCAAAGTTGTCTGACCTCACCCCACTATGACCCACTCGCCGGAGGCTCCGCGCTCCGCAGCCCAGCGTCACTGCCGCTGAGCGTCGAGTCGCTGTTGCGGAAACTCTGCAACCATTGATACAACATGGCGGGCGGGGGTCCACTCATCGGCCGCGAGGCTGAGATCGCGCGGCACACACCATTCAGCTGGAAGCTCAGCTGCGAAGGGGGTCCACTCATCGGCCGCGAGGCTGAGATCGCGCAGCTTCGAGGGATGCTGGGGGCCGCTCGAGTTGTGACGGTGACGGGCGCGGGGGGCTGTGGCAAGACGCGCCTCGCGCTCGAGCTCGCAGACCGCCTGCAGGCGGCTGGCCACACGAAGTGCGTGCGCGTGATGCTCGGCGGCGCGAGGGCGAAGGAGCACGTGCTCGACGCTCTGATCCAGGCCCTCTGCGCGCGGGAGCGGGTTGGGCGGACCCCGACGCAGGTGGCGATCGAGTCCCTCGCTCGTGAGCAGGAGCCGCTGCTTGTGCTCGACAACTGCGAGCACCTGAGGCTCGCCGTCGCGGAGCTGCTGCGCGAGCTGCTTCGCGCCATCCCTGGGCTGAGGGTGGTGGCGACGAGCAGGATGCCACTCAGGCTTCAGGGTGAGAGCGTGCTCGAGCTGCGGCCGCTGAGCGTCTGCGAGGCGGATGACGGCATCGCCGCGCTCGTGCGCTCCGACGCTGCGCTGCTGTTCCTCGAGCGGGCGGCGAGCGCGAATCCGAGCTTTGCGCTGAGCGCAGGCTCTGCGGCAGCGGTGGGGGAGATCTGCCGGAGGCTCGACGGCCTGCCGCTCGCGATCTGCCTCACCGCTGCTCGTGCGCGAGAGCTGGCGGTGGAGGAGATCGCCGCTGCTCTCTCGCAGAACGGCAGCCTCCAGGAGACGAGCGGGCGGGACGCGCTCTCTGCGCATCGCTCGCTGCTCGCCTCCCTGGACTGGAGCTTCGACCTGCTCGATGAGGATGAGCGGCAGCTGCTGTGCGGCCTTGCGGTGTTCGCCGGTGGGTTCACGGCAGGCGCCGCAGGCACGGTGGGAGCGCCGCCATGCAGCGGGGAGCGGGTCGCTGGGATGCTGCTCTCGCTGCAGCAGAGTGGGCTGATCGCAGCGATGGGCGGTGGTGGGCAACATCGGTGGACGCTTCCAAGCACCGTCGGCGAGTATGCGGCCCGCAGGCTTCGCGATGGGGGAGCAGAGGCTGAAGCACAACGCCGGCATCTCGAATGGTTCAAGGGCTTTGCGGCGCAGGCGAACGCCCTGATCGCAGAGAGGGGAGGGCACGGTGAGATAGAGAGGGAGGCGCCGAACCTGCGTCTCGCGATCGCACACGCTCTGCGGCGCGAGCCGGCGGCTGCACTCGAGATCGCCGCCTCGCTGATGCGTCACTGGGTGCTCGCCGAGCACTTCGAGGAGGCGCGCAGCACCTGCTCTGCGGTGCTCGAGGCCACGAGCGGTCAGGGAGGTGGTGCCCGTGCCCTGCTGCTGTGCGGCACAGCGCTCGTGCAGATGCTGAGCGAGCAGTACGCAGACGCCCTGCAGGGCGTCTGTGCGGGGGTTGCGATGCTGGGGCAAGACGACGACGAAGGGATTCAGGCGCAGTGCCTGCAGTACTGCTCGATGGTCCTGATCCAGGCGAGCGGAGACCTCTGTCGCGGCCTTGCGAGCGCGAGGCGGGCGGTGGGGCTCGCGCGGTGCGCAGGCGACCCGTTTGGCCTCGCCTTCGCGCTGGTCAACCTCGAGACGGCGGCCGCCCTTTGCGACGAGCTCGATGCCGCCGAAGCCGCCTACAGGGAGTTTCTCCAGGTCTCCCCCGCCTGCGAGCACGTGAGGCTGCGCGCGTGGGCGGAGAACGCCGCCGCATGGGTGCAGCTGAGCGCAGGCTCGCCAGTGCTCGCGCTGAGCCACGCCGATGCTGCGATCGCCCTCGAAGGCGAGGCGCCGTCGATGACGCACTTCCAGCTTCTGGGCTTCCGCATCCAGGCACTTGCGAGGCGTGGGGAACCGGAGCGGGCGCTGCAGGAGGCCGCTGCCGCGATGCGCCTGGCGCGGGAGTCGGAGGTGCTGCAGGCGCTGCCTGCGATCGAGCTTGCGCAGATGGTTGCGCACCTGATGAACGGGGATCAGGACGCAGCGCAGGCGTGCGCAGGCGCGCTTCTGAGAATGCCGCACCTGCACACGATCACGCTCGCCCGCGAGACGCTCGCAGCCGTTGCGCTCGCCCGCGGTGACGCAGCGCAGGCCGATGCCCAGGGTGCACAGCTGGCGGCGATCGCGGAGCGCTCAGGCAGCCCTCGCCACATGGCGACCTCGCAGCGGCTGAGGGGCGCGGCGGCTGTGGAGGGCGGGCACCTGCCCGCCGGCCGGCAGCTGCTGCACGCCGCCCTGGAGACCTGCCTCGAGGCTGGTCTCCAGGGCGAGGCGGTGGAGACGCTGGAGGAGCTCTCCCTGCTTGCCGCGCGCTGCGGCGAGCTCGAGCGGGCCGCCCGGCTTGGCGCCTGCGCCGCCACTTCGCGCGCGCGCCTGGGCTGCGTGGCGGCACCTGGGGGCAGGAGGCGACTCGCCGCTGCCTGGGCGCAACTGATGTGCGGCGAGGAGCCGATGCGCCGCTGGAGGCAGGCCTGGGCGCAGGGAGAGGTGCTCAGCCTCACCGAGGGCGGCGCCTATGCCCGTCGCGGCCGTGGCGAGCGCAGACGGCCGCAGAGCGGGATGGCAAGCCTGACCCCAGTCGAGTCTCAGGTGGCCCAGCTCGTCGCGGCTGGCATGACGAACCCGCAGATCGCGGCGGCGATCTTCGTCTCACGCGGAACGGTGAAGATGCACCTCTCGAGCATCTACCGAAAGCTCGATGTGCGAGGCCGCGTGGAGCTTGCGGCGGCGATCACGAGGTGGGGGGCGGAGGGGGTCGAGGAGGCGCCGCCAAGGGAGGCGGCCTGAGCACTTCTGCGCAGGCTCTCTGGTCGCCGATGAGCGGTGCGCTCTGTTGAGGAGGCTGAGCATCGATCACCTGCGCCCACAACGGCAGGGCCGGCCCGCGCCGGGGCCGGCCCCCAATCCTCACCCTCACAGCGCGCCCTGCAGGCCGCGCCGCCTGCGCTGAGAGGTCGATCAGACGGCGGCGAACCGCTCTGCGACCCTGCCCCAGTCGACGACGTTCCACCAGGCGTCGATGTAGTCAGGGCGGCGGTTCTGGTACTTGAGGTAGTAGGCGTGCTCCCAGACGTCGACCCCAAGGATCGGCTTCCTGCCGTCAGAGATCGGGTTGTCCTGGTTGGCCGTCGAGACGATGGCGAGGCCAGAGCCGTCATGGACGAGCCATGCCCAACCGGAGCCGAACTGCTTGACGCCCGCTTCCTTGAGCTTCGCCTGGAAGTCGGAGAAGGAGCCGAAGGTCGAGTCGATCGCCTGCGCGAGCGCGCCGCTCGGCTCGCCCCCGCCGTTCGGGCTCATGATCTCCCAGAACATCGTGTGGTTGCAGTGGCCACCGCCGTTGTTGCGGACAGCGGTTCGCTTGTCCTCAGGCACCTTCGAGAGATCTGCGAGCACCTGCTCGACCGGCGTGTCAGCGAGCGGCGTGCCCTGAAGCGCGGCATTCGCGTTGTCGACGTAGGCCTTGTGGTGCTTGTCGTGGTGGACTTCCATCGTCATCCTGTCTATGTGCGGCTCGAGCGCGTCATAGGCGTAGGGGAGCGGCGGTACGGTGTATGCCATTTCAGCTCCTTCTCGTTGGTTTGAAGAGCGATTTGGTCCGCAGAGAGGCGACCGCTCGCTGTTCTATCAGAGCTCAGACAGGCTTTCCCCGTCCCGTCTGCGGCGGTGTCCTTGGCAGCCCTCTGCGAAGGTGCCCTTGGCAGCCCTCTGCGAAGGTGCCCTTGGCAGCCCTCTGCGAAGGTGCCCTTGGCAGCCCTCTGCGA
>JAJYUP010000160.1 GCA_021792455.1 Actinomycetes bacterium | reverse complement strand
GGGGCTCGCGGGTCTGGCGCCTGGGGCGCCGCGGCCTCAACCGACACTGCGCTCGCGCTTGGGGCTCTTTCTCTCGTCGGACCGCGGGGAGCCGCGAGGCTGCGGGTTTTTCTGCTCACGCTCGTCGTGGTCGACGATCTGATCGGACTGCTCATCATCACGTTCGCCTACTCACATGCGATCTCAGGGCCCGCGCTTGGTGCGGCTGGCGGCCTGTTCGTCGCGCTGATCCTCGTGCGCCGGCTCGAGCGGTGGCGGGGAGTCGCGACGCCGGTGCTTGGGTTTGGCGTCTGGCTTGCGATGTTCCAGTCAGGCGTCGATCCCGTGATCGCAGGGCTTGCGATCGGGCTCGTGATCAGCGCCCACTCGCCTGCCCGCAGCGATCTCGAGCGGGCGACCGAGCTCGCCCGCGCGTTTCGGGAGCAGCCGACCGCGGAGTTCGCACGCAGCGCCCAGCGCGGCCTCAGCGAGGCGATCTCACCGAACGAACGGCTTCAGCATCGTCTGCACCCCTGGAGTGGCTTCGTGATCGTGCCGCTGTTCGCACTCGCGAACATCGGAGTTCACATCGACGGAAGCGTGCTCGAATCGGCGGTGCGCTCTCCAGTGACGATTGGGATCCTGCTTGGCTACGTGCTTGGCAAGCCAGTCGGCATAGTCGTGTCATCGTGGCTTGCGAGCAGGAGCATCTTCGGCGCCCGCACGCCGATGGTGACCTGGCCTGGGCTGCTCGGCACGGGAGCGGTCGCGGGCGTCGGCTTCACCGTCTCGCTGCTTGTCGCAAGGAGGGCCCTGCCCCATCCTCTGTTCATCGACGTCCAGCTCGGTCTGCTCGCCGCGCTCGTCGTCTCGCCGCTGCTCGGCAAGGCAGTCTTCTCCGCGATCGCTCGCCTGCCGGTCCAGGTCCGGGCGAGGCAGATCCAGGGCACGGCAGCCGAGCTCGTCGACCTCGCCGTAGACGTCGACCCTGAGCGTGACCACATCAGGGGTGGAAGAGACGCTCTCGTGACCCTCCTCGAGTACGCCGACTTCGAATGCCCGTTCTGCGGTCAGGCTGAGCCCGTCATTCGTGAGCTGCTCGCATCTGAGGGAGCGGAGCTCCGGTATGTCTTCAGGCACCTGCCCTTGAACGATGTGCACCCATTCGCGCAGCTCGCCGCCGAAGCTGCGGAGGCCGCGGGCGCGCAGGGGCGCTTCTGGGAGATGCACGACCTGCTGTTCGCGCAGAAGCGCGAGCTGCGGCCGACGGCTCTGCTCGCTTGCGCGAAGAAGCTCGAGCTCGATGTCGAGCGCTTCGAGAGCGAGCTCGCAAGGGGCGCTCACAAGGCGAGGGTGAGCGCCGACGTTGAGAGCGCCGACGCAAGTGGGGTATCAGGCACGCCGACCTTCTTCGTCAACGGCCGCCGGCACCACGGCGCCTATGACCTCGAGAGCCTCACGAGGGCGGTGAAGGCCGCCGCCCTCGTGGGCCTGCCACCGTTGCGCCAGCCGCCGAGGATGGTGTGAGCGTGGCGGAAGTGGGCGTTGTCCATCTGTGAGGTTGCCACCGTTGCGCCAGCCGCCGCCCGCTCACAGGTCGCTCGCAGGCACCGGCTCGCTCGCGGGCACCGGATCGCGGATTGACGGCGCTTTGGCGGCGATTCGTTCCATCGGCGGCTTGCGAAGGCATGAGGTGTCACGATATGCGGTGATGCTCTCCTTTCTGCCGAGTCCGCCTGCGAACGGCTTTCACATAGGGCCGCTGTTCATCCATGCCTATGGGCTCGCCTACGTCGTCGGGGTGATCGCTGCGATAGTGATCACCCGGCGCCGATGGGAAGCGCTTGGCGGCAAGAAGGAGCTCGTCTACGAGATCGCCATGTGGGGCTTTCCTGCAGGACTCGTCGGCGGGCGGATCTACTTCGATATCACGACGCCAAGTCAGATGCCCCAGCACTGGTGGGGTCCGTTTGCGATCTGGGACGGCGGCCTCGGCATCTGGGGTGGCATCGCGCTTGCCGCGGTCGTGAGCATCTGGCGGCTGCGCCGCCGCGGGGTGAACGTCGGGATGTTCATGGACGCGGTCGCGCCGGCGCTGCTCGTTGCGCAAGCGATAGGGCGGATCGGCAACTACTTCAACCAGGAACTGTTCGGCCTGCCGACGAAGCTGCCTTGGGGTCTGGAAATATCACCCGCCCACCGGCCGCCGGGGTACGCCGCTTTCGCGACCTTCAACCCGACTTTCCTCTACGAGCTGATCTGGGATCTGCTGCTCGCCTTCGCACTCGTTCAGCTCGGAAAGCGCACGAAAGTGAAGGCTCCAGGCCTGTTCGCGCTCTACGTCGCAGGCTATTCTTTTGCACGCCTCGGCGAGGAACAGCTTCGCATCGACTACTCCGAATACGTGCTTGGGATGCGACTCAACTTCTTCGTCGCGCTTGTGCTCTGCATCACTGGGCTCGTCTGGTTCGTAGGGATCCAGCGAGGCTGGACCCTGCCACGCCCGCGCCTTCGCTCGCGTTCGAGGGCGACGGCGAATCAGTAGCGATCGCGCGCGAGCACGCGAGCGAGGAACGGCGAGAGCAGCCTGACGGCGTCCTCTGAGGCCTGTCTCGGCTGTGCGCTTGGGGCGATCACGTAGCTGATCGCAAGCCGCACGAGTGCCTCCGCGAGCAGGCGGCAGTCCTCTCGGTGCGTCTTCGGCCATCCTCTTGCGATTGCCTGCGCGAGCCTGTCCGTCGCCCAGCTGAGCACAGGCCCGCTCTGCGTCGTCAGCAGCGGCAGCATGCCTTCGGTGCCGTCATCGATGCGCAGCATGCGGACGAGCGGGTGTTCCGATGCGCTCGTGAGCACGAGCTCGAGTGCCTCCGCAAGCGCCGCGGCTGGATCGTCGAGGTGCAGCGCGATCGTCTCTTCGACCTCTTCGATGAACCTCTGCGCCTCTCGGATGACGAACGCCTGCGCAAGGCGCTCCCGTGAGCCGAACTCGTTGTAGAGCGTCTGGCGGCTGACGCCCGCGGCACCTGCGACCTGCGCCATCGTGATCTGGCTCCACGGCCGGCGGGCCAGCAGCTCCGCGATCGCGTCGAGCAGGCTTTCGCGCAGCAGGCGCCTCGTCGCCGTTCTGTACCGGCCCGGTCGCCTCGTGCTGCGGGCAGGCTGAGGGGCGTCGATGCCGCTCAGCGCTGCTCCTGCCCCAGCCCGCTGCGGGACGGCGATGCCGCTCAGCGCTGCCCCTGCCCCAGCCCGCTGCGGGGCGAGAGGCTGCTCGTCTGCGCTCGAAGTGCCTGATGGTCGGTCGCGGCCCGCTGGAGCAGCCGCCTCCGCAGGGAGGGCGTGAGATTCGCCCGCTCGATGCTGCCTTCGTAGTGCTGAACTACCCGATGATCCATCACCCTTCGCCACAGCGGCGGTATAGCAGCGAGCAGGATCATGCCCGCGTATCCCGTCGGCAGCTGCGGTGCCTGCTCCATGTGTCGCAAAGCCTGGTAGCGGCGCAGCGGGTTGGCGTGGTGGTCGGAGTGGCGCTGGAGATGGTAGAGCAGCACGTTGGAGGCGACGTTGTTCGAGTTCCAGCTGTGCTCTGGCGCGGTTCGTTCGTAGCGTCCGTCCTCGCGACGCCCCCGCAGCAGGCCGTAGTGCTCGAGGTAGTTGACGATCTCGAGCAGGCTCGACCCGATGACCGCTTGGATGAATAGAAACGGAAGAACGATTGGACCGAACACGACCGCGAGCACTGCGTAGAGCAGGACGGTCAGCGCCCAAGCTTGGAGGATGTCGTTGCGGTGCGTCCAAGGAGAGCTGCGAAGGCGTGCGAGGCGCTCGCGCTCGAGTTGCCAGGCGGATCGGAGGCTGCCGATCACCGTGCGCGGCAGGAACGCGTAGAAGCTCTCGCCAAGCCGTGCGCTCGCTGGATCCTCAGGGGTGGCGACTCGCACGTGGTGGCCCCTGTTGTGCTCCACATAGAAGTGGCCGTAGCCGCTCTGCGCGAGCGCGATCTTGCTGAGAGCCCGCTCGAGCCGGTCACGCTTGTGGCCGAGCTCGTGGGCTGTGTTGATCGCCACCCCGCTCACCATCGAGACGGTGAGCGCGAGGCCGACGTCGGAGACCGTGGAGAGCCCGCCATGCGCCCAGAGCCAGCAGGCGGCGAGGAGTCCGGCGTATTGGAGCGGCAGGAACGCGTAGGTGCAAAAGCGGTAGTAGCGATCCCGTTCGAGCCACTTCACGATGCTCTCAGGCGGGTTGCTCTCATCGGCTCCCTTCAGCAGGTCGATGACCGGGAAGACTCCGAAGATGAGGACTGGACCGAGGAACCAGAACGCCGAGACGTCGGTCGCCGCGACGAGGCCCCAGGCGAGGAAGGGGAGCGATGGTACGACGAGTCCGAGCAGCCAGGCGCAGCGCTTGCCGTCACGCCAGCTCGAGACTTCCGGCTGCGATTGGGGTTCGCCGTCGATCGTGACTGCTGACTGCATCGGCCTTTCCTCCTTCGGGGCTTCGACTTCGACGCGGACCACGCCGAGCCGCCGATACGTGACGGCAGCATCATGATAGACAAAGCGGGCTGATCTGTCAAGTCTGCAGGCACTGCACATCGCTATGACAAGCAATGCTCAGGGCGCGGCCGCCGCGGTTCTTCGGCGCTCCACAGATGATGTGTGTGCGCCGTTGACGGATTGTTGTATTCATGGTGTCAACGGGAGCGCAGTCGAAACGGCGCAGGCAGATCGTGATTGCCGGAGGTGGCTTCGCAGCGCTCGAGTCGCTGCTTGCACTGCGTGCGCTGCTTGGCGCGCAGGTTGACATCACCCTCGTTGCGCGAAGCAGATGGCTCCCCGACAGGCCGGCGGCGAGCGCTGAGGCGCTCGGCAGCGAACCCTCGCGGGTGTACGACCTCCTCGCGATCGCAGAGGAGCAGGACGCCCGCTTCCGCGAAGATCGACTCGAGGCGGTGGCATCCGAGCAGCACAGGGTGAGGCTCGCATCGTTCGCGGTGCTCAGCTATGACACGCTCGTGCTCGCGCTCGGCGCCCGCTCACGAGTTGCGATACCGGGCGCTCTCACCTTCCGCGACCAGCGCGACCTTCCGCAGATGCGGCGGATGATC
>JAJYUP010000159.1 GCA_021792455.1 Actinomycetes bacterium | reverse complement strand
TTCCTGTTCTTCATCGTCGGCGGCACCGAGGCGCTGATGATGCGCCTCCAGCTCGGCGCGCCCGAAAACACTCTGATCACGCCGCAGACCTACAACCAGCTGTTCACGATGCATGGGACGACGATGATCTTCCTGTTCGTCGTGCCGATGTGGGCCGGCCTCGCCAACTACTTCCTGCCGCTGATGATCGGCGCGCGGGACATGGCCTTCCCGCGTCTGAACGCGCTCTCCTTCTGGCTGCTGCTGGCCGGCGGCATCGTCTTCTACGCCTCGATCTTCTGGAACGCGCCTGAAGCTGGGTGGAGCAGCTATGTGCCGCTCTCCAACATCCTCTACTCGCCAGGCGGCGGTCAGGACGCCTGGATCTACCTCATCCACCTCACCGGCCTCTCCTCGATCATCGGGGCGATCAACTTCTACGCGACGGTGGCGAACATGCGCGCCCGCGGGATGAGCTGGGGACGCCTGCCGCTGTTCGTCTGGACGATCCTCGTCTACTCGGTGCTCATCATCTTCGCGATGCCGGTCATCGCGGCCGCCGTGACGATGCTGCTCACCGACAGGCACTTCGGCACGCACTTCTTCGAAGCCTCGAGCGGCGGCTCACCGCTGCTGTGGCAAAACCTGTTCTGGTTCTTCGGCCACCCCGAGGTCTACATCATGGTCCTTCCCGGGTTCGGGCTGGTCTCAGAGATCCTCCCAGTGTTCGCAAAAAAGCCGATCTTCGGCTACAAGGCAATCGCCGCCTCCAGCGTCGCGATCGCGTTCCTCGGCTTCCTCGTGTGGGCGCACCACATGTTTGCGACCCCAACGCCTCTCGTCGTGCTCATATTCGTGATGATCAGCTCGTTCCTGATCGCGGTGCCGACGGGGGTGAAGATCTTCAACTGGATAGGCACCCTGTGGAACGGCTCGATCGAGTTCAAGACACCCCTGCTCTACTGCGCAGGGTTCATCGCCCTGTTCCTCATCGGAGGCATCTCCGGCGTGTTCCTCGCGATCGTACCGGTCGACTGGCAGCTCAACGAAACCTACTTCGTCGTCGCGCACATCCATTTCGTGCTCGTCGGCGGCGCTGTGTTCACGATCTTCGCAGGCCTCTACTACTGGTTCCCGAAGATCACGGGCAGGATGCTGAGCGAGACACTTGGAAAGCTCAGCTTCTGGTTCATGTTCGTCGGCACCCTCACCACCTTCCTCATCCAGCACGCGATGGGCCTGGAAGGAATGCCCCGCCGCATCTACGAGTACCAGAACGTCGGCAGCCTCGCCGCGGAGAACCTCGTCTCGACGATCGGCGCGTTCATCCTCGGCTTCGGCGTCCTGCTCACGGTCATAAACATCGCACGCAGCGTGAAGGTGGGCGCGATCGCCGGCCCGGACCCGTGGAAGGGCAACACGCTCGAGTGGTACACGACTTCCCCGCCGCCCGTGAACAACTTCGACGTGATTCCGCGCGTGCGCTCCGCTGAACCGATGAAGGACTTCCGGCGGGAGATCGAGCGACGGACCAAAGCGGTCCCTGTGCCCACCCCAGCGGGCGCAGGCGTCGCAGCCGTCGGAGAGACCGCACAGGCAAGCACGTAAGCTGAGATGGCGATGACCTGCTCGGCGCGCCGGCCTGCGGCCCACCTCGACGCCAAGGCGTCGGCCGCAGCTCTCGCCGCGCTGCGATCCTGCTCCACGCTCTCCCGGAGCCGATCCCGGCCAGGTGAACAGCGACCGTGAGCGAACGATCTCTGCACCCTGCTCGCATCCACGCCGCTGCGATGGAACCTCAGGGCGGCGTAAGACGGCTGCTCTCAGACTACGCCGAGCTGACGAAGCCGAAGGTCCAGTCCCTTCTGCTGCTCACGACGATCGCGACGATGTACGTCGCGGGCAACCCCTCTGCGCAGCTCGTCATCCTCACCTGCCTCGGCGGCTATCTGTCTGCGGGCGGCGCCGGCGCGATCAACCACTGGTTCGATCGAGACATCGACGCGCAGATGGCTCGCACCGCAACCCGTCCTGTGCCCTCGGGCCGCGTCAAGCCAAGTGCAGCGCTGCTGTTCGGCTGCACCCTCGCTGCGCTGTCCTTCCTCGAGCTCACGCTGACGGTCAACCTGCTCGCCGCCGCCCTCTCGTTTGCGGGCTTCCTCGGCTACGTCCTCGTCTACACGATGTGGCTGAAGCGC
Organism: Actinomycetes bacterium; assembly: GCA_021792455.1. Lineage (GTDB taxonomy): Bacteria > Actinomycetota > Thermoleophilia > Solirubrobacterales > Solirubrobacteraceae > Palsa-744. Next base: position 2,918 of record JAJYUP010000159.1, on the reverse strand, counting down.
CGCACCCCACAGAACATCGTCATCGGTGGCGCAGCAGGCGCTGTTCCCCCTCTCGTCGGGTGGGCCGCGGTGCGGGGCGATGTCGGCGGCGTCGCGGTGCTTCTGTTCTTCATCGTCTTCTTCTGGACGCCACCGCACTTCTGGGCGCTGTCGCTGCTGATGAAGAAAGAGTACGAGGTCGTGAAAGTCCCGATGCTGCCCGTCGCGCGCGGCGAGCACGAGACCAGGCGGCAGATCCTGCTCTACAGCGTCCTGCTGTACGCGGTGACGCAGCTGCCTTTCTGCGCCGGAGGCTTCGGCATCCCCTATCTCATCGGCTCGCTCGTCCTCGGCCTCGGATTCATCTGGGGCGCGGTGCGCCTCTATGTCGGAGCGGAGCGGCGACAGGCGCTCCAGCTCTACCTCTACTCGCTCCTCTACCTCGCATGCCTGTTCGCGGTGATGGTGCTCGATGCAAAGCTGTGAGCTGCACGCGAGCCGGGCCGAAACCGTATAATCACCACTGAGATGGATAGGCGCCTCGCACAGAAGAACATCCGCACCGGTCTCATCGTCTCCGCGATCTGCATGGTGATGTTCGGGCTCGCGTTCGTCGTCGCGACGGTCTACATCTCGTGAGCCCGCTGGACCCAGAGGCGCCGCCGACCGGCGAGCAGGTCCACATTCCAGGTCCGAGCATCCTGCCCGCCCTCACCGCCGTCGGGATCACGCTCACGCTCATAGGCATCACGACCTGGATACCCCTGACCGCGTTTGGACTCGCCCTGACCGTCGTCTGCGTCCTTCTGTGGATCAGGGACACGAGGCGTGAAGTCGACGAACTCCCGCTCGACGAGCACTGAGCGGCTCGCCCTGCCCCGCGGCCTCGACTGACCTCCAAGCCCCTCTCAGCCTCGCAGCGCACTGGCGCCGCCCTACCATCTCGCAGCGTCTTGGCGCAGTCGCCGCGCGGCAACGGCGCTTTGGAGCGGCCCCTTGCCGAGATCCAGCAGCCGAAGGCCCACGACTTTGGCGCTGCGCACGGTTGCGCGCCCTTGCGCAGCGCCCTCGCGCCCCCGCACTGCCACCCTCGACTCTGTCCGTCCGCCTCAGCTCGCTGAGGCGCCGGAGAGCACCGGGCTGCTGGCACCGTCGCTCGTCCAGCATCGAAGGATGTCGCGGACGGACAGCACGCCGACGGGCTCCCCGCCCTCGACCACGATCAGATGACGAAAGCCTCCTCGCGACATCACCGCCGCGGCCTCCTCCAGCGGCCAATCGGGAGAGGCGAAGACGACCTCCGCGGTGAGATGGTCCGCCACGAGCTCACGATCTGGATCCTCACCGGCGCCAACCGAGCGCAGTATGTCCCGCTCCGTGAGGATTCCAGGCCCGTGGCCATCCGGATCGATCACGATCGCTGCGCCAACTCCACGATCAGCCATCAACCGCGCCGCCGCACGGACAGTGTGCGCCGGGCCGACGCACAGGACGACAGGACTCATTCCATCGCGAACCTGCATCGGCGTGCTCCCTTCGATCGCGTGACACCTGCAGCTGGGCCCAAAGGCTTGCAACGATTGCCTCAATCTACAACATCGCCCCCTCCGCGTCAAGGGCAGCGGATGATCGGTCTCGCGATATGCCTGCGGTGGGAGGCACCCTGTCTCAGCGCAGGCAGACAGGGTCGCACCGTCGGCCGCATCCCAGTGCCGAGCAGTCGCCGCAGCGCGCCATCTGCGCGCCGCCTCAGGTAGAGTGCAGGCGTGTCCACACGCCAGCGCTACCGCCTCCGCGCCCCCTCATCGGGCCGTGAAACCATCATCGAGGCAGACCCTGACAAGATCTATGTCGACAGGGAGACAGGCGAGCCGATGGAAGTCCTCGGAATGCTCCTGCCGCTGGCGCCAAGCCCATCGAGGCTCCCATGGTCGATCGAGAACCTGCGCCTCTGCCCCTGGTGCGGACAGATGGCTCAGAAGGACCTGAACGACTGCCCAACCTGCGGCCGACGCATGGGTCCGCTTCGCTCTTGAGAGCGCGAGAGGCGAAGTCCTCGCGCCACCGCCTTCGAGCTGCCGCGGCGGCCATCGCGGCTGTCCTCAGCGCCGTAGGAGTCACCGCGTGCGGTGGCACGACGGTCTCAGTAGCGAAACCGAAGAGCACACCGCAGATCACCCCGCCGAGCAACACGAGCATCGAACGCGCTGTCAGCCGCTCGAGCACGACCTCGACCTCTACAGCAAGCTCCTCATCCTCCTCGTCAGCGGCCCCATCCGAAGGCGAAGGCGCAAGCGAAGCGCCCTCAGGCGAATCGTCGGGCGGCACGCAGGCGCCCGCTGAAGCGGCGTCTGAAAAAGCCGGATCGACCCCGAGCGGATCGACCCCGGCAACCGGCGGCACCGGGAGTGGGGGCGCAAGCTCCGGCGAAGGCTCGGCGAACACGGGCGGGGCGAGCGCACCGTAGCTCTCTTGCGCCCCTCGGAGCGCCTGCGAGAAGAAGTCGGGCTGAGCGCCCTGCCGAGACGCGCGCAGGGCGCACCGGAGGAGGCCTCAGAGCGGCCCTGCCCAGAGACAGCCTCAGGGCCCTGCCCAGACAGGCGCAGGGCGCAGCGGAGGCAGCCTCAGGGTGTCGAGATCAGCGTAGCGCTGAATGTCAGGCGCGCCGTCTGATACAGACAGTAGTATTCGATGTTCGATTTCAGCGTCGTCTGCGCGGTCTGGGTGCTCGTCGCTGAGCACTCGCTCTTCTGCCTGCTTGCGCGCCATGAGGTGTTCTTGCCGAACCCGAGCGCGAGCGCTGGGGCCCACGTCGGCACAGTCAGACCGACGACGTCGCCCTTCTTCACCTGAATCGTCTGGGCGAGCGGAAACTGCGCCGTCATGCCGAAATATGGTTCCAGTTTGACCAGGGGCGACTGCGCAAGCAGGTGATACAT
>JAJYUP010000158.1 GCA_021792455.1 Actinomycetes bacterium | reverse complement strand
AGAACCAGTCCGGGGGCGGCAAGCCAGCGGATACGGTAGACCGCGCAGACCGCGGGGACGTGGCGAAGCACACTGGGCGAGACTGATCCGTGGCGACCGTCGCAGGCATGGCCTGGGACTTGGCGCGCTCTGCGTTCCGATCGGGTTACGACGCATACCAAGGGGCGGGTCCTAAAGCTCGCTGTCCGTTCTCGGGCCCGGGCGACAAGCGCATCGGGCTCTGGGTAGCCGGCAAAGACGCTGCTCGGCGTCGACAGCCTCTGGAGCGCGCTTGGTGTGCGTTCCGGGCACGCGAAGAGGCGGTGATGTGACTTATGGTCAGTTCCATGCCATGGGCGCCGCTCTCGACCTCGTCGACCACGACGCTACGCCTGAGGAGGTTGTGATGGCGGCTCGTGACGTCGCCGCGTCGCTACCGCCAGCTCAGGCTCTTGCCCCCATCCGCGCGCGCCTCGAGCAGCTGCGCACCGAGATCCACTCGGAACAGGACGCGGGCAAGCGCGCGCGCCTTGAGCGCGCCGCTGTCGATCTCGAAACCCTTCTGAGACATCTGGAGCATGGTCATGCGCCGACTTGACAAAGCAGATCCAGCCAAACAGCTGCCCCCTGGCGTGAAGCCGGCGAAGTGGGTGCCGATCATCGTCATCCCATCGCTTGGGGTCGACGAGCGCGCGGCGGGCACGAAGCTCGCCAATATGCGGCGCCAGGGCAATGGCGCGGGCAAGGAGGGGCCGGTGCGCATCCGCTTCGGTGCCTGCTGCGAAGAGCATCGCGCTCAGATCAAGCTCGACAATCTGGCGAGCGCTGCCGAGATTGCCCGTCGGGCCCGGTCGCTTACCGACCACATGGGCCACGGTCGGCTCGATCCCGAACGCGCGCGCATCGAGTGGGTGGAGGCGGATCCGCACACCCCGTGCGTGGATTGCTTCGAGCTCGCCATCGAGCGCGAGAACCAAGCTCAGCAGGCGCGCAAGGGGGCGGCGTGAAATCCCTCAAACCTCGGCAGCTCGCTCGCGATGTGCCCGCCATTGAGGCCATGCGGTCCTCGGTCGTCTCCAAGCGTCGCGCGAACAACGACGCCAAGAAGAAGGTGGGGCGCGGGCTTCGCTTCAAGGTGAGTGACAACGACCCGATGGACAAGGACAGCGAGAGCAATTGGCCATGACTTCACGGCAGCCGGAGCCGCACGCGAGCAGTAGCCGCCCCAGATGATCCAACTGCCCAACAACTGGATCGCCAAGCCGCACCAACGCGGCTTTTTTCGTTACATGGAGGGCGGCGGCAAGCGCTATGTCGGCGTGTGGCATCGGCGTGCGGGCAAGGACGCGAGCGCGATCAACTGGACGGCGACCGCGGCCATGCAGCGCGTGGGGACCTATTGGCACATGCTGCCGACGCTTCGGCAGGCTCGCCTCGCGGTCTGGGACGGCATCAATCGTGACGGCGCGCGCATCATCGACCAGGCGTGGCCGACAGAGCTGCGCGCCAATGTTCGCAACGACGAGATGAAAATTCAGCTCGTCAACGGGAGCGTGTGGCAGCTGTGTGGCTCTGACAATTACAACAGCCTCGTCGGCTCGAACCCGGTGGGCGTCGTGTTCTCCGAGTGGTCACTGACCGACCCGCTGGCGTGGGACTTCGTACGGCCGATCCTGCGCGAGAACGGCGGCTGGGCGATCTTCATCTACACCCCGCGCGGTCGCAATCACGGGCACACGCTGCTCGAGACGGCGCGTGCGAACCCGAGCTGGTGCTCCGAAGTGCTCACTGTCAAGGACACAGGCGTCGTCTCTCTCGCCGACATCGACGAGGAACGGCGCTCTGGCATGAGCGAGGAGCTGATCCAGCAGGAATACATGTGCTCGTTCGAGGCGCCCAATACCGGCAGCTACTATGGGCGGCTGCTCGAGGAAGCGCGCCGCGATGGCCGCATCACGCGCGTGCCGTACGATCCGGTGCTCGGCGTGCATACGTGGTGGGACCTCGGGGTCAACGACCCGACGGCCATCTGGTTCACGCAGACTTCCGGGTTCGAGCATCGCGTGATCGACTACTACGAGGGCACCGGCGAGGGCCTGGCGCACTACGCCCGCGTCCTCCTTGAACGCGGCTATGCCTACGCCGGCCACCACTTCCCGCACGACGTGCAGGTCCGCGAACTCGGGAGCGGCAAGTCGCGCATCGAGACGCTGCGCGAACTCGGCCTGGAGCCGCAGATTGTGCCGAATCTCCCCGTCGACGACGGCATAGAGGCTCTGCGCGCGTTGCTCCCGCTGTGCTGGTTCGACGAGGCCAAGTGCGCCCGCGGCCTCGAGGCGCTGGTGAGCTATCACCGCAAGTACGACGAGAAGCGCAAGTGCTTCGCCGCGCACCCTGAGCACGACTGGGCGTCGAACGGGGCCGATGCCGCACGCTACTTCGCGGTCGGCACGCAGCAGACTCACGTTCACCGATACCCACAGCGCCAGCGGCGCGGCAGTTGGATGGCAGCATAATGGACCTCGAAACCGTCCAAAAGTCGCTCAAGAACTCGGTCGGCACGCGCAACCGATGGCGTTCGGAGGCCAAGAAAGCCTACGACTTCGTGGCGGGCGAGCAGTGGTCACCGGAGGAGCGCCAGGTCATGGAGGACCTCATGCGTCCCGTGACGGTGTTCAACCGCATCGCCCCAATCGTCAACGCGATCGTCGGCCACGAGACCGCCAACCGCCAGGCGGTGGCGTACCTGCCGCGACAGCTCGGCGCCACCCCGGTGGCGGATGTGATCTCGCACGGTGCCAAGTGGGTGCGGGATGAGTGTGGCGCAGATGGCGAGGAGTCGGACGCATTCGAGGACTGCGTGATCACCGGCGAGGGGTGGATCGACACCGAGCCAGACTATGACAGCGACCCGGACGGCACCATCCTCATCGAGCGCGTCGATCCGCGCGAGATGGACATCGACCCGACCTGCGACAAGAAGAACTACAAGGGCGCAAAGTGGATCTGCCGCACACGCAAGATGGAGCGCACGCGCGCTCAGGAACTCTGGCCCCACGCGAGCTTCGGCGACTTCGAGCCGACCGGCCGGCAGACGAGCAGCGGGGACCCCATCGACGTGATCGCGGCGGCGTTCTACCACGCCGACTCTGGGGCTGAGGGCCGTACAGGAGCGGAACGCGACCTGGTGCTCGTCCACGACTATCAATGGTGGGAGTTCGAGCCCATCTACCGCATCCCGGGGCAAGTGGTCGCGAGCACGCCGGCGCTGATGATGGCGTTGCAGCAGACGATGCCAGATGTGAGACCGTCAGAGACTGGGCTCCTCACCTTTGACCCCCAGCAGTGGGCCGTCATTCAGCCGATGCTGCCCCCTGGCGTCAAGCCGATCGAGCAGCGCCGCCGCGTCTACAAGCGGATGTTCTGGACCGGGATGCAGATCCTCGAGGAGAAGGACTGTCCCGTGCGGGACAGCTTCACCTACAAGGCGATCACGGCGAAGCGCGACCATCAGAAGCACATGTGGTATGGCATCGTGCGGGCCATGCGAGATCCACAGCTCTGGTCAAACAAGTTCATGAGCTTGGCGCTCGAGATCGTCGCGACATCTGCCAAGGGCGGCATCTTCGCCGAGATCGATGCTTTCGAGGACCCGCGCAAGGCCGAGGACGATTACGCCGACCCATCGGCCATGATCTACGTCAAGCCCGGTTCACTCAGCGGGCAGAACCCAAAGATCATGCCGCGGCCGGTGAGCGCTGGCCCTCCGCAAATGCAGCAGCTCATGATGTACGCCAACCAGAGTCTGAACGACGCGGCTGGCGTCAACCCGGCGGTGATGGGCTTCTCGAAGGAACTCGATGTCTCCGGCGTGCTCGAGCAGACCCGGCTCCAGGCGGGCCTCAACCTGCTCTCGTACCTGTTCGACGCCCTACGCCGCTACCGCAAAGAGCAGGGCACGCTTTTGATGCAGATGATGCGCCAGTATATCCCAGAGGGTAGGCTCGTGCGCATCGAGGGGCCGGAAGGCGCGCAGTACGCCAAGCTGGCATTTGACCCAGGCATCGACAAGTACGACATCGTCGTCGATGAGGCGCCAACTGCGCCGAACGTCAAAGAGCAGACCTGGGAGACGTTCGTCTCGCTCGCGCCCCACCTGCCTCCGCAGATGATGACGCCGCAGTTCTTGCTGCCGCTGCTCGAATACTCGCCATTCCCGCGGGCGCTGGTGCAGAAGTGGATGAAGAGCGCCAGCAATCCGCAGGCTCAGCAGCAAGCGCAGATGGCTCAGCAGCTTCAGGCCGCGGAGATCCAGTCCAAGACTCGCGAGCAGAACGCATCCGCCATGCTGAAGCAAGCGCAGGCTCAGCACGTCGGCGAAGGTGACCCGAGCAAAGCCGCCGCCGCTCAGATCGGGCTCCTCGGGGACGTCGTGAAAGCGAAGGCAGAGATGGCGTCCGCGCAGGCCAAGGTCCACCAGACGCACCTTGATGCGCACGCCAAGGTCCTCGAGCACACACTAAACGCTCACGCGGCAATTCGCGACGCCGCCCTCGACCAACAGAAGGCCGAACGTGAGGCCGCTTTACAACAACAGGAACCCAAAGGGTAAGTGATCAGTATGCCTTCCACCGAAGCCACGGCATCCAGTCCCTCCGGCGTCAGCAAAGCTCCTCCGCTCACGCAGTCGGCCACGCTGAACGACGCTGAGGCCAAGTTCTTCACGTCCCGCGGCGCCGACGTCGATCCGTCGCTCACGGGCGCCGAGGGCGCTGCGCCCCCTGAGCCTGAAGCTGCGCCGCCCGCTGCCGCCGCGCCCCCGCCAGCAGCCGCCCCAACGCCAGCGCCGGCTCCCGCGCAGCCTGAGCCTCAGCAGGTCCCGCTCGCCGCTCTGCACGAGGAACGCCGCAAACGCGCTGAGGTCGAGGCGCAGCGCCAACAACTCGCCGCGCAGATTGAGCAGTTCAAGCGTGCGATGCAGGAAGCACAGGCGCCTCAGCCTCCGGATCCAGAGCAGGACCCGGTGGGGTATTTGTCGTTCCAGAACCAGCAGTTGCAGGCGCAGGTCCAGCAGATGGCCGAGTGGCGTGCGCAGCAGGAACGCGAGCGTGCGCAGCAGACCGAGTACGTCACCCTCACGCAGCA
>JAJYUP010000157.1 GCA_021792455.1 Actinomycetes bacterium | reverse complement strand
CGCTGACGCCGGCGAGCGTCTGCGAGTAGAGCGCGAGCCCACCCGCTCCGGTGAGGGTGATCTTGCTCGCGAGGGGCGGGGTCACCCACATCTCGTTGCGGAGGTTCGCTTCCGGTTCGCTCGTGCTCGGTTCGCTGCCGCACGCTGCTTCTGCGCGCTGCAGCGCACGACCTCCGTAGCAGGCGGTGCCGCTCGTGACCCCTGGGCAGCTCCACGACGTCGCTCCCGGAGGACTGGTGATGGTGGCGCCGAGGGTGTTCTGGTCGGTGGAGTAGTCGAACAGTTCTGATGCGGTCGGCGCTTCGGTGCTCATCAGGTCAGGCTGAGGGCAGCCCGAATGTTCGCTGCTGGTGCATGGCTGAGATTTCGATGGGGCGACCGTGTCGTGCGTCGCGCTGCTTGCGGTCGGTTCGGACGGCGGTGAGGCGAGCGCAGAGGAGTCGTGCAGGAACCAGCTGAGCGCATTGCCCGATCCGATCCCGCTCGTGCATTTTTCGCCGCTGCCGCAGGTGATGCTCTTCAACGGGTTGCGGGGGGTCGCTTCCTTCGGTGCCGCATTCGGGTTTGCGATCAGCGAGGAGACCCTCACTGGGGCGAGCGGGTGCGTGCCGCCTGGGACCGTCGCGGTGAGCACGACCGTGATCCGCTTGTAGTCGTTTTCGGCTGGACAGAGGCCTTCTTTGCAGACCGCGTCGCTCGCCCAGGTGACGAACTCGTAGGTTTCGCCCGAGACGTTGCCCGCGCTCCATTTTTCCGGAGCAGGGGAGACCTTGCCGCTCGTCGCGACTGCGATCGGGGCTTCTTCGGCGGTGTCGTTCGCGTTCCAGGCGAAGCAGCCGTCGCCCGTGGCGACTTCCCTGCAGGTGACGGGGCTGTTGTAGTCGACGTATTCGTCAGGCGTGCCAGAGGCGTGCTTCGGAGCTTCGCTCATCGCCAGTTCGCCGTAGCCGTAGGTCTCGAGGCGTTCGACCGCGCGCTGGGCGCGATGGGTGAGGACGTTGCGCCGTTCTGCGGTGAGCGTGAGCTTGCGCGCCGCGGTGAAGGTGCTCAGCATCGCGAGTATGCCGACCGCGAGTATCAGCACCGCAACCATCACCTCGATGAGGGTGAGTCCCTGCTCGCCGCAGGCCTCGCGCCTCAGCGGTCGCATCCCCTCACGCTCCAAGCGCCATGTCGCGGATGTAGACCCCATCCGAGAGGATCACCTCGTGCTTGTAGGCGCTCGCTGCGGCGAGCTTCAGCGTTCCTCCAGCGGGAACGGCGAGGCGGATGCTGACGTAGTCGGGTGCGATCGAGTTTGGGCTGTATTCCTTGAAGATCTGATGCGTTTCGGCGGCTGTGCCGTTCAGCACGTCCCTGATGATCGGCACGCCTTTCGCCGGCAGGGTGGCGGGAGGCTTTCCGCCTTCGAATTCCGCCTCCCTGCGGACGCACTCGTAGAAGGAGGTGCCTTCCTGGGGAACCGTGCAGTCGTAGTCGATCTCGAAGCTTTTCCCGCCGATCGCGGCGTAGAAGTCGATCGAGTTTTCGGAGGTGCCCTTGATGCTGTACGCCTGCCTGATGTCGTGGGTCATCGCCGCGAGGCCGGTGCGCGCTTCCTGGATGACCTGCGCCCATTCGGTGTCTCGGGCCTGGACGTTCTGGGTGGAGATCAGCACCGAGGTGACTACGCCAAGCACGACGATGCTGAGCGCGGCTGCGACGAGCAGTTCGATCAGCGTGAAGCCGGCGTCGGCCGCTGCGGCGGCGCGACGTGTGGCACTCTGTGTGGGTGAGGCGGCGTTGAAGGCTTCGGGTTCCAAGGTTTCGGGTTCCTTCGCAGGCTGCGAGTTGTTTCGGCAGGCGGCTCGCGATGCTTGAGGATCGAGCGATCGCCCTCGCCACAGCGGAGTTGGCCGCGATCGTCGCTGACTTTCGCCCCGTTTCTGCGTTGCCGATATGTGAGAGATGGACATTGCGATGGCACTGGAGGTGAGGCAGGGCGGCGACGCTGCCCCCAGGTTTGCCCGGCAGAGCGACGCTCGGCTTGCTGCCGCGGTCCGGCGCGGCCGTCCAGAGGCTTTCGCGGAGCTCTACCGGCGCCACCACCAAGCGCTCTACCGCTACTGCCGCTCGATGCTGCGCAACGAGCAGGACGCAGAGGACGCGCTGCAGAGCGCGATGGTCGCCGCCTTCAAGGCGCTGCAGCAGGAGCAGCGCGATCTCGCGGTGCGCCCGTGGCTTTTCAGGATCGTTCACAACGAGGCGATCTCTCTGCTCCGGGTCCGCTCCCGCACGCAGCCGCTTCAGGACGTGGAGCAGGAGGCTCACAACTTACGCGCGCTGAGCGGCCAGATGCCCGCCGCAGAGGAGCCGGAGGTGGCGCTGCAGCGGCGCGAGCGCCTGAAAGCGCTCGTCCGCGATCTGCTCGCGCTCCCGGAGAGGCAGCGGTCCGCGCTTTTGATGCGGGAGCTGAGCGGGCTGTCGATCGCGGAGATCGCTGCGGCCCTGTCGACGACGGAAGGCGCCGCAAAGCAGGCGCTCTTCGAGGCCCGCAAGGCGCTCGAGCAGCTCGCGGAGGGGCGATCGATGGAGTGTGAGTCGGTGAGGCAGATGCTGCTCGACGGCGATCGGCGTGTGCTGCGGGGCAGGCGCGTTCGCAGCCACCTGAGCGCCTGTCCGCAGTGCAGGCAGCTGCAGGACTCGATCGTGACGCGCACAGCCGATCTGAACGCGCTCGTGCCTGTCCTTCCTGCAGCGATCGCCGCGAAGCTGCTCTTCGGTGCGCTGCGGCAGGCGGGCGTCGATCATGCGAGCTCGGCTGCGGCCGCGTCGATTCTGAGTGCCTCCGCGGGCTCTGCTGGCGCTGGAGGGGCCTCCGCAGGCTCGGCGGGCGCCGGTGGGGCTGCCGCAGGGTCTGCCGGCGCCGGCGGGGTCTCGAGCGCCGGCATCGCCGCGCACATCGGCGGGTCGCTTGCGGCAAAGCTCGCAGTAGGCGCGGTTGCGCTCGGCATCGCCGGCGGCGGCGTCAGCATCGCGGTCACGAGCGGCGGCGGGTCGGCCGCCTCGCGATCACACGCAGGCCACGCTGCGGCAGGCAGGCGCGCCGCTGAGGGGACACCCGCTTCGCGGGAAGGCTCTGCAGCAGGGGGTGGGGGCGGGCAGCAGCGCCGATCGGGAGCGTCGTCTGAGACAAGCGGCAGCGCGCACCGCCGCGCAGGCGGCCACTCGCGCACTCACGCCTCGAGCGCAAAAGGGCATGGGGCGGCGCTCGCAGCAGGGCGCAGGCAGGGCGCGAGAGGGCGGAGCGGGTCTGAAGGTGGGGCAGCGCAGGGAGGGCTCCCTGAAGAAGGATCGCTCCGTCGAGTCTCGAGCGGCTCGTCGAGAAGAGAAGCTCGCGGCCAGTCATCTGGCCGCTCGCCTGGCGGAGAAGCGTCGTCGCGAGCCCATCGCGCCGCCGAGACAGGGCAGCTGCGGTCAGGCAGGGGGCGAGGCAGGCGATCGAGTGGCGCTCGAGCGACGCACGCACACAGTGTGCATCCTCGCAGGCAGGGCGGGCCTGCACACTCTCACGCGCAGCGCCGCGGCGGTCGAAGCGGCAGGCTGGCGGGATCTGAAACGCGCTCCTCGCGCTCGAGGTCCTCTGCGCGCGCGCGCAGCGCAGGTGAACTCGAAGGGAGCGCGAGCGGGGAAGCGCCGCGGTCCGCGCAGGAGCGGGGTCAGTCGCGCTCCGCAGTGGAACAGGGCGCTTCCGCGGGGGGACGCTGAGCGGGCGGGCAGTCCACCGAATCTCCGAGATAGGGACTGACGATCTCAGCGGCGGTTCGTTGTTGGGAGTGAGGATGGTCGCGCGCAGCACCGCAGCATCGAGATTTCAGCGGTGTTGCGTCACAGAGCGATGCGAGATGGCAACCGAGAACACCAGGAGGAACACGATGGTCAAGAAGATTGCGCTTGCTGTGGCGATCATGTCGCTGTCAGCGGCGCCAGCCTGGGCGCTTCCAGGCAAAGGGCACGCTGAAGGCTCCCACAAAGGGTCGACGCGCTCGATGGAAGTCCGCGAAGACCATGGCAAGGGGAAAGCGGGCACCGACCACGGCAAGAGCGGTGAAAAACACGGCAAGGCGATGGGCGAACACGGCAAGTCCCACAAGTGCAAGCCCCACGCGGTCGCCTACACGGCCGCAGGCGTGCTCGTCAGCGACACCCTCACCGAAGGCGAACACCAGACCGTGAGCGGAGAAGTCACAGTCGAAGTGAAGCGGGGCAACCACTTCGCGAAGGCCGACAAGGGCACGACGAAGACCTACATGCTGGAAGACAGCCGCCTGCGTGGGCCGCTGAAGGTCAGCGCGCTTGCGAAGGGGGACTTCGTGAAGCTGATCGGTCGCATCACGGTGCTTGCGCCGAAGTGCAAGACGAGCGAATTCACGCCTACGCTGAAGATTCGCCAGATCGTCTTCCACGCTCCAAGCGCGAGCTGAGGGCACGCGGGAGACTCTGAGCAGACGCGGAGGTGCCCTGAGCGCCCCTGAGCAGCGGCTCCGCTGATCTGATGCGTTCGGCGGGCCCTCCGGGTCGACGTTCGCGCGGCTTGGGCGGCGATCGAGTTGATCGCCGCCCTCACGCGTTCGATGCGCTGTGCCAGATCGGCGTGTGCTGAGGAGCTTCCCTGTCGCCTTGTACAATCTCTCCCCCTTCCCGGGGGACTGGTGTATCGGTAACACGGTGGTCTCCAAAACCGCAACGCCAGGTTCGATTCCTGGGTCCCCCGCTGGTCAAGACGCCCCGGAGTCCGGGGCTTTTTGGCTTTCTGGAGCGGATTCGGCGGCGCGCTCTGCGCATGACGATCCGTCGCGCGATCCGCATGGATCCGCTGAGATCCGCCCGAATCTGGGGTTTCTATCCCTAGGACTATCCCCTGAGAGCGTCGGGAAGGTCGCGCCCTTGGCCCCTGCCCGTGCCGTTGTGGGGCGGCGGCGCACGGCAGGGCTGACCTGGCGGCTCAGATTCGCGCCCGACGAGCGTCCAGCGCCGGACGGCGTGAGCGTCGCGAAAGCCTGCCAGGCTCGCGCTCTCGCGGGCGTGCAGCCTCGACGGATGTCGCCACTCGCTGGACCCACTCGGCGGACTGGCTCGCCGGTTGCTCGCCGAGCCATT
>JAJYUP010000156.1 GCA_021792455.1 Actinomycetes bacterium | reverse complement strand
CACATCACGCTCAGCGATGAAGATCGGCGTTATCACCGTGATGTCGGGCAGGTGCGTGCCGCCGGCGAACGGGTCGTTCAAGATCCAGGAGGCGCCTCGCTCGTGGTCGGCGGCGAGGACGGCTGCGACGGCGTCAGGCATGGAGCCGAGGTGGACGGGGATGTGCTCCGCCTGCATCACCATCTCCCCGTGCGCGTCGAAGAGCGCCGTGGAGCAGTCGCGGCGCTCCTTTATGTTCGGGGAGTGTGCCGAGCGGATCAGCGCTGCTCCCATCTCCTCGCAGCAGGCCCTCAGGGCGCCGGTCACCACCTGCAGCTCGACGGGGTCGATCACCAGCTCACCGCCGAGCTTTCGGCGCTCGCTTCGGCATCGGCGCGGTCCGTGCTCGAAGGTCCTTCGAGGCGGCGCATCGCAAGCGTGCCGTTCACGTCGACATCCGCGGTCCACCCGCTCGGCAGGAACACTGTCGAATCCGACCTCGCGCACACCGCTGGACCGGTCAGCCTTCTCCCGGCCTCGAGCTCCCCACGGAATGCCTGCGCCATCAGCTCCGCGCCGTCGCAGACGATCCGGCAGCTGCCGTGCGCAGGTCCAGCAGCCTGTCCAGTGCTCAGGTCCACGCTCGCCATCTGCCCTGACGCGCAGACCCTGAGCGTCACGAGCTCCACTGCACTGCCTTCGTCCGCATATCCATACCGTTCACGGTGGACCTCCTCGAAGCGGCTTCTGAGATCCGCAGGTGTCGTGCCCTTCGGTGCGTCGAGGCGCAGCTCGAACGACTGCCCGACGTAGCGCATCTCCGCTGTGATCTGGAGCGAGGGGCTGCTTGCCGTGAACAGGCGGAGGGCGCGCTCCATCAGCGCGTCCTGCTCCGCGTTCAAGCGGCGCTCGCTCAGCTCATCGCCGCGCAGCATCACAGTGCGCGCAACGTCGATGCGCGGCGCGGCGATCGCCAAGCCGAGCGCACACAGCACTCCAGAGGAGCGGGGGCAGAGGACGCAGTCGATCTCGAGAGCCTCCGCGAGCGCCGCCGCATGCAGCCCGCCTGCGCCGCCGAAGGCGACGAGCGCGCATCTGCGCGGGTCGACGCCGCGCTCCACGCTCATCACACGCAGAGCCCTCAGCATCTCTGACTCGGCGATCTTCAACACTCCTTCGGCGCACTGGAGCGTCTCCAGCCGCAGGCTGTCCGCGAGAGGCTTCAGGGCGCGCTCAGCCGCCTCGACGTCGAGCGTCAACCCGCCAGGGAGGGGAGCGTCGGCAAGCAGGCGGCCAAGCAGCAGGTCAGCGTCGGTCACCGTTGGCTGCGTGCCTCCTCTTCCGTAGCAGGCTGGCCCTGGCGTTGCTCCCGCTGAGCGAGGCCCGACTCGGAGCGCTCCGCCATCATCGCGCCAGGCGATGGAGCCGCCGCCGGCGCCGACTGTGTGGATGTCGAGTGCGGGCAGCGAGATCGGCCTGCCCCCTATCGTCCGTTCTGCGGTTTCCTGCACGCTCCCTGAAGCGATCAGGCAGACATCGCAGGATGTGCCGCCCATGTCGAAGCAGAGCGCATCCTCCGCTCCCGCCAGCCGGGCGATCAGCCGTGCTGCGCCAACGCCTCCCGCCGGCCCGGAGAGGACCGTCAGCGCCGCGTGGGAGGCGGCGCGCTTGGCGGTTGCAAGGCCGCCTGAGGACTGCATCACCTGCGGCTCCCGCAGACCCGCTGACCTCGCGCGCTTGTCCAGAGTGCGCAGGTAGCGGCCAAGCAGCGGCGAGAGCGCGGCATCCACCTCGGTGCTCGAGGTGCGCTCGTACTCTCTGAAGGTTCCGACGAGGTCGTGGGAGAGTGAGACGTGGACGGAGGGCATCGCATCGGCGATCAACTCACCGAGCAGCATCTCGTGCTCAGGGTGCGCGTAGGAGTGCAGCAGCGCCACCGCAACCGCCTCCGGGCTGCCTGCCGCAACCGCCCGCACGAGCGCCTCCGCCTCGGCGCGGCGAAGTCTTTGCAGTGGGCCGTCCGGGGTCATTCGCTCTGGCGCGGCGAAGCGCATCTGCGCGAGCGGCGGTGGCGGGGCGTCGCAGAGCCGATAGAGGTGTGGACGCGCCTGTCTGCGAAGCTCGACGATGTCGAGGAACCCCTCCGTCGCGATCAGTGCCGTGCGTGCCACCTCGCCCTGCAGAAGCGCGTTCGTGGCGACGGTCGTGCCGTGGGCGAACATCTGCACGTCGTCGTGCCGCCCGCCCACCTTCGCGAGCACCGCCTCCACCGCGTCCATGACGCCGATCGACTGGTCCTCGATCGTGCTCGAGACCTTCGCGGTGTGCACCCTGCCCGCCTCGTCGACCAGCACCGCGTCGGTGAAGGTTCCACCTACGTCCACGCCGAGCAGCATCACCTCAGCCTACGGCCCACCGCCGTCAGAGGCTGCGTGCCGCTCTCACCCTCTGATGCAGATCAGGCAGCCGCAGCGAGCTCGCCCTCGCGTGCGAGTTCCCTGTCCTCGGTCTCTGCGAGGTGCTGATGAGATGGGCAGTAGCCGTTGTGAGGCAGGGGCACTCTCTGGCAGGCGGCGCCCTTCCGGGTCGTCGCCCTGCACTGCAGCGGCTTGCCGCTCACCGACATGTAGGCGGCGATCGGGTTCGCTGCCAGATAGCTCTGGGCGAGCGCGATGTAGCGCGTCACGACTGCATAGACGCGCTCCTGGGCGCTCATCGGGAAGTACATCCGAATGTCGGCGAAGAGCGTGCGCGCCGGCTTCGCGAAGTAGAAGCGGTCGGTCGCGAGCCGCTCGACCGTCGCCTCGCACGCACGCAGCAGCTCTCGGTGCTGGTCGAGCTCCCGCTGCCCAGGCTTCGGTGCCGGGAGGAGGGGAGCAAGCTCGCGGTATATCGCTCGACTGAACTGGTACATGGCGACCCCTCGCCTTTCTCGCATTCTTTACAACGCTTCCAGCGCCCATCCGCCTGCCATCCGGAGCGTCCGTCTCCGGACTCCCAGTGCTCCGCAGCGCGAACCGCTCAGAGCGTCGATGATCGGGCTGGCCCGATCCTCTCCACGGAAGCGCTCACAGCAATTTGCAGGGTCATGTGAAGCGCCAGCTAATAAGTTGATTAAGCCAGGGTTAGGCCATCGTTGCCGATGCGGTGGCTGCACTCACCCCAGAATCGGCTCTCACTCCCAAACCTCCCAGCTTGGCAGCCCGTCGGCACCGATCACGAGGTGTGCGCGATCGAGTGCGGGGTCGATGTTTGGATGGTCGCGGCGCTGGTGCGCGCCGCGACTCTCCTGTCTCGTCAACGCCGCAAGCGCGATCATCCGAACGAGCGGATGCTCCTCGTGTGCCAGATCGTGAAGCCCCTGCTCGGACCGCTGCAGCCCAGCCTCGCTCCACAGCGCTTCGCGTATCTTCTGCGAGACGGCCGCCGTCGTGCCCACAGGGATGGGCGCGCCGCTTGCCGCAGATCTTCCGCTGCGATCGGACAACGCGGCGGCTGCAGCGCGATAGCCGAACACGAAGCACTCGCTCAGCGAGTTCGAGGCGAGTCGGTTCGCCCCGTGCAGGCCGGTGCAGGCGGACTCGCCCACGGCGTACAGGCCAGGCACGCTCGTGCGCGCGTCGAGGTCCGTGACGATGCCGCCCATCGTGTAGTGGGCGGCGGGTGCGACGGGCACGACCTCTCGGGTCGGATCGAGGCCCGCTGCCCGCAGCGAGCTGAACACGTTTGGGAACAGCGCTGGGTCGATCGAGCGCATGTCGAGACCTACGGAGCGCGCGCCGGTCTCGCAGAGCCGGAGGTCGATCGCCCGCGCGACCTCGTCGCGTGGCGCGAGCTCGTCCACGAAGCGCTCGCCGTTCGCGTCGTGCAGGGTCGCGCCCTCGCCGCGGACAGCCTCGGTGATCAGAAACCCTTCGCGTCCCTTCACGCCGATCACCGCGGTCGGATGGAACTGCACGAACTCGAGGTCAGCGAGGTGCGCGCCCGCCGCGTGCGCCAGCAGCAGGCCCGTGCCGACGGAGCCGGGGGGGTTCGTCGTCCGCGACCACAGCGCCGCCGCACCGCCTGTTGCGATCACGACAGAGTCGGCGAGCAGTGCGCGCCCGTCGGCGCAGAGCAGCCCTGCGCAAGCCCCGTCGCACATCAAGAGGCTCTGCGCGCGTGCGCCGTTGCCCTCCAGCACGACGATCCCCTCCTGCGCTACGACGAGCGCTGAGAGCTGCCGCAGCATGCGTCTGCCCGTCGCACTGCCACCAGCATGAATGATCCTGCGCACGGAGTGACCGCCCTCGAGCCCGAGGGCGAGCTCTCCGAAGCGGTCCGCGTCGAAGCTGAGGCCAAGCTCCAAGAGGTCTCGCACGCGCAGGGGCGCCTCCGAGACCAGGACTTCCGCGGCTGACCGTCTAGTCGCCCCACGCCCTGCGCGCTCAGTGTCCTCGAGGTGAAGCGCAGCCGAGTCGTCTGCGGCAAGTGCCGCTGCGAGGCCCCCCTGCGCCCAGTAGCTAGCTGTCTGCGCAAGCGGTGTCGCCGAGACGAGCGCGACGCGTGCCCCCGCTCTCGCTGCACACAGGGCGGTGTACAGGCCTGCTGCGCCGGCGCCAATGATCGCCACCCCGACGCGCACCGGCTCGCTCAGCTCGACGGTCCTGCCGGGCTCGACGGTCCTGCCGGGCTCGACGGTCCTGCCGGGCTCGACGGTCCTGCCGGGCTCGACGGTCCTGCCGGGCTCGACGGGCTCGCCCTCGCGGCTCAGCTCGCCTTCGCTCAGATCGGGCTCTGTCTCGCTGCGCCCTCCTGCGCGCCCGCTCATGCGAGCTTCACCAGGGCGGCGAGGAGGATCCCAAGCGAGGCAAGTGCGATCAGCGTCAGGATCATCACCGGCAGCCGCCAGTTCGGTGTCACCGCCAGCCGCGTGCGGGCCGCTGAGCCGCATGCCAGGCACCACTCCTGCTGCGCGTGAAGCGCCGTCCCACAGAGAGGGCATCGATCCGTGCGCAGCAGCTGGACCTGGCGGTCGCCCTCAGGGTCTGGTCGAGACTGAGCTGTGAGCTCATCGGGTCGAGGTTCAGCCTCTGGAGCAGGCTGCTGCGGGCGGGCGAGCCCTTCGACGCTCATCTCAGAACTTCCGTCGGATTGTCGCTGCTGTGCGGGTGCGTGAACGAGTCTCGCTGCCCTGC
>JAJYUP010000155.1 GCA_021792455.1 Actinomycetes bacterium | reverse complement strand
CGATCATGGAGCCGAGCGCGTCGCCGTCTGGATTCTCGTGCGTGGCCAGCACGAAGCTCGCGCCAGAGGCGAGGACCTCGCAGGCGGCGGCTCTCGTGCGCGTGAGCCTCGCCTCACCGTCGGGCGCCAGAGGCTCTGTGCTCGCGGCGCTCATCACGCTCCAACGCCTCGCCCTGACTGCGTCGCGGCCGCTCGCGCTGTGCTCTCCTGCACCCGCCCTTCACCCTCCGAAGCCGCTCTCTCGCTCGGCTCGTCCACGGACTCCGTCGTGCTCGCGGCGCGCAGCAGTCGTTCGACGGCCATCGCCCTGTCCGTCGTCTCGTCGTAGTGGAATCGAAGGGTGGGCGTGCGCTTCAGCGCCAGCTCTCTCGCGATCCTGCGCTGCAGGAAGCCATGGGCGCTTTGCAGGCCGTCGACGGACGATCTCCTCGCGCTCGCATCGCCAAGCACGCTCACGTACACGTGCGCGCAGCGCAGGTCGGCGCTCGTCCTCACATCCGTAACAGTCACAAATCCCACTCGAGGGTCCTTGAGCTCGCCGGCGAGGCTCTCGCCGATCACTTGGCGTATCGCCTCATCTACGCGGCGAAGACGATCGGACATCCTACTCTTCCGTTGGCCTGGCCCCTCAGTCGGCGAGGCCTAGCTGAGCTCGCGCTCCCGCAGGCGCGTCTCGTAGGCCTCGAGCACGTCGCCCTCGCGAAGATCCTGGAAGTTTGCAAGCACGACCCCACACTCGTAGCCGCTCCCCACCTCGCGGACGTCCTCGTTGAAGCGGCGCAGGCTCGCAATCGCAGTGTCGTATATCACGGTCCCGTCGCGCACGACACGCACGCGGGCGCCTCGGGACACCCTCCCCTCGGTGACGTGACATCCGGCGATCACGCCGATTCGCGAGGCTCTGAACAGCTGGCGAACCTCTGCCTGGCCAACCTGGTTCTCCACCTCCTCGGGCTCGAGCATGCCCTGCATCGCGGCGCGCAGCTCTGCGATCGCGCGGTAGATCACCGAGTAGGAGCGAATCTCGACGCCTTCCCGTTCGGCGAGCCTCCGCGCCTCCCCCACCGGACGCACGTTGAAGGCGAGAATCAGGCCGCCAGAGGCGACTGCGAGCATCACGTCTGACTCGCTGATGCCGCCGACTCCGCGGTGAACGATGTTCACCTTCACCTCGTCCTGGGGCAGCTTCGCTATCTCGTCCTCGATCGCCTCGAGCGAGCCGGCGACATCGGCCTTCACAACGAGGCTCAGCTCCTTCACCGCACCTTCCTGAGCCAACTTGAAGACGTCCTCGAGCGACACCTTGCGCCCGGCGCGCCGCGCGAGCGCCTCCGTCTTCAGGCGATTCGCGCGTTCAGCAGCGAGCTGTCGGGCACGCCGCTCGTTCTCCACTGCCCTGACGTGCTCGCCCGCCTCCGGCACGCCATCGAAGCCGAGCACCTCGACCGGCTGGCCTGGGGTCGCCCGCTTGATGCGCTCACCGCTCCAGTCGTGCATAGCTCTCACGCGGCCGTGGTGGGCACCGGCGACGAGGGCGTCGCCGACGCGCAGCGTGCCACGCTGGATGAGGATCGTCACGACTGGTCCGCGGCCGGGATCGAGCTTGCTCTCGATCACGGTGCCAGAGGCCTGCGCAGACCTGTTCGCGCGCAGCTCCTCGAGCTCGGCCACGACCTGGATCGTCTCGAGCAGGTCGGGCAGACCCTCGCCGGTCTTCGCCGAGACATCGACGAACTCGACGTCGCCGCCCCACTGAGAGGGCTGCAGCCCACGGGCGGCCATCTCGCTCCGCACGCGCTCCGGTTGGGCGCCCTCCTTGTCGATCTTGTTGACGGCAACGATGATCGGCACGTCCGCCGCTCGCGCGTGGTCGATCGCCTCCTCGGTCTGCGGCTTGACGCCATCGTCGGCGGCGACGACGATCACGGCGAGATCCGTCACCTTTGCACCGCGGGCGCGCATCGCGGTGAACGCCTCGTGTCCGGGCGTGTCGAGGAAGGTGATCTCCCTGCCCGCGTGCCGGACCTGGTAGGCGCCGATGTGCTGCGTGATCCCGCCGGCCTCGCCAGCGGCGACCTCCGTCTTGCGGATGGCGTCGAGCAGCGAGGTCTTGCCGTGGTCGACATGACCCATGATCGTCACGACGGGTGGGCGCTCGAGCAGGTCCTCCTCTGCGTCTTCGTACTCGAGCTCGACGGCGAGCTCATCGGCGGCGTGCACGAACTCGATCTTCTTGTCGAACTCGTCGGCGAGCACCTGGATAGCCTCGTCGGAGAGCGTCTGCGTCAGAGTCGCCATCTCGCCGAGGCTCATCAGCTTCTTGATCACCTCTGGCACGCCTACGCCGAGATATTCTGCGACGTCCTTCACGGTCGAGCCGGAGTTGACCCTGATCAGGTCGGTCGCCTCCATCGCGGCCGTGTCGAGCGGGGCGATGCTTTCGTCGTAGGAGCCGCGACGCCGTCTTCCCCGTCGGGTCGGACGCCGCGGCTGCTGCGCGGCGGGGCCACTCGACGTGCGCCGGGAGGCCTGCGAGTCGATCACCACCCGCCGACGTCCAGACCTGCCGCTCTCACCGCTTGCGGGCGCACGCTCTCCCGTGCGGGAGTCGCGTGTCGGACGGGCGTGCGCCGAAGGGCGGCCCGCCGCCTCCCCCGCGCCTGCCTCTGGTCGTCTCGCCCCGCCGGTCTCTGTCCGGGCGCCACGCCGCCCAGGGTCAGCAAGGCCACCGCCTCCAATCGACTCCGGTCGGACGCCGCCCCGCCCCGCATTCGGCCGGCCTGCGACCCGGAGAGAGTCTGGTGGGCCGCCGCCCCTGCGGCCGTCTGGCCTGCCTGCGCTCCTGGAAGCCTCTGCGCCGCTCCCGCTCCTGGGGGCGTCTGTCGTGCTGCCGCCGGTGAGTGCATCGCTCGCGCCGTCGGCCAGCCTCTCGCGACTTTCGCCGGTCGCAATCTCTGTCGAGCTCCCGTCCCCGACTTCAACCGGCGGGTGCTCAGCCCTCCGCTCGCCCTCAGGCGCGCGCTCGTCGCCGAGCGCGCTCGCCCCATCAGCCTCTCGTGCATCGGTGCCAGTGCTCGGCTGCTGAGCCCCTGAGAGGCCCTTCTCGAGGTCTGCTGCCGAGGACCCTTCAGTTGAGCGTGCGTCCCCCGGGGCGGCAGGTGATCGCGGCGCAGATGGAGCCTCTGGGCTCTCGTGCGCCACAGCCCCGTTGCCAGCGAGCGCCCTCAGTGCCGCAGCCTCATCGACGGAGGAGGCGGCGGCGGTCACCGCAAAGCCTGCCGCACGCAAGCGCGCGAGCAGCTCTCTGCTCGTGATTTTCTGCTCCTTCGCTATTTCGTGCACTCGCTTCTTGCTCATCGGCCAACCGATTCTACGAACTCCAGCTCCTCCAGCCCGTTCGCGATGCCCCAGATCCTGGGTGCGCCGCCTGCTCGAGACCCGTCTGCCGGCGAGAAGATCGCGAGCTGGCGGGCCGGGCGCGAAGCAGTTGCGAGAACACAGGCCCGCCCATCTGTCTGCAGGCGCGTCTGCGAAGGTCTCAGCCCTCGCCAGCGCGACCCGCGTCGGGATTCGCGGGCTGCTGCGCGGCGTCTGCGGGCAGCGCCTGCCCGCTGCCTGCCGTCCCGCCGTCTTCAGCTGCAGCGTCTGGCTCAGGACTTGCAGCAGGCGCGCTGCTGCGACTCTTCGGCAGGTCGGCGACACGGTCGCTCTCGATGCCTGCGAGTGCCTGATGGCTCTCGAGCCCACAGTAGCGTGATCCCGGCAGGGCGGCATTCGGGCAGCGTTTCCCGTTGGAGAGGATTGCCGCGCAACGGCCTGAGACCTCCTCTTCCTCGTAGCCGTGCTCTGCCTCCTCGGCGGCGAACTCCGACTCGGAGCGGATGTCGACCCGCCAGCCGGTCAGGCGCGCGGCGAGCCGGGCGTTCTGGCCTTCGCGCCCGATCGCAAGGGACAGCTGGTCGTCGGGGACGATCACGGTCGCCTGCTTGTTCGCGTCGTCGACGAGGACCTCGCGCACCCGTGCCGGGGAGAGCGCCTTCGCTACGAAGCGGGCGGGCTCCTCGTTGAACGGGATGATGTCGATCTTCTCGCCCCGGAGCTCTGAGACGACCATCCGCACGCGGGACCCCCGCGGCCCTACGCACGCGCCAACGGGATCCACGCCGTCCGCGTGGGAGACAACCGCGATCTTCGAACGGTAGCCGGGCTCGCGGGCGACGCCCACGATCTCGACGAGGCCGTCCGCGATCTCAGGCACCTCGAGCTCGAACAGCTGCTTGATCAGCTCTGGATCGCGTCTGGAGACGATGATCGAAGGCCCCTTCGTCGACGGGGAGACCTCCTTTATCACCGCCTTTATCCGCTGCGAGTGGTCGTAGCGCTCGCCGTCGACCTGCTCAGACTTCGGCAGCAGCGCCTCGACCCGCTCCCGCAGCTGCACGAGCGTGTAGCGGGAGTCGGACTGCTGCACGATCCCGGTGATCAGCTCGCCGACCCTGTCGCGATATTCCTCGTACATCATGTCGCGCTCCGCCTCCCTGATCCTCTGGAGGATCACCTGCTTGGCGGTCTGCGCCGCGATGCGCCCGAAGTCGTCGGGGGTCACGTCACGTTCCTCGATCTGATCGCGGTACTGCTCGAACTTCTTCGGATCGATTTCAGGCTCTTCCGGTTCGCGCAGCTCTCCGGTCTCCGGGTCGACCGTCGTGCCCTCGTCGATCGTCTCGACTATCAGGTGCGCCTCGAGCCGCTCGGGGATGATCAGTTCCATCACCCTGAAGTCAGCGGTGTCACGGTCGATTTCGACGCGCGCGTACTTCGCCGCGCCCGGCTGCTTCTTGTATGCGGAGAGCAGGGCGTCCTCCAGTGCGACCATCAACTTCTCCGGCTCGATGCCCTTCTCTCGCGCGAGCGCATGCATCGCCTCCAGGATTTCCCGTGACATGGCTACTCCTCGACGAGGTTCGAACGACGGATCTCCGCATAGGGGATCGCGATGACCCCCTCCTCGGCGGCGAGCATCACCTCAGTCTCCGAGGCGCCGACGAGCTCGCCGGTGAAGCTGCGGCGAGCAGCGCGCGTCCCGCGTTGGTCGATCAGCTCACGCTGCCCGCGCGTGCGGATGCGAGCGCGACGGCCGAGGTGGCGGCGAAAGTGATCCGGCTTCGTGAGGGGGCGCTCTGCGCCCGGCGAGGACACCTCGAGCGCGTAGATGTCACGCAGATCTGTGAGCGCGAGGCTCACGCGCTCGCACAGTCCGAGGCTCACGCCCGCCGGATGGTCGATGAAGACGCG
>JAJYUP010000154.1 GCA_021792455.1 Actinomycetes bacterium | reverse complement strand
TCACAGGTGCCGCGCAGCTCACACTCGAGGGTCCTTCATGCCGATCCTTCCCAGGTCTGGGCGCTCATCAGCGATCCGCACCACCTGCCGCGCTGGTGGCCAAAGGTCGTCAGGGTCGAGGCGGTGCAAAAGGACGCGTTCACGGAGGTCCTCAGGACGCAGCGGGGGCGCGACGTGCGGGCGGACTTCAGGGCCCTCGAACGGGATCAGCAGGCGATGAGGCTGCTCTGGGAGCAGCAGGTCGAGGGCACCCCCTTCGCGAAGGTGCTCCGATCAGCGCAGACAGAGCTCAGCGTCGAGGCGATCTCGCCGAGCGGGCAGCCAGACGCACCCCGTGCTCAGGTCAGGATCGTCGTCCGCCAGTCGCTGCGCGGGCTGCTTGCCAACCTTGGTGGCCCGCTCGTCAAACGCGCTTCGGCGCGGACGGTCGAAGCGGCGCTCACCCGGCTCGAGCAGCTGTTCGAATGAGCAGGCCAAGGGAGGACCAGGACACGTGGCTACACGCAGGCAGGGAGGCGGCGGCGGGTGCGGGCGATCACGCCTCGCCGGGTCTCGTGTCACGCCCTCAGGGCAGGGGCACCGTCAAGGGCTGAAGGCCGCGCTCAGCACCACTTCGCCGCTTGGTCCGCTTGGGGGGGTTTTCTTGCCTTTTCCCGTCGTGCCCTGCTGCTTCGTCAGCTCGATCCTGTTGTACGCTGCGGCGTTCTTCGGCAGCAGGCTGATCGCGCTCATCTTGCCCTTCTGCGTCCCCGTCGCGGTCACCGCCGGCGCCTCGTAGCCGTGTGGCTTCGTCTTTCCTGTCGAGTCGACCAGCCACAGGTAGTAGACGAACCCTTCCGTCGGCGGCAGGCCTTCGACGGAGAGCACGATCGCCTTCTTGCCTTCCTCAGAGGCGATGATCGCGACGCCTGAGGCTGACCCAGAGCCACTTCGGGCGGTGAGGTTGATCTGCTTTTCGAGGGTTGGCGTCTGCGACGCGCCGCTGCTCGTCGTCGTCTGTTCAGAGGACCTACTGGTTTCATGCTTTGCGGTCGTGTTGCGAGCGCCTGCTTTGCCGCCGGATCCGCCGCCGATCGCAAAGAAGATCGCGACCGCGGCTGCGGCGGCGAGCATGATCAGCAGCGCTGCACCGCCTCTGCGCGAGACCTCCAGCCGCCCCCCAGAGGAGCGCGGCTCCGCGTCGGCCCGCTCGCCGTGTGGCTCGCGCGCCCGCTCGGCTGCTGACTCGCGCGCCTGCTCGCCGTGCGGCTCCAGGGGCTGCTCGCTCGCCTGCCCGCGCGGCTCGTGCGGCTCGCGCTCCTCCTTGCCGCGCCGCTCCAAGGGCCCTCCGCTCGCCTCCCCGCGCTCCTCGCGCTCCTCCTTGCGGCGCCGCTCCAAGGCCCCCTCACTCGCCTGCCCGCGGGGAGGCGCTTCTACGTGCGCGCCGGGGAGTGTGCGCAGCTGCCTCGCCAGCGCCGCTGCCCAGCGGGTCTCAGCCTCGCTTGCCGCTATCTGCAGCTTCGCGGAGACGATCGCCTCCTCGTCTGCCAGCTGACCGAGCAGCAGATCGCCCACCCGCTTGCGTGCCTCCTCTGAGAGCGGCTGTGCGAGGTCGGGGGCGAGCGCCGCGAGCGCCGCGTGCGCGCGGGCTTCGACGGCCGCCGCGTCGATCTGCAGCGAGGAAGCGACGTCGGCGTACCGGAGCCGTTCACACAGCAGCAGCTTCAAAGTCGCCCGCTGGTCGGGCGGCAGATCATCCAGTGCGCTCATGTCTCGATCTCGCGCCCAGCCCCAGTCCTCGTGTCGGACCCAGCTCGATGCTCCTCGTCTGTCGCCTCGTACCCGTCGCGCCTCGCTCGATGCCCCGTCTTCTTCGCTCTCCTGCGCCGTCCCAGACATGACGCCAAGCTGTCGGGCACGCTGCGCTTGCCTGCACTTAGGGTATCGTGGCGGCGCGATGGAGGTGCCAACCGTGCAGCAGCTCAACGACGGGATGGTCGGCTTCGACCGGCTCTATGGCCTTTCTATCACCGCCTGCTCAGAGCAGGAGGCCAGCGGCGAGATCGAGGTCACCGACGATCTCAGACAGCCGGTCGGGCTGCTGCATGGCGGGGTGTTCGCGTCGATCGCGGAGTCGCTTGCATCGATGGCGACCGCGATAGCCGTGCTGCGCGATGGCAAGGTTGCCGTTGGCCTGTCGAACAGCACGAGCTTCCTCCGTCCCGTCACCTCAGGGCGCGTGCGCGCTCAGGCCAGGCGCATACACAGGGGCCGCACGACGTGGGTGTGGGACGTCAGCTTCACCGATGAGGCTGGCTCTCTCTGCGCGGTGACGCGGATGACGGTTGCGGTGCGGCCCGCCAGCCGCGCCTGACGCCGCAGCTCGCAGCTGCCTCAGCGATTGGCCTCAGGCCGAACCGGGTGACGCGGAGGAGGGCTGCGGTCAGCGGCTGCGGCTACGACCCACCTCAGGCGGAATCGGGGGCAGCGTTCGGATCGTTCGCGGCTGCTGCACGGGCAGCTCTTCATCGGTGAAGCTCCCGTTCGGGCGCGCGGCTGGCAGCCTCTGCCCCGGGCTGCCGGGTGCGTTCACTGCAACGATCGCGGCGGCGGCGGCACGTGCGACCCTCGACTTCCTCGCGCGCACGTCGACGACCACGGGTCCGGTCCGCAGCTCGATCACCGCGCCGTGCTGGGCGGCGAGCCCGCTCACCCCCCTCATGCTGATCGGCTTCGTGTCATTTCCTGCGGACGGCAGGAAGGTGCTCTGCGGCGAGGTGATCAGCTCGAGCGCCGTCCGGCAGGTCGCAGGCCCTCCGGAGAGGCAGTTTCCGTACTGCAGCGTGAACGCGCCCCCAGGGTCCTCGCTCACAGCGGTCAGCGCCATCCCCTCGAAGCGCAGCCCAAGCCAGTAGACAGGCATCGATTCGACGGTCAGAAGGCCCTCCAGCGACGACAGGCTCACGGGCCTTTCGACGATCGAGCTTCCGCATCCGGCGATCATCGCCGCAGCGCCGAGCGCAAGCAGCATCGTACCTGCCGCTGCGATCATCCTCCCTCTGCGCAAGCGCACTCTCAGCCCCTGTAGCGGTTCGTGATCGGCATTCTCCGGTCGCGGCCGAACGCCCTGCTTGTCACCTTTATTCCTGGCGGCGCCTGCCGGCGCTTGTACTCCGCGCGATCGACGAGCCGGCAGGCGAGCTCGACCTCGTTTGCGGGCAGGCCGGCGGCGATCAGCTGCTCCCTGCTCTCGTCGCGCTCTATGTAGCCCTGCAGGATCTCGTCGAGAAGATCGTAGGGTGGCAGCGTGTCGACGTCGGCCTGTTCTGGGCGCAGCTCTGCAGAGGGCGGTCGCGTCAGCACTGATCGCGGGATCGGCGCTTGCACTCCGCCGTGCTCCGCACCTGCGGGCGAGTTGCGCCATTCGCACAGCCTGTAGACGAGCGTCTTTGGGACGTCCTTTATCACGGCGAACCCGCCGGCGAGATCGCCGTAGAGCGTCGTGTAGCCAACCGACATCTCCGACTTGTTGCCGGTCGTCAGCACGAGCCAGCCGAACTCGTTCGAGAGCGCCATCAGCAGGTTGCCCCGGATGCGCGCCTGGAGGTTCTCCTCCGTCACGCCGGGGGGACGGTCGCCGAGCGTCGGTGAAAGCACCGCCATGTAAGCGGAGAGCACCTCCTCGATTGGCAGCGTGTGGGTGTCCAACCTCAGGGCGGCCGCGAGCGCAGCGGCATCTGAGCGGGTGCCCTCTGAGGAGTAGGGGGACGGCATCAACACCGCGCTCACCCGTGACTCGCCAAGCGCATCGGCTGCGAGGCAGGCGACGAGCGCGGAGTCGATGCCGCCGGAGAGCCCAAGCACGACGCGAGCGAAGCCGTTCTTCTCCACGTAGTCGCGCAGGCCGAGGCAGAGTGCCGCATACACCTCCGCCTCCATCGGGGCGATCGTCGCCTTCAGCTCGCCTGCGGCCGCGCTGCCGCGTGTTGCTGTGTCACCAGCGGTCGTCTGCGGCGCGGGCGGTGCGGGCGCCGTCGGCCGCCCCGGCCACGTTAGCGGTGCCGGCGGCGCGGATTTTGCCGGCAGCGCGGGCAGCACGTTCACCGCGCGCGCGAAGCGCCGTGCGAGGGGCCGGTGTCCTGAGGCGCGTAGCCGTGCAGAGGCTGCCGCCGCCAGGTCGACCTCGCAGATCAGCAGATCCTCCTCGAACTGGGCGCCTCTTGCGATCGTCGCTCCCGTGTGGTCGATCACACAGGAGTGCCCGTCGAAGACGAGCTCGTCTTGGCCGCCGACGAGGCCGCAGAAGGCGACGCAGGCGCGGTGCTCACGCGCGCGCTGAGCGAGCATCCGCTCCCGCTCCAGGCCCTTGCCAACCTGATACGGGGAGGCGGAGATGTTCACGATCAGGGTTGCGCCGGCGATCGCCTCGTCGGAGAGCGGCGGTCCCGGCTCCCAGATGTCCTCGCAGACGGTCAGCCCGACCCTGTCGGCTCCGATCGGCAGCACCGCCCCGGCGGTTCCCGCCTGGAAGTAGCGCTGCTCGTCGAAGACGCCGTAGTTTGGCAGCAGCATCTTGCGGTAGACGGCGTGCACCCGTCCCTCCGCGAGCACCGCCGCCGCGTTGTAGACGTCCTCCGCGCGCTCTGGGAAGCCGACGATCGCGACCAGCCCCTGCACCTCTCGCGCGAGCTCCGTCAGGGCCGCCTTCGCATCGGCGAGGAAGTGCTCCCGCAGCAGCAGGTCCTCTGGCGGGTAGCCTGTCAGCGCCAGCTCTCCAAAGAGCACGAGCTCGGCGCCCGCTGCGCTCGCCTTCTCGAGCCCTGAGCGCACGCGCTCGAGGTTGCCTTCTATGTCTCCGACGGTCACGTTGATCTGGCTGATCGCGAGACGCATCGTCGTCAGACTACTCGCCGTCATGCCGCCTACAGACGCCGCTGGCTGCGACGGCCACTGCCGCTGCGGACCTTCGCGTCCGCCGCGTGCCGCAGCGACTCGATAGCGCTCTCGAGCTCGGTCGCGATCAGATGCAGGTCTGGCACGGCATCGTAGTCGGCAAGCAGCCCGAAGCCGACTCCTCCGTCGTAGCTCAACGCCGCGATCGCGAGCGCCTGGGCTCTCGCGAGTGGCACGACCGGATAGATCGCGCTCATCTTCGAGCTCAGCAGATACAAGGACAGCTGCGGACCGGGGACGTTCGTGATCACGAGGTTGAAGTAGCGCTGGCGCGCCTGCAGGCGGGCGGCCTGGCTCAGGATCGTAGGCGGCGCAAAGCCTGCGAGGCTGCTCAGCACCTGTGCCCCCACCGCCTGCCTGCCGGCCTTCAGCTCCGCGGTCGCCGCGCAGATCTCTGCGTGCGCCCGAATCGGGTCGCGCACGCCGAC
>JAJYUP010000032.1 GCA_021792455.1 Actinomycetes bacterium | reverse complement strand
GAGCCGATCGCGCTCGGGGATCGGGTCTCAGATCCGCCACAATCCCTGCCGTGCCGGCCGATCCCTCACAGCGCAGGCGCGGGCGCCTGAAGGTGTTCATCGGCATGGCTGCCGGGGTCGGCAAGACCTACAGGATGCTGGAGGAAGGCAGGCTCGACGCCGAAGAGGGGCGCGACGTGGTGATCGGTTACCTCGAGGCCCATGGCCGCCCCGACACCGAGGCGCAGGCGAAGGGCCTGGAGTTGATGCCGCGCCGCGAAGTCGGCTACAGGGGGCGCATGCTCGAGGAGATGGATCTTCCAGGCGTGCTTGCGAGGGCTCCTGAGCTCTGCCTCATCGACGAGCTCGCTCACACGAATGTGCCCGGCACTGAGCATGGGAAGCGCTACGAAGATGTGGAGGACGTGCTCGACGCCGGCATCGACGTCTTCTCAACGCTCAACATTCAGCATCTCGAGAGTCTCAACGACGAGATCGCCGAGCTCACTGGTACCCGTGTGCGGGAGACGATCCCAGACGAGGTGCTCGCAGGGGCGGAGGGGCTCGTTCTCGTCGACCTCACCCCGGAGGCGTTGATCGAGCGGCTGCAGGCCGGCAAGATCTACCCTCTCTCTCAGGTTCCCCTCGCTCTCGCTGGCTTTTTCAAGGTCGAGAACCTTGCCGCCCTGCGGGAGACCGCGCTGCGCCAGGTTGCAGAAGACGTCGAGGTTCGACGGCTCGAGCTGCCAGGCGCCGCTCTCGCGCGGGGCGAGGAGGACGAAGATGGCGCAGCGCCGGCGCAGCAGCCTCGGGCGACATCGGATCGCCTGCTCGCGCTCGTTGCGCCGCGACCAGGCGCTGAGCTCGTCGTGCGTCGCGCGTGGCGCTCGGCTGAGCGGCGCGGCGGCAAGCTCGACATTCTCGTTGTCCGCCGCCGGGCTCCCGCTCACCAGACCCGCGCCGACTCGGAGCAGCTGACGGCGCTGCGGCGACTTGCCGCCGCGCTCGGTGCGTCGCTCACAGTTCAAGAGGGAGAGGACGTCGCTGCAATCGCGATTGACGCTGCGCGCTCGCTTGGAAGCACCTGCATCGTGATGGGCGCCCCTCGCAGACGCCGGACCCTTGGGCCTCTTCGGCGGCTCCGCCCTCGTGGCTTGCTGCTCGAGCGTCTTCTCGAGCAGCTGCCTGGGGTTGAGGTCCGCATTGTCGCCGACCCTCGCCTGCGGTCCGAGCAGGCCGCACGTGAGCGCTGAGTCGCGGGTCAGCTCGGGCATGCTGCGGCGGCCGCCAAGCCGCGGTGGACCCAGCGTGCATGAAATGGTCCTGGGGCGGCGCGCGCGGAGATCGAGAGCCCGCCGCGCCGGTTGACCGGCTGCGGCGGCGAGGCTTGCCGTCAGGCTGCCGGCCTGCTCGCGCGCACCTGGTAGACGGCGATCTCGTTGTCGTCGAAGCGCTTCTTTGCGCCGCGCAGGTACAGGCGCCAGACTCGGAGGCGTTCCGGTCCGACCAGGCGTTCCGCCTCCTGCAGGCGGGCGTCGAGGCGAGAGCTCCACTCGCTGAGCGTCCTCGAGTAGTCGAGGCGGAACTGCTCGA
Source organism: Actinomycetes bacterium (assembly GCA_021792455.1). Taxonomy (GTDB): domain Bacteria; phylum Actinomycetota; class Thermoleophilia; order Solirubrobacterales; family Solirubrobacteraceae; genus Palsa-744. The sequence continues at coordinate 24,532 of JAJYUP010000032.1, read as the reverse complement.
CGTGCTCGACGTCGAGCCCGGCGCGCTCCAAGGCGAGCTGGATGCGCCACACAGGCAGAAGGTCTCCGTCGGGGAAGACGTAATGTTGCGTGAAGGCGCCGATCCTGCCGCGGCCGCCGTGGAGGCTCGCGATCCCGTGGTTGAGCAGCCGGCCCCCTCTGGCGAGCAGGCTCGAGAGTCGGCTCGCGTAGCTGTCGATCTGGCGGGCGCCGACGTGCTCGACCATCCCGATGCTCGCGACCGCATCGTAGCGTTCGCTGCGCAACTGTCGGTAGTCGGTCACGCGGATCTCGACGTTCTCAGAGAGACCAGCTTCGGCGACTCGCTGCTTTGCGAGCCGTGCCTGGTTTGGCGAGAGCGTGATCCCCACCGCTCTTGCCCCATGATGGGTCGCGGCGTGGATCACGAATGACCCCCAGCCGCAGCCGACATCGAGCACCCTCTCGCCGGCTTTCAGACCGAGCTTGCTGCAGACGAGCTCTAGCTTCGTCCGTTGGGCCTGCTCGAGGCTCGTTGCACCGCGCGAGAAGACGGCGCAGCTGTAGGTCATCGACTCATCGAGAAACAGTGCGAAGAACTCGTTGCTCACGTCGTAGTGGTGACGGACTGCTCGGGAGTCCCTGCGGATGCTGTGCAGAGCTCCATGCGGTCGCAGCTCGACTCGAGGGACTCTCGGCAGGCGTGCGCCGCGAGCGGCCCGCACCGCCGCTGCCGCGAGTCTCAGCCCCGCGGCGCTGCGCAGGTCGGGCCCCTCGAAATCTTTCAACAAGCCTGCGATCCCGTCCAGATCATCTGTGTCGAGCACGCCAGAGACATACGCTCGCGCGAGGCCGAGCTGTCCTGGCGCCCTCAGCAGGTGCGCGAGCGCGGTCGGATCGCGGACCTCGATGAGGGGGCCGTCGCCGTCGGTGCCATCAAGCTCGGTCCCGTCCCAGAGCCGCAGCTGGAAGGCGCGATGCGGCATCGCGGCGGCGAGCGCATCGCGCAACGCCTCTGTCGGCTCACTCTCCCGCTTTCGGACCTTCGAGACCTCGGTGATGGACATCGGCTGCCTCCTGCTCAATGTTTGCTCTCACACCGCCGTGCTTGCATTCGGTCGCACTCCTGTCGTGCCCTGCTCCTGCTCGTCCTGCTTCTGCCCTCGCCTTTCGCGCACTGGCGCGTGGCCCTGTCGCCCGGCGGCGCGTGGCCCTGTCGCCCGGCGGCGCGGCGTCCGTTCGCGTGGTGTCGCGGTGGCCTGCCGCCTCGCCCTGCGTGGGCCTGTCGCGTGGTCGTACTCTTAGGTGGTGCCGATGATTCCACAGCATCTCGCCAGGCGGCGGCTCGCCTGTGACGCAGCCAGCGACGGGGATGCCCCGCCTCTGCCGTCATCGGCCAGCACCGCTCCGCTTCAGGGATCTGGTGGTGCCGGGCGCGAAGCCGACGGGGCCCCCTCGTCAGAGCTTCGGGCAGACGGTCGTGGTGCCGCGCCATTGGGAAGCGCTGCTGAGCTCCGGCTGGCTGACGGCGCTGCCCGCCTCGGCGACAGCGCTCCTCTGCCTCTCGCACGGCCGGCTGCACAGGCTCCGCCGGGGCCGCTGCGCGATTCCGGCACGCAGCCGCCTGCCGTCTCGCCCGTGTCTGCAGTGAGCGAGGCCCCCTCGAGGGTGCCGCAGCCGTCGGGGTCGCAGGCCCCTCTGGGAACCCCGCAGCCCACGTCGCACGCAGGAGTGCAGCGGTCCGCGATCCCGACGATCACGGAGATCCTCAGAGATCGCACTGGCGAAGAGATGGAGCTGAACGACCGCCATCTCAACCCGCAGGTTGGTCGGATCGTCAGGACGCTCGGGTTCGACAGGACCTGGGTCAGCGGGGAAGGTGCGCATCTCGTCGACTCCACAGGGCAGCGATACCTCGATCTCTTCGGCGGCTATGGGGTGTTCGCCGTCGGGCGCAACCATCCTCAGGTCATCGAGGCGGTGCAGGAGGTCATGGAGGCCAGGACGGGCAACCTGCCGCAGCTTGGGGTCACGCTCCTGTCAGGCGTGCTCGCAGAGCAGCTGCTCATTCGCGCTCCGAAGTCAGTTGGCGCGATGGTGCCGGCGAACACCGGCACGGAGGCTGTCGAGGCTGCGATCAAGATCTCGCGCGCCGCGACGAACCGCTCATGTGTCCTGTTCGCGGAGCACGCTTTCCATGGGCTCACGCTTGGGTCGCTGTCGGTGAACGGCAACGAGGAGTTCCGCTCCGGGTTTGGCCCGTTGCTGCCGGGGTGCAGATCTGTGCCGTTCGGGGATCTCGAGGCCCTCCGGTCGGAGCTCGAACGAGGTGACGTCGCTGCGCTCATCCTCGAGCCGATCCAGGGCAAGGGGGTCAACCTGCCTCCTGACGGTTACCTGCAGACGGCTCAGCGGCTCTGCAGGCAGGCGGGGGCGATGTTCATCTGCGACGAGGTGCAGACGGGTCTTGGACGCACCGGCAGGTTTCTCGCGCTCGAGCGTTGGGGGCTCGAACCGGACCTCATCTGCCTGTCGAAGGCGCTCTCTGGCGGTCTCGTGCCGATCGGTGCCGTGCTCGTCAGCAGAGCCGCGTTCGACAGCGTCTTCGACGGCATGGAGCGCGCGGTGCGCCATGGCTCCACCTTCGGCGGCAACGATCTCGCCGCTGCCGCCGCGCTCGCGACTTTGCGGATCATCGAGTCTGACGGGCTCGTCCAGCGTGCGGACGAACTTGGCGCGCTTCTGCTCGAGCTCACGCGTCCGCTCGTCGACCGTTTCGAGGTCGTTGCTGACGTGCGTGGCGCAGGGCTCATGTGGGCGATCGAACTCGGTCCGCCGAGGTCGTGGGCGCGCCGGTCGGTCTGGCGCGCGCTCGAGCATGCCCAGCCGGGCATCTTCTCCCAGCTCGTCACTGTGCCACTGTTCCATGAGCACCACATCTTCTGCCAGGTCGCTGGTCACCGCATGAACGTGATCAAGGCGCTGCCCGCCCTCGTCGTCGAGGAGGAGGAGATCAGGCGGTTCGCCTTCGCGCTCGAGCAGGTCGTCGGGCAGGCTGAGCGGGTGCCGAGTGCGTTTGCGCGGTTCGGCCTGCGCACAGGGCGACGGATGCTGCGTGCATCTGTGCAACGCGGACGGCCCGCTCGCGCTTCCCAGGGGGCGCGCGCCCAGCCCTCCGGGTCGAGGCTCGCGCAACGCTAGCCTCAGCGCAGCGCTTTCACGCAACCCCTTCGCAAGACGCCTTTGCACCGCATGGACACACGGACGCACCGCATCGACACACGGACGCAGCGCATGGACAGACGAACAGACGAACAGACAGATTGCACGCTCCCACGATCATGCACCGACACGCCGGCACACCGAGACGCCTGTGCGCACTCACGCAGATGGGCAGGCACCTCGCGATCGACGGGGTGAGAGACCTGTGAGTCCGCCGGAAATCGCAACGGAGACGGCTGGCACGGACAGCGAGATCGCGCCTCAGAGCGCCCTGCGAGGCGACGTCAGGAATGTCGCGATCATCGCCCATGTCGACCATGGCAAGACGACCCTCGTCGACGCGATGCTGCGCCAGACCGGTGCGTTCGGCAGCAGCGAGGAGGTCCAGGAGCTCGCGCTCGACTCGATGGACATCGAGCGGGAGCGTGGGATCACGATCCTCGCCAAGAACGCCGCCGTCCGCTACCAAGGAGTCAAGATCAACATCGTCGACACCCCTGGGCACGCGGACTTCGGAGGCGAGGTCGAGCGGGGGCTCACGATGGTCGACGGCGTGCTGCTGCTCGTCGACGCCTCGGAGGGGCCGTTGCCCCAGACGAGGTTCGTGCTGCGCAAGGCGCTCGCCGCGCGCCTGCCCGTCATTCTCGTCGTCAACAAGATCGATCGCGCTGATGCTCGCGTCAGCGAGGTGCTCGACGAGGTATACGAGCTGTTCATCGACCTCGGCGCCGATGAGGATCAGATCGAGTTTCCGATCGTCTACTGCAACGCGCGCACCGGCAAAGCGTCGCTTCAATACGACGCTTCTCATCCTCGACGTGAGGGTGAGGATCTCGAGCCTCTCCTCCAACTGCTCGTTCAGCACATACCTGCTCCCAGCCACCAGGTCGACCATCCGCTGCAGGCGCTTGTCACGAATCTCGACGCGTCTCCCTACGTCGGGCGGCTCGCGATCTGCAGAGTGCGCAACGGCTTCATCAGCAAGGGACAGCAGATTGCCTGGTGCAGGGCCGATCACAGCATCGAGCGCGCTCAGGTCTCCGAGCTCTACGTCACAGAGGCACTGCAGCGGGTGCCCGCAAATCAGGCTGGTCCCGGCGAGATCATCGCCCTTGCAGGCATCGCGGAGGTCACGATCGGCGAGACGCTCGCCGATCCTCACGACCCCAGGCCTCTGCCCTCCATCACCGTCGATGAGCCTTCGATCTCGGTCACCGTCGGCATCAACACCTCCCCGCTGTCTGGCAGGGAGGGCAGCAGGCTCACCGCGCGGCAGATCCTAAACCGTCTCGAGAAGGAGCTCGTCGGGAATGTCTCGGTTCGCGTGCAGAACACGCAGCGGCCTGATGCCTGGGAGGTTCAGGGCAGGGGTGAGCTTCAGCTCGCCGTGCTCGTCGAGCTCATGCGCAGGGAGGGCTTCGAGCTCACCGTCGGCCAGCCGCGTGTGCTCGAGCGCCAGATCGACGGTCGCCGCCACGAGCCTGTGGAACGACTGTCCATCGACGTGCCAGAGGAGCATGTCGGTGCCGTCACCCAGCTGCTGGCTGCGCGCAAGGGGCGGATGGAGCACATGGCCAACCATGGCAGCGGCTGGGTGCGGATGGAGTACCTGCTGCCGGCGCGCGGGCTCATCGGCTTTCGCACCGAGTTTCTCACGGAGACCCGGGGCACTGGGATCATGCACCACGTCTTCGAGGGCTGGGAGCGATGGGCGGGGGAGCTGCGCACGCGCAGCACTGGGGCGCTCATCTCCGACCGCAGAGGCCTCGCCGCCCAGTATTCGCTCATGAGCCTGCAGGAGCGCGGCACCCTCTTCGTCGGTCCTGGCGAGGAGGTCTATGAGGGCATGATCGTCGGCGAGCACAACCGCTCTGAGGACCTCGATGTCAATGTCTGCAAGGAGAAGCATCTCACCAACATGCGCTCCTCGACGGCGGAGGTGCTCGAGCGGCTCGCACCTCCGCGGCGTCTCAGCCTCGAGGAGGCGCTCGAGTTCGTCGCCGAGGACGAGTGCGTCGAGGTCACGCCGCGCAGCGTGCGGCTGCGCAAGGTCGAGCTCGACAAGGTTCAGCGCCACAAGGCGGCGCGGGCGCGGCGCTGAGTCGCGTTGCGCCGGGCCCGCCGCGGCTTTCAGTGTGACTCCGTCTCCGTCGCCTTGCGCAGCAGAGCAAGCAGCTGGCGCTGCTCCTCGGCGGAGAGCCTGCGCATCGCGCTTCTCGCCGGCGCGCCGACCTCGGCGAGCAGTCGCGCGCGCGCCCGCTGGCCCCCCGGCGTCAGCATGACCTGCCGCACTCGGCGGTCAGAGGCGCTCGGCTCGCGGGTCACCAAGCCGCGCGCCGTCAGACGATCGACGAGGCCGGTGACGTTCGACTTGTCGCAGGCCAGCTTGGCGGCGAGCTCATGCATAGGAAGCGGTTCGTGCAGCTGCAGCAGCGCCCCAGCCTGAGCGGGATGCAGGTTCAGCTCGCCTGCGGCGGTCAGGAATCGAAGCCGGTGGTCTCTGAAAAGCGCACGGAGCACGGCCCAGATCTCGCTGGCGTCATCTGCAGACTCGTTCGCGGACGGCATCACCGACATTTTATTGAGATCACAGATTATTGAGCTCACAAACCTTTGCTACAGTGGCGCCGTGACCGAGCAGCCGGCGATTGAGGTGGACGGCCTCACACGGGAGTTCCGGCGCGGCCCACGGGCGGTCGACGCGATCGACCTGCGGGTCTCCCCTGGCGAGATCTACGGCTTCCTCGGCCCGAACGGCGCCGGCAAGTCGACGACGGTGCTGATGCTCACGACGCTGCTGCCGCCGACCAGCGGTCGCGCGACGGTCGGCGGCTATGACATCGGCAGGCAGGGGGCACAGGTGCGAGCGTCGATTGGTGCCGCCCTGCAGGAAGCAGCGCTCGACGCGATCCTCACCGGCCGCGAGCACCTCGTGCTGCAGGCGACGCTCCAAGGGCTGCCCGCAGCGGAGCGCCGTCGCCGAGCCGATCAGCTGCTGGCACGGGTCGGACTGACCGAAGCGGCCGACCGGCGGGTTGGCGGCTACTCCGGTGGAATGAAGCGGCGGCTCGATCTCGCCCTCGCGCTCGTGCATCGGCCGCGGATCCTCTTCCTCGACGAGCCGACGACTGGGCTCGACCCGCAGAGCCGCGCCGCCCTCTGGGAGGAGGTCAGGCATCTCGCCCACGACGAGGGGATCACCGTGTTCCTCACGACCCAGTATCTCGAGGAGGCCGATGTCCTTGCGGACCGCATCGGCATCATCGACCATGGCCGCATCGTCGCTGAGGGCACGCCCGCACAGCTGAAGGCCGAGATCAGCAGCCCGAGCGTCGAGATCATGCCCGCCGAAGAGCAGAGAAGCGATCGCCTCGCGGAGCTGCTGTCGAGCTTTGGGGAGCCTCTGCGTGACGGCCGCGGCCGCGTCACCGTCAAGCTGCCTCGCGGCGAGGCCCAGCTCGCGGAGGTCGTGCGCCTGCTCGACCGTGCGAGCCTGCGGGTGCAGACCCTGCAGCTGCACCAGCCATCGCTCGACGACGTCTTTCTCGCGAAGACGGGCCGCAAGCTCGAGGGAGCGCTCGACGCCGACTCTGCGCCGGGCCCCGCTGGGGAGCCGCCGGCACGCAGGAGAGGGAGACGTCGTGGTCGTTGACCTCGCGCACGAGCCGCAGACCGTTCGTCCTCCCGCGTCCGGGGTGAGCCTCACTGAGCAGACGCTTGCCGTCGCCAAGCGCGCGATCGTGCGCACGAGCCGGCAGCGGGCGCTGCTCGTCTTCCCGATGATCTTCCCCCTCATCCTGTTCGCGATCAACGGTTCCGCGCTCAGCGCAGCGACGAAGATCCCCGGCTTTCCCACACAGAACTACAGGGACTTCCTCATCGCGGTGCCGTTCGTGCAGGGGGCGATGTTCGTCTCGATCACAGCCGGCGTCGACCTTGCGAGAGACATCGAGAGCGGCTTCCTCAACCGCCTCGCCCTCACCCCGCTGCGGGGCGAGGCGCTGCTGATCGGCCAGCTCGGCGGCGCGCTCGTGCTCGGGACGCTGCAGGCGATCGTCTACATGCTCGTCGGGCTCGCCTCGGGGGTGAGCTTCGCGAGCGGGCTCGGCGGCGCGCTCGTGCTGCTCCTCCTCGCGAACGTGATCGCGTTCGCCTTCGCAAGCCTCGGGGGCCTGCTCGCGCTGCGCTTCGGCACTGGCGAAGCGGTCCAGGGGATCTTCCCGCTCCTGTTCGTCACGCTGTTCCTCAGCTCATCGAGCTTGCCGCTCGATCTCATCAAGGCCACCTGGTTTCGCGACATCGCGGCCTGCAACCCGGTCTCCTACCTGCTCGGGGGACTGCGCAGCCTCGTCATCAGCGGCTGGGATGGGCAGGCGCTCGCGCTCGCCTTCGGCTTCGCTCTCGCGATCCTCGTGCTCGCCCTCGGCTTCTCGCAGGCCGCGATGAAGACGAGGCTCGCCCGGCGATGAGACGTTTCCTCCACGTCACCCGCGGCGTAGCCTGGCGCTCGATCCACAACACGGTCGTCAATCCCGCGATCCTCGTGCCCTCGATCGTCTTCCCGCTGTTCTTTCTCGTCGCCTTCGCGGGAGGGCTCTCGCGTATCGCCGAGGTGCCCAACTTCCACTACCGACCGGGCTACACCTCCTTCCAGTTCGTGTTCGTGTTTCTGCAGTCAGCCGCCTTCGGGGGCGTGTTCACGGGCTTCGCCGTCGCCCGCGACTTCGATTCGGGCTTCGCCCGCAGGCTGCTTCTCAGCGCGCCGCACCGCGGCGGGATCATCGCCGGCTACGTGCTCGGTGCGCTGCTGCGCTGGGCGATCACCGGCGCCGTCGTCACGCTTGCTGCGGCGATCGCGGGCATGCACGTCTACGGCGACGGAGCCGAGCTCGTGGCACTCCTCGGCCTCGGCGTGCTGATGAACCTCGTCGCCGCCCTCTGGGCCTGTGGCCTTGCGATGTTCCTGCGCACCGAACAGGCGGGGGCGGTGATCCAGATGCCGGTGTTCGTGCTCCTCTTCCTCGCCCCCGTCTATGTGCCGCTCTCGCTGCTCACGGGCTGGATTCACGACGTCGCCCGCTACAACCCGGTCACCGCCGTGCTGCAGGCCGCCCGCGGACTGCTCGCCGGCTCGCCAACTGAACTCGCTCTCGCCTTCGGGCTGCTCGCGGCAGGTGCGCTGATCTTCGGCGCGTTCGCGCGGCGGGGGCTCGCCTCAGCGGAGCGGGCGGGCTGATGCTCACGCCGTTCGGAACGAGCGGCGTGAGCATCACGGGCGCGAAGAGGCCCGTGCCGGAGAAGCTCCCCATGCCTTCTTCGGCGATGTTCGTCGCGCAGGGCAGCCAAGGGCTCTTCGCCAGCGTCGTGTTCACTGGCAACGCGCAGCCACAGGAGCACCTCTCCTGAAATCGTGCTCTGCTCTGGCCGCTCGCCTCGACAGCAGCGGCACCGTCGCGCTCAGCAGTGGATCCGCTTGCGTGGCCGGCTCGCAGGGGATGCACCTTGGCGGAGAGTGTGAAGCGCCTTCGTCACGTCGGCTGCCAGCATGTCCGCCATGTCGCGGGAGAAGCTCTCTCTCACCACCATCCTCAGCACCGTGATCTGCTGTGCGTTCGGAGGCAGGGTGTAGGCGGGCACGATCCAGCCGCGCTCGCGCAGGCGGTGCGAGAGCTCCATCAGGTCGATCCTGTCGTCGCGCGCGCTCACCGCCACGATTGGAAATCGCGACCCGTCGTTTATCAGGTGCAGCCCGTCGATCTTCCCGAGCTTCGCCGCGAGCGCCTGCGCGTTTGACAGAACTGTCGAGACGATGCGCCTGTAACCCTCCGCTCCCAGTCTCAGGAATGTGTAGTACTGCAGGATCACGGAATTGCTTGGCCTCGAGAAGTTCAAAGAGTAGTTCGGCATGTCTCCGCCGAGGTAGTTGATGTGAAAGACGAGATCCTCAGGAAGGTCGGAGCTGTCACGGAAGACGATCGTGCCCATCCCTGGGTAGACGAGCCCGAACTTGTGGTTGGAGACGTTGATCGAGTGCACGTTCTCCAGCCGAAAGTCCCAGCGCATCTCTGGCTCTGAGAACGGCGTCACGAAACCGCCTGACGCAGCGTCGACGTGGAGTGGCACCTTCCATCCACGCTCTGCGTTCAGCTCGCTCAGCAGCGCGTCGATTCCCTCCAGGTCGTCCATCTGACCGGTGAAGGTGGTGCCGAGCACGCCTGCGACGGCGATCGTGCGCTCATCGATCAGCGGCTTCACCTCCTCAGGGCCGATCGTGAAGCGATCCTGCGCCATTGGAATCACCCTTGGCTCCACCTCGAAGTAGTTTGCGAACTTCTCCCAGCAGGTGTGCACATCGGCACCGATCACGAGGTTTGGCCGCTCCACATCGAGGCTCGCCTGCCGCCGTCGCTCCTGCCATGCGCGCTTGTGGGCGAGCATGCCGAGCATTATCGCCTCGGACGAGCCGATCGTCGCGGTGCCGACTGGCTGCCTGTTCGTTGGCGCGTGGAAGAGCCGGCCGACCATCGAGACGACCCGCTCGTGGATCATCTCGGTCTGCGGGTACTCGTCCTGGTCGATCAGGTTCTTGTCGAGCGTCTCTGCGGCGAGCGCGTTTGCCTGCGGCTCCATCCAGCTCGTCACGAAGGAGGCGAGGTTCAGCGCGGGGTTTCCGTCGAGGTTCAGCTCGTCGTGGACGAGCTGGTAGGCGGCATCGGCGTCCATGCCGGAGCTCGGAAGCCTGAACTTCGGGACCGGGTGGCTGAAGCTGCGGGCGGAGTAGGTAGGGGTGTGAGTCTCCTCGGAGTCCAGCCTCACGGTGTGCATTCACTTCTCCCTTTTTTGCGTGGGTTGGCGGCGGCGTGGGCCGCCGCTCGGCTTTGGCTGCGTCGTCTGCTCAGAGGCGGAGTTGCTCGACCCCTGCGTTCGGAGCTGCGCGAGTCGCGACGTCGCGCTCGCGTCGCTGTCTTCACGCCCTCGAGCGCCGTCTGCATCGCGGCGTCATCGCGGGCCGTTCAGATGCCTGAGCGCTGCGCCCTGCTGCGCGTCGCGGTTTCTCGATGTCTTCTCAGTGCATCTCCGGTGGCCTCACCCCGCCTTCGTCCCTGTCACGATCTCGTGCAGCCCGAGGGCGTAGCGTTCGACGTCCTGATCGAGTGTCGTCTCGCTTTCGTAGGCGCCGATGTGCACGTGGGTGATATTGCCGTTCGGCCCGATGTAGATCGTCGTCGGCGTGCCCTCGATCGGGGTCAGCCAGCTGATTTCAGTGCTTGCGCCTTCGTAGCTCGGGTAGCTCACCGGATGTTTCGCCAGGAATGAGCGCGCGTTTGAGCGCTGATCGCTGCTGTCGTAGCCGAGGAAGGCGACTCTGCGCCCGAAATGCGCTGAGGCGGAGGCCAGCAGCGGGAACTCCTGCCGGCAGGGCACGCACCAGGAGGCCCACACGTTGAGCACTACCGGGTAGCCCTTCAGCGCGGCTATCCGCTGCTTCAGCTGACGCTCGCCGCCGAGCAGCTGGCCTGCCTGCGCATGCAGGGAGGCGAGCGTCCCTGGCGAGCCGGCGAGCTGCTGCTCGGCGGCCTGCCTCGTCGGCGGGCGCGATTCTTCGAGGCTGCTCGCTGGGACCTCCATGCCCATGCCCCACTTGATGTCGCTCAGCAGCTGGGAGGCGGTCCAGGGCGCTTCGGGCTTTCTGAGGTTGTGGATCCCTTCGGCGTCCAGCAGCTTGTACAACGGCGCCTCGAGCTCGTGGCCGTGTTCGATCTCCGGCATGCCTGCGACGATGATCCGCATCTGTCCGGCGGGGTCGAGGATGAACAGGCCGTCGCTGTGCACGATGTTCAGCGTTTCCGGCTTGTGCGTGTACCAGTCGATTGGGACCGGCTTTTCCAACGGCACCCGTTCCACGAGGATTCCAAGCTTTTTCCAGAGGCGGAGAACGTTCGAGACGCTGCCCGTCAGCATCTCGAATTTTGCACCCGTCATCCTCTTGTAGGCGCGCAGGCGCGGCGGACGGTCGCGCCAGGGATCGACCGTCACCTCCGCAACCACCACCTGTGATGCCAGGTGCGCTGCCTTCAGCTGCCTTTCCAGTTCCATCAGCGCCCCCGTCGTCATCGGGCAGACCTCGTGGCAGTCGGTCATCGAGGGCGCGAAGACCACCCACTTGCCCTCGAACGACTGCAGCGAGGTGCGCTGCCCGTATTCGTTGACCAGCGGCACTGTCGGCAGCGGTCGAGGCTTTTCGACTGCGTTGCCGACTGCGAGCGGAGCTGGCACGAGCCCCTTTGAGGCCTGCTCGTAGCCGTGCTTGCCCAGCAGGGCCACCACGACGAACACGATCACCATCGCGGCTGCACCGGCGGTCGCAATCCAGCGGATACGGCGAAGCATCGCCCCGATTCTATGGGGCTCCTGGGGCTCCCGCGGCAGTGATCTGGCAGCTAGACGATAATGAGACTCGATCTTGTATCGTTGTTCGACATGACCTCTGCGCCTCCTCGGCTCGCATCGAAGGGGAGGGCGCTTGTCCTCGCGTTTGGGATCACCGGCGTCTGCCTGCTCACAGGCTGTGGAGCGAGCCTGTCGAGGCTCGGCATCGGCAGCGGAAAGATCCTCGCCGTCGGCGCGGAGAGCCAGTACGCGAACGTCATCGCCCAGATCGGCGGCAGCTATGTGCATGTCGATGCCGTCGAGAGCAACCCGAACATCGACCCGCATGACTTCGAGGCGTCGCCCACCATCGCGCAGGAGGTCGCCACGGCGAGGCTCGTCGTTCAGAACGGGCTTGGCTATGACAGCTACATGGAAAAGATCGAGGCCGCTTCGCCCAGCTCCTCACGGAAGGTGATCGACGTGCAGCGGCTCCTGCATCTCCCCGGCTCAACGCGGAATCCGCACCTCTGGTACAAGCCGCAGACGATGCCTGCGCTTGGCAGGCGGCTCGTCGTGGAGCTCTCCGCGATACAGCCCTCGCATGCGGCCTACTTCCAGGCCAACGACCAGCGCTTCGAACGCTCCCTGCAGCCATGGCTTGCCGGGCTGCGCCAGTTCAGGGGCGCCCACCCCCACGTCCCTGTTGCCACGACGGAGCCGGTCGCCGACTACATGCTCGAAGCGGCAGGGGTTGACAACCGTACGCCGTTCAGCCTCCAGGCAGCCATAATGAACGGCACTGACCCGTCGCCTCAAAGCGTCACCATCCAGCGGCGCCTGCTCTCCAGGGACGAAGTCGACGCGTTCGTCTACAACCAGCAGGTGACCGATCCCCTCACCGAATCGTTCATCAAGCTCGCGGAACGCAGCGGAGTGCCCGTCGTCGGCGTCTACGAGACGATGCCGAGAGGCTATGACTACCAAAGCTGGATGCTTGCGGAGCTGGAGGCGCTGCAGCGTGCGGTCACCGAGAGGGTCTCTACGAGGAGGCTTTGATGTCGGCGCAGCGATGGCAACAGGCAGCAGGAGGCCCAGGCGCCACTGCAGCCGGAGCAGGCTCTGCGGCTGCAGCGGGCGTCCCAGGCGCTGCCGCCACAGGCCCAGGCGCCACTGCAGCCGGAGCAGGCTCGGCTGCTGCAGCGGGCGTCCCAGGCGCTGCCGCCACAGGCCCAGGCGCCACTGCAGCCGGAGCAGGCTCTGCGGCTGCAGCGGGCGTCCCAGGCGCTGCCGCCACAGGCCCAGGCGCCACTGCAGCCGGAGCAGGCTCGGCTGCTGCAGCGGGCGTCCCAGGCGCTGCCGCCACAGGCCCAGGCGCCACTGCAGCCGGCGATGTCATCCTCACGGTGCAGGGCGTCGATGTCTGGCTGTCTGGAAGGAAGATCCTCGACCGAGTCAGCTTCGAGCTGCGTGCAGGTCAGCTTGCGGGACTCATCGGCGCAAACGGCTCTGGCAAGACGACGCTGTTCAGGACGATCCTCGGGCTGCAGAGGCCGAGCGTCGGCAGCGTCGTGATCGGTGCGTCGCAGGCTCAGCGGCGACGGCGCCACACCCCGGTCGGGTACGTGCCGCAGAAGTTCGAGCTCGACCCGGATCTGCCGCTGCGGGCGAGGGACCTCGTCGAGCTTGGGATCGACCAGCCGCGTCTCGGGGTGCCACTGCGTCACAGGGCTCGCAGGGCGCTTGTCGATCAGGCGCTCGAGTCGGTTGATGCGCTGCGATTTGCCGATGCGCGCGTCGGCAGGCTCTCTGGCGGTGAGCAGCAGCGGGTGCTCATAGCCCATGCGCTTGTCGGCAGGCCGCGGCTGCTGCTGCTCGACGAGCCGCTTGCGAACCTCGACATCTCCAGTGGCGAGGAGGTTGTCTCTCTGCTCGCGAAGATCGCTTCGGAGCAGTCGATTGCCGTGCTCGTCTCCTCGCACGAGATCAATCCGCTGCTGCCGGTGATGGACAGGGTCGTCTACCTCGCAGATGGCAGGGCCGCGAGCGGAAGCACCCATGAGGTCGTCAGGGCGGAGGTGCTCAGCAGGCTCTACCGACACCACGTCGACGTCCTGCACGTCCATGGCCGTGTCGTCGTACTCGCCGGACCGGGTGAGCTCACCGATCTCAGCGGCCACGACGCGGATCTGCCCGCAGGGTCGGTGCCCGGCCACGACGCGGATCTGTCCGCAGGGTCGGTGCCCGGCCACGACGCGGATCTGTCCGCAGGGTCGGTGCCCGGCCACGACGCGGATCTGTCCGCAGGGTCGGTGCTGCCGTGAGCGCCGTCCTCGCCAGCCTGTTCGCATCTGGCTTCTTCAGCAGCGAAGCGGTGCAGATCGCGCTCGGCGTCGGCGTGATCGTCGCGATCGTCGCCGCGCCTGTCGGCGTGCTCACCGTGATCAGGCGCCAGTCCTTCGCTGGTCATGCCTTTGGCGACATCGGTACGGCTGGCGCCTCGGCGTCGTTCCTGGTTGGACTCACGCCGCTGTGGGGCCTGCTGCTTGCGAACCTCGCCGGCGGTGCGGCGATGGAGGGCGCGGGCGTTGAGCGTGCGCGCAGCAGGGACATCGCGACTGGCATCGTGCTTGGCGCGGCCCTCTCGCTTGCGGCCCTCTTCCTCTACCTCGACATGACGAGCACGAGCACGACGGGGCAGACGGTCACGATCCTGTTCGGGTCGATCTTCGCGATCCCGACCTCCACGTTGCCGCTTGCGGGCGGGCTTGGCGGTGTCGTGCTGCTAGTGACGCTCATCTTCGCGAGGCCACTGCTGCTCAGCTCTGTCAGCCCTGAGATAGCCTCAGCGAAGGGCCTGCCGGTGAGGGCGCTTTCGCTGCTCTTCCTTCTCACGCTTGGCCTCGCGGCGGCGCTCGCAGCGGTTACGATCGGCACGATCCTCTCCACTGCGCTGCTCATTGGGCCAGCTGCCAGTGCACTTCGGCTCACCAAGCGGCCGCTCAGCGCGGTGCTCCTCTCGGCGCTCATCGGCATCTTCGCGATCGTCGTTGGGATCGTGCTCGCCTATGACAGCTACCGATGGCCTCCTGGGGACAGAACCTGGCCTGTCAGCTTCTTCGTCGTCATGCTCGTCTTCGCCGCCTACCTGCTCTCAGGGGTGCCGGACCTCGTTCGCCGGCGCAGGCAGGACTCTTGGAGCGCCGCCGGTGGCGCGCGATCTGGCGCCGGCCAGCGATCCACTGGCGACGATCGATCCACTGGCGGCCAGCGATCTGGCGCCGGCCAGCGGGCTCGAGGCCACGAGCCTCACCATCGGGGCGGAGCGGGACCTCTCGGCGAGATGGAGGCCTAGCAGCCGTGTTCGAAGGCTTCATGGTCGATGCCTGGATCGTCGGCAGCATCGTTGCGCTGGTCGCGGGGGTGGTCGGCTTCTTTGCTGTGCTGCGCGGATCTGCGTTTGCCGCGCACGCGCTGCCAAACGGCGCCTTTGCGGGGGCGGCGGCCGCGAGCCTCATCGGCGTCAACGTGCTGCTCGGGCTCGTCGTGTTCGCCGTCGGAGGGGCGCTTGGGATAGGCGTGTTGGGGCGCCGTGGGCGTCATGATGTCGCCACTGCGCTCGCGCTCGTCGCGATGCTTGGGCTTGGCGCCCTGTTCATCAGCCTCAGTGCTGCCTACGCCCCTCAGGTCTACTCGCTGCTGTTCGGAGAGATCCTCGGGATCGCCGCAAACGAGGTGCTGCCCACCGCAGCGCTTGGCCTCGCCTGCGTGCTCGTGTGCATCATCATCTACCGCCCGCTGATGCTCTCTTCCGTGCTTCCTGAGGTGGGCAGCTCGCGGGGGATCAGCACGTTCGCGATCGAGCTCGTGTTCCTCGTCGTGCTTGCGATCGCGACCGCGATGACCGTGCCTGTAGTCGGATCGCTGCTCATCTTCACGCTCATGATCGGCGCGCCTGCGGCTGCGAGGTCGCTCACCGATCGACCGCTCGCTGCCGTCGTCCTCTCGAGTGGGCTTGCGCTGCTCATAGTGTGGGTGTCGATCGCGGCTTCCTTCCAGACCGACTATCCAGTCGGCTTCTTCGTAGGCACGCTCAGCGCGGGCAGCTACGTTCTCGGCCGCCTGTTCTCGGGATTCAGAGGTCGCCGGCGCCGGTATCTGCACCGCCTGGCTCTCGATCCCAGTCCTGGTGCGCCGTCGAGTGGGGGGATCTGTTGAGCGAGAGCAGCAGGCATCGCAGCGAGCTCGAGGAGTGCCGAAGCGAGCTCCGGGAGCGGCCAACCGAGCGCGGCAGCTGGGTCGCGCTCGCTGAGGCCACGCTTGCCGCGGCGGGACGCAGGCACGGAGGCGCGAGGCGTGCCGTTCTCGAGCTGCTCGAGCAGCAGCAGTGCGCGCTCACCGCCGTCGAGATCGAGCTGCGTCTTCGCGAGCGTTCCCGCGCTGTAAGCAGGGCGAGCATCTACAGGGTGCTCGAGGAGCTCGAGGGCCTCCGGCTCGTGCAGAGGGTCGACACCGGGCAGGTCATGGCCCGCTTCGAGAAGGCTTCATCCAACGAGGAGCACCACCACCATCTCGTGTGCAACCACTGTGGTGTCGTGATGCCGTTCTTCGATCCGCAGCTGGAGCGCGCCATCTCGAGCATCAGCGAACGTGTGCCGCTCGCTGTCTCCGAGCACGAGATTCTTCTGCGCGGCCGCTGCCGCGCCTGTCGGCGTTAGCTTCTCTGCGACGGCCTGCCAAGAGGCCGTCGCCTGTCAGCGGCCGCCTGCCCCGCGCTCACCTCGGTTGCCCGCCGCCCCGTCTCGAGCTGGTCTTCCACGCCCGGTGACGGTCAGTTCATGCCTGGGTCCAGTGGCATGCGCGCCAGCAGCGCGTAGCTTCCCCCCTTTCGCCGCAGAACCGTCGCCCACAGATCCTCAGGATCATCTGTGAAGACGTCGTCAGGGGAGGCGGGGTGGGCGATCCAGTCTCCTCTCGCAAGCTCATCGTCCAGCTGGCCGCTGCTCCAGCCCGCGTAGCCGGCGAACACGCGACGGCGAGCGGTCGCCTCCGCAAGGCCGTCGATGTCGGTCTCGCTGGACGGGAAGCCGATCCTTCCGGTCACGAGCAGCGCGGCCGGTGTCGGGTCGAGGAACTCGGCGAGCAGGACTACAGAGGTCGGCGCTACCGGCCCGCCGACGTAGATCGGCTCCTCCAGCGAGACGGCGGACTCGAGTGAAGGCACGGCCTCGGCTACAGTCGTCTCTGATGGGCGGTTGAGCACGACTCCCATCGCGCCCTCGTCGTTGTGCACACCGACCAGCACGACTGTGCGCATGAAGTTCGGATCGCTCAGGGCGGGGGAGGCGAGCAGGAGCTGGCCGGCAACTCGATCCATGCAACTGAGGCTATCGCGGCGAGGGCACCCCCGGGATGCCCGCTCCTCAACGGAGGGAGAAGATCGAGAGTGATCCGCTGCGCAGGTGGTCGTTGCCGTTGCCCTCCGGCTCCACTATGTGGCCTGAGACGACGATTGGGCTGTTCCAGTGTCCAGGCTTGCCCGCCAGCCTCCTCAGCACATGCCCAGAGATCGGTTCATACACCACGATTCCGCCCCCGTCCGGTTCGTAGACGTAGAGCAGCCCGCCGGCGAGCACGGGGCTCGTGCCGGCGATGTCGTGCTGCCACGCCAGGCGCAGTCGTCCTTCCCGCAGCGAGAACGCCGCGGTCGCGCGTTCGCCGCCTACGAACACCATCGTCCCACCGGCGGTCCGCCAGACCGCCGGCGTCGTGAACAGCTCACCGCCGCCGGGCAGCGGCAGCTGCTGCACTTCACCGCCGAGGCGCTCCTCGTATGTGCGGTGCGCAGCCGGCGCGTAGCCGTCCAACCGCGAGCGATCGAGCAGTCGGAGCAGTCCGTCCTTGCCGCCGACGAGCACGCGGCCTTCACCGACGAGGGCGGGAGAGCCTGAGCCGAGATCGAGGTCCTCGACGTTCAGCTTTTCCTCGTCATCTGGGGTGTAGGCCTGGCGCAGGGTCAACGATGGCATCGAGAGTTCGATCACGCTGTCCCCGAAGTTCGAGCTGCCGTTCCACGGGCCGTTGCCGGTGGCGATCAGTATGCTCTCACCGCCCCGCTCGACGACGGGTCCAGATCTCGAGAGGATCGCGGAGTCGCTTGCGCTGCAGGTGCTCGGGTCGATCAGGGCGCGTCGCTTCGCGCACAGCGTGTTGAAGACCGCCCGCACCCTGCCGCTCCCGCGATAGATCGCGAGCACGTGTCCCTGATAAGGCGGCGTGTCGCCGTAGTAGCCGCCTGTTGCGGCGAGCAGATATCTGCCGTCGATGTTCAGGGCGGGCGTCATCTTCTCGCGACTCGGGTTCAACGTCACGCGCACGGGCCATGCGCCTCCACGGGCTTCTGCGCCGCTTCTCAGAAGCAGCTTGTGGACGAGCCCGTTTGGCGAGGCCGTGTAGACGAAGCGCCTGTCTGGGTCGGCGATCGGGCTCGCGGTCGTGATCTGGTCGCTGCCTGCCCAGCTCGCGTACCCAGGCGGCGTGTAGACCCATAGGATCTTCCCGCTGTTTGCGTCGATCGCGACTGTCTTGCCATACGTCGTAGTCACGACGATCACATCGTGCGATGCCCCCTTCACCTCGACGCCCTGCAGGTAGATCGGAGACGAGTCGACGGTGCCTGGCAGTCTCACTTCCATGTGTCGCAGAAGCGCCAGGTTGCGAGCCGTGATCCCCGTTGGCCGGTTGCTCGCATCGGTGCGTTCGGGGTTCAGGCCGAACTCCGGCCAGTTCTCGAGTGGCTTTGCCGAGGATCGGTCTGCGACGCTTCGCGGCAGCACCGGGGCGCGCAGGCGGGTGGTTCTGCCTGATCGGGCGACCGGTGCGCCTCCGTGTCCCGCATCAGCGCCTCGCGCTCCAGCTGCAGGGCCAAGCCGTGCGGATGCACGGGCGGCGGTGTTCTCCCGTCGTGCCGTGGCGAGGCCGCAGCCACACAGCGAAAGCGCGCACACCCCAGCTGCGATCAGGCCCGTCAGCACGGCAGCGGCAGACTGCCCCGGTTGCGCATCGCGCTCGGCCCCTCCGTGCGCGATGCCGCCCTGGTGCCCCAACCGGTGCGGGACGGCCGATCGCCCCAAATGCGTCGCGGAGCGTCGGGATGCAATCCAGCCTGTGCGCGCGTCTGTTCTCACTGCGGCGCCAGGGGTGCCCTCAGATCGTGCCCGGCGGCTTGGCAGGCGGACGCCTGCCCGCTGGGCTGCGGGCGGCAGCGAGCCGATGCTCGAGCACTCGGCCGTCGGAGCCCCTGCGTGGGAGCTCCTCGCTTGCAACGCGCTGCAGGTGGATCTCCATCAACTCCTGCTGAAGGCTGCGTCGACGTTCGCCAGGACGCCGCGAGCGTCGTGACCAGGTTCCGTCGGCAGAAAGCTGCCACGAGCTCTGATTGTCTGCGAAGGCCCGTTCGAGGGTGTCGATCAGCTCCGCCTGGAGCTCAGGAGCCTCGATCGGCGCAGCGAGCTCGACGCGGTGGTCGAGGTTGCGCGGCATCAGGTCCGCTGAGGCGATGTAGACCGTGCGCTCGTCGCCCCTTTCGAACGCGTAGATGCGCGAATGCTCGAGGAAGCGTCCGACGATCGAGATGACGGTCACGTTCTCGGAGACCCCATCGACCCCAGGCCGCAGGCAACAGATGCCGCGGACGTTCAGATCGACTCGCACACCCGCCTGCGACGCCCTGTAGAGGGCCCTGATGCACTCGGCGTCGACGAGCGCGTTCATCTTCATCGCGATCCTCGCCGGAGCCTGCTCGCTGTGCGCTTCGATCGTCCGCTCGATCTCCTCGATCATCCCTTCGCGCAGGCGATCGGGCGCCACCAGGACCTTCCGGTAGCGCTGCGGGCGGCCGAAGCCCGTCAGGTAGTTGAACATGTCCGCCACATCCAGTCCCAACTCCTCGTTGACCGTGAACAGGCCGAAGTCGGTGTAGAGTCGGGCGGTCGTCGAGTGGTAGTTGCCTGTGCCGATGTGGATGTAGTTGCGCACGCCGTCTCCCTCGCGGCGGACGACGAGCACGCACTTCGCGTGGGTCTTCAGCGCGGGCAGCCCATATACGACGTGGACGCCGGCCTGCTCGAGTGACTTCGCCCAGTCGATGTTCGTGCGCTCGTCGAAGCGGGCTGTCAGCTCGACGAGCGCGACCGTCTGCTTGCCGCGTTCGGAGGCGTTCATCAATGCCGGCACCATCGCCGAGTCGTCGCTCGTCCGGTAGACGGTCTGCTTGATCGCCAGCACGTTCGGGTCGGCGACAGCCTGTTCTACGAACCTCTCGACGGAGGTCGCGAACGAGTCGTAGGGATGATGGACGAGGAAGTCGCCTTCGCGCATCGCGGCGAGCACGTCTGGGCGCTCGCCTTCGTGATGCAGAAGCTGGGGGTGCGTCACGCCTGTGAAGGGAGCGAAGCGCAGCTCAGGCATGCCGGGCACGCTCGCGATCTGCGAGAGCGACCCCATGTCGAGAAGCCCATCGACTGGGTAGACGTTGTCTGGGTCGACCCCGAGCAGGCTGATCAGCTCCTCGCGCAGACGCGCTGACATCGAAGCTTCGATCTCCACCCGCACCACCTCTCCGAACCGTCGGCGCCGCAGCTCGTCCTCCACTGCCTGGAGCAGGTCGGCAGCATCATCTGAGACCTCGAGGTCGGCATCTCTCGTCACTCTGAACAGCGCGGAGTCGACGATCTCGGTGCCAGGGAACAGTGTGCCGAGATGGTGCTCGATCACTTCCTCGAGGCTGACGAACAGGCTGGGCTGCTCGCCTGTCGCTCGCGACGGCGGCCTCGACCTGTGCACGGCGACGAATCGGGCGAGGATCTCCGTCGGAACCTTCACGCGCGCGAAGACGGTCTGGTCGGCGATGGGGTCGCGCACGAGCACGGCGAGGCTCAGCGACAGGTTCGAGATGTAGGGGAAGGGGCGACCTGGTGCGACTGCGAGCGGGGTCAGGGCAGGGAACACGACCCGGTGGAAGTAGCGTGCGAGCTCTGCCCGCTGGTCCTCGTCGAGCTCCCGCCAACCGATGATCCGAATGCCGTGCCGTGCGAGAGCTGGCTGCAGTTCCCCGGCCAGGCACCGGTTCAGGCGCGCGTTCAGCTCGAGCACGCGCTCTCGAATCGCTGCGATCGTCTCCGATGGGGTCAGTCCGTCCTGACCGGGGTTGTCCACGCCGGCATCGATCTGGTCGTGCAGGCCCGCGACGCGCACCATGAAGAACTCGTCGAGGTTCGTGCTGTATATCGCGCAGTAGCGCACCCGCTCGAGCAGCGGGATCGACTCGTCCTCAGCGAGCTGCAGCACGCGCTCGTTGAAGTCCAGCCAGGACAGCTCGCGGTTGAGGTAGAGGGAAGGGCTCATCAGGTCGGCGCCCGCCTCGCCCGTGCTCTCTCGCACCGCTTCGGCGGTGCGGCCCTCCTCATCGGCTTGGTTGCGGGTGCCGCCTGGGTGATCGCTCCCCGCCTCCATGCGCCCGGCCATCGGCGCGGCAGCGACTGGCTGCCCGGGGCCGACGCCAACCGCGCGGGCGCCCCCGCGCTCCGACGCGGCGCCGCTCCGCTGCAGCCCGCCGCTCCGCTGCAGCTCGTCGCATCTGTCATCTGAAGGGCCCACTCCTCTATGCTCGCAGAACGCTATGGCCCGCCAACTCTGGCTGCTCCGCCATGCTGAGGCTGAGCCTCGTGGCACCCGCCCTGACTGCGAGCGCGCTCTCACCACGCGCGGGGAGCGACAGGCGCGCATCGCCGGCGTTGCGATCGCGCGCCTTGCCCTCGATTTCGAGCTTGCGCTCTACAGCCCGAAGGTGCGCGCAGCAAGGACCGCAGCACTCGCTGCGCAGGCCAATCCTCGAGGGCTCGCCTCCAGGCTGCTCGAGCACCCCCCGCTCGCCGGCGCCTACGACGGGGGGCGGGCGCTTCTCGACGTCTCGATGGTGCGCGCGGGCGGGCGGCTGCTGCTCGTCGGTCACGAGCCGGATCTCAGTGGCGTCGCCGAGGAGCTGACTGGCGCGGCGCTCGAGCTGAAGAAGTGCGGCCTCGCCGGACTGCGCCTAGACGGTGCTCGCGGCGAGCTCATCGTGCTGCTGCGGCCGCGCGAGCTCGAACTGCTCGCCTGCACCTCTCGGGCGAAGCTCTGAACGCCCGACGATCTGATCGCGCGGCTCGTCTGCCTCGAGCCGCCGGCTGCTCGGCTCGGCCACGATGCCGTGATCGCGGGTCGTCTCGCTCCACTCATCCGCGTCGCTGGGTGGCCGATGATCGATGCTCTCCTCCGAGCTCTCCTGCTCCGCCGCGAAGCGGTAGCCGATGCCGAAATGCGTGTGTATGTAGCGCCAGCCGGGCGAGGCCTTCTCGAGCTTCAGGCGGAGCTTGCGCACGAACACGTCAACAGAGCGGTCGCCTCGCACCATCGCATACCCCCACAGGCGCGAGTAGATGTCCTCGCGCTCCAAGACGCGGCCTTCGGCGCGTGCAAGCAGCTCGAGCAGCTCGAACTCTCTTCTCGTCAGGTCGAGCGATCTCCCGCAGACGAAGGCTTGGAAGCGGTCTGGCAGGATCTCCACCTCGCCAGCCGCGACGGGCGCTGCGCCTCGCTTCTCCGAAGTTCGGCGCCGGCGGCGCACGACCGCCTCCAGCCTCGCGATCACCTCTTCTGGATGCGTCGGCTTGCTCACCCAGTCGTCGGCGCCGAGCCGCAGGCCGCGCACGCGCTGCGCGACCGTCGAGGGTCCCGTGCAGACGATCACCCCGAGGTTCGGAGCGGCCCCGCAAAGGCTCTCCAGCCACTCCCACGACCGGGCTCCGAGAACGCTCAGGTCGACGACGAGGCCGCTCAGCCGCATCGCCGTCACCGCCTCTATTCGCACTGGCCCGCCGATCACGCGCAGCTCGTGACCGCGCTGCTCCATGCGGTTGCTCAGCACCTGGATGAACCCGCTGTCGCGGTCGAGGACGGCAAACCGCAGCTGCCGCTCACCTGCTGACGCAGAAGTGGAGACCTGCGCTGGACTGTCTGGGATAGCTGCGTCCGTCCTCGCTGTGCTCACGGCGATCTACCGCAAGCTTAGGGCACGCGGGGGTCGCGGTGCCGAGTGCGTCTCCTCGATCACAGGATGTTCACGGGGCAGCCCGCATATTGCGGGACTATCCTCGTCTCGAGGACGGTTCAGCTGCGCCTCGTGCAGGGCGCGGTCAAGCGCCTTTGCGCGGGTGGCGCTGGGAGGAATCCGAGAACTCGCGGAACAGCCCCGTCACCACGAAGGCGACCTGCTCCCCGACGTCGACGGCGTTGTCGCCGATTCGCTCCAATGCGCGGGCGACGAGGATCATCAGCATCGCCCACTCCCGGGTGTCGGGGTCATCGCCGATGTCGAGGGCGCCGCGGAAGATCTCGCGGTTCAGCCCGTTGATCTCTCGATCTTGCCGGGCGAGGTCTTCCGCGAGCATCGTGTCCCTTCGCGCGAACGCCGCCTTGCACTGGGTCACCTCCGACCGGGCGCATGCGCCCATCTTCATCAGTCGCTCGAGCAGCTCTGTGCGCACAGGCGGCTCGTGGCCGGAGAGGGGGATCAGCTTCGCGATGTTCACGCACTGGTCACCCATCCGCTCGACGTTCTTCATCACGTGCAGCAGGGCTGCTACGAGCCGCAGGTCGCCCGCAGCGGGCGCCCTCAGCGCGAGCAGGGAGAGGATGCCCTGGTGGACCTCGAGGTAGCGTCCATCGACACGATCGTCGTCGGCGATCACGAATTCAGCGAGCTCGACATCCTGGTACTTCAGGGCCTCGAGTGTGCGGTCGAGCTGTTCGACGACGATGTCGAGCCCGCCGAGCGCGCGCTGCTCGAGCTCTGAGAGCTGCGTCTGGAAGTCGATGCGCCTCGACGCCGCCGCCGCGCGCACGGCAGGATCGCTGCCCTGCTTCGGCGATCCACTCGCTGATGCCTCCTCTGACATGCTCCTAGATGCGGGGGTCGTGAGTCTCGGTCATCATCTCGCTCGTCGCGCTGGTCTTGGTGATCCCCGCTCTGGTCTCGCGCCGCAGTCGCGGCGTCGCGCCTGCCGCGACACTGCCGCGCGATCAGCGTAGCTTGCCTTCGTCCGCCTCCTGCCGTGGCTGGCCGCCCCGCTGCGGCGGAGCAAGCCGCGCGAGCGCCCCAGCTGTCCGCCGTCTGCATGCCTCACGGGGATGCCTGTTGTGCGCAGCCGGCGGATGCGCTCTCTTCTGCCCCGCTCGCACGGCTCGCCTGCGGCAGGAGCCGGTAGGCTGCTCCGATGTTTGCTCTCCGCCGCGTCGCTGACCCTCGTCTTGCCGAGCTGCTCAGGCAGGCAGGCGAGGTCGTTCTGCGCTCTGGGACGCTGCTGCGGGACCTGCTCACCGACTATCCGGAGCATGCCGCGCTCGCGGAGGAGATCGGCGGGTGTGAGCAGGAGGGCGACCGTCTGACGCACGACATCATCCACCGGATCAGGACTGCCAAGCGTCTGCGGGCGCCCTTCAACCGAATCGAAGGCTTCGCGCTTGCAACTGCGCTTGATGACATCGTCGATCACACCGAGCAGGCGGCGGCCCTCCTCGGACTCTACCGCGTCGAGGCCCCGATGGAGTGCGCTGTCGAGCTCGCTGACGTGCTCGTGCAGGCGGAGGCGCAGGTCGTCTCAGCGCTGCGGCTGCTCACTGACGGCACTGACCCGAGCAACAGCCTCGTCGAGATCCATCGGCTCGAGAACGTCGGCGACACGCTCCTGCGTGACGGCGTCGCTGCGCTGTTCGCGGGCGGTGCCGACCCGATGGTCGTCATCCGCTGGAAGGACATCTTCGAGACGCTCGAGGCTGCGATCGACGCATGCGAGACCGTCGCTCACGTCATCGAGGGCACGACGATCAGCTGACCGCGGGCTCTCCGCCGGACCTCTCGCCCC
>JAJYUP010000031.1 GCA_021792455.1 Actinomycetes bacterium | reverse complement strand
GCCGCTTGTGGCGGCGGCGCAGCACCAGGAGGGTGCTCACTGCGATCGCGAAGGCGATCAGGCCGTAGAGGCCGAACAGTTCCAGAGCATGTTCGGCGGAGCGGCCGATGAAGTAGGCGGCTGTGCCTACGCCCGTCGCCCAGCAGATGCCGCCGATCGCGTTCCAGAGGGCGAAGGAGCGCCAGCGCATCTTCGTCGCGCCGGCCAGCCACGACGCCCAGGTGCGCAGCCCCAGGATGAAGCGGCCGAAGAACACCGCCTTTGGTCCGTGGCGTTCGAAGAACGGCTCGCCGATCGCGAGCACTTCCAGCCGGTGGCGGTGCAGGAGCCCTGGGCGCTGCAGGAGCCAGCGCCCGCCGCGCTTTCCGATCACATAGCCGATGTTGTCACCCACGATCGCTCCTGCCGCTGCGATCGTGACGACGAGCTCGATGCTCAGCTGCCCCTCGCTTGCCAGTGCCGCGCCGGTTATCAGCGCCGTCTCGCCTGGGAGGGGCACGCCGGCGGACTCCGCCATCACCAGCAGGAACAGCAGCGGATAGCCCGCCGCCTGCAGCAGGTGGCTCACGTTCACGATCGTGCTGAGCACAGAGTGCATGCCTCTAGGATGGCGCATCTGTGGCGACTTTCAGCATCGAGGCTTCTGACACCGACTCGTTTGCGCGTCTCGGCCGGCTGCGCACCCTCCACGGCCACATCAGCACGCCGGCGTTCGTCCCGCTCGCGAGCAGGGGCGCCGTCAAGGGTCTTCTCCCCGCCGAGGTCGCCTCGATCGGCTTTCAGATGGTGCTTGGCAACACCTTCCATCTCATGCTCAGCCCGGGGGCGGAGCTCATCGAGCAGCTTGGAGGCCTGCATTCGTTCATCGGCTGGGAGGGGCCGATCATCACCGACTCGGGTGGCTTCCAGGTCTTCTCGATGGGTCATGGCACCGTCGCGGACGAGATCAAGTCACGTGCACCGCACCGAGCGCGGGCGTCCTCGCGGGGGACGGTGCTCGCGATCGAGGAGCAGGGTGTTCGCTTCCGCTCCTACATCGACGGCTCGCAGCACCGCCTCACCCCTGAGCGCTCGATGCAGGTGCAGGCTTCGCTTCGCTCCGACATCGCGCTCGCCTTCGACGAGTGCACGCCTTTCCACGTCTCCAGGGACTACACCGCGCGCTCGATGGAGCGCACCCACCGCTGGCTTGCGCGGTGCATCGACTGGCACGAGGCGAACGCACCGAAGGGTCAGCTTCTGTATGGGATCGTCCAAGGGGGCGTCTATCAGGATCTCAGGCGGCAGTCGAGCGCGCTCGTCGCCTCCTCGGGCTGCGATGGGGTTGCGATCGGCGGCTCGCTTGGCGGCTGCAAGGAGCAGATGCATCAGGTTGTCGGCTATGCGCTCAGCGAGCTTCGCACGCAGGCGCAGCTGATGCCGAGGCACCTGCTTGGGATCGGCGAGGTCGACGACCTCATCGCCTGCGTCCAGCTTGGAATCGACACCTTCGACTGTGCGATGCCGACGCGGCTCGCAAGGCATGGCACCGCGCTCGTTGCGGACCCTCAGTCGCGGTGGCGGATGGATCTGCTGAGGGCCGCAAGGAGAGCGGATCGTGCGCCGCTTCTCGAGGGCTGCCCCTGCCATGCGTGCTCAGGTCGCCTCTCGCGGGCGTATCTGCGCCATCTCGTGAGCGCGCGTGAGATCAACGGCGTCAGGCTGCTCACGGAGCACAACCTCAGCTTCATCGCGGCGCTGATGCGCTGCCTTCGGGAGGCGATCGCCTCAGGCTGCCTGCCTGCAGTCGCCGCGCAGCTGCGTGGCGGGGCCAACCCTCACCTGGTGTTTTCGCCGACCAGCTCGCTCAGCGCTTCCGCTGACTGTTCGACGTTCTTGTAGACGACCTTTCGCAGTGAGATCTTCGTCGGTCCCTGTGAGCTCGAGAGGATCGCGTAGCCGATCGCCGCCGCGAGCACGACGAGCACGAGCAGCACCGCAAGCGCCCGCCGACCGGCGTGGGAGCGCGCTCTTTCGGCCTCCCCGTCGGCCGCGTCCTCGTAGACGGGGCTGGGGCCCCGTCGCGGCCGGCGGGGCTGCACCACGCCGCCCCGCTGCGCGACCGTCCGGGTTGCCGTCGGTGCGAGCAGGCTCGTCGCTTCGGTTGTGGGGTGCCGGCGGCGGGAGGTCGCGGTCGCCGGCACGCCCCGCACCGCGTCTGTGATCGCTTCGCCCATCTCGCGAGCGGTCGCGTAGCGGTCGCGAGGGTCGAGCGCAAGCGCGATCGCGACCGCGTCGGCGAGCTCCTCGCTCACGTTCGCGACGATGGTGTCGAGCGGCGGCGGCTCCTCCTGCTGCTGCTTGAGGGCAAGCTCCGTCAAGGAGCTCGCCTCATATGGCAGGCGCCCTGAGATCAGCTGGTATGCGACGACCCCGAGCGCATACAGGTCCGCCCTCGGCCCAGCCTCCTCGCCGCGAGCCTGCTCAGGGGCGAGGTAGGCGGCGGTGCCGAGCACGGATCCCACCTGCGTGATGCTCGACTGCTCCGTCGCCTTCGCGATCCCGAAGTCGGCGAGCTTCACCTCTCCCTCGTCGGAGCAGAGCAGATTGCCAGGCTTCACGTCGCGATGCACGACGCCATGGCGGTGCGCATAGTGCAGGCCCTCGCAGGCCTGCTCGATGATCGCCGCGGCGTCCTGCACCTCCACCCAGCCGTGCTCGCGCAGGATCTCCGCGCCAGACCTGCCCTCTATGTACTCCATCACGATGAAGTACTGCTCGGAGCGCTCGTCCTGCCCGGAGTCGAAGATCTGGACGATGTTCGGGTGCACGAGACGCGCGGCCGCCTGGGCCTCCCGCTTGAAGCGCGAGACGAACGTCGAGTCCTCCGCGAGATGCTCTGCGAGCAGCTTCACGGCGACCCTCCGCTCCAAGCGCGTGTCGAACGCGAGATGCACCGTCGACATGCCGCCGAGTCCGAGCCTGCCTTCCAGCCTGTAGCGGCCCGCGATCATCGCCGCGCTCACGGTTTCACGCCTTCCCCAGCAGCTCCTCTGCCTGGGGCTGCTGCTCCGGGGACTTCGCCCTGTTCGTTGCCTGCGCCCTGTTCGCCTGCCGGTGGGGCAGGCGCTTCCACTCCGCCCAGGTTCGTTTCGGGCGTGCCTGGCGTCGTCGTGCTCGATTCGCTCGTGCTCGTGCTCGAGCTCGAAGTCGAGGTTTCCGTCTGGGTCGCTTCTGTTTCGCTCTGTTCGCTTTCGGTGCTCGTGCTTCTCGTCCTGCTGCGCGAGCGGGGAGATTCGGTGAGCGTGCTTTCAGTTGCGCTCGATTCGGCCGCTTTTTCAGCGCAGGCCTGCAGTGCGCGCGCTCGCAGGTTGCGGATGCCTTCGGAGAGAGTGCTCCGCAGACCCGCATCGACCGTGCGCGGCAGCGCTTCGAAGTCGTGCTCGGTCTTTGCGATCGCCTGTTCTGTCGCCCTGCAGTTGCCGTTGCCTTCGTGGGCGGCCCTCGCGACCGCTTCGAAGTCTTCCTGCAGGGGCCCTGCGTTGCCGGCGGGGATCAGGCCCGCCGCTCCGCCTCCGCAGGATGCGAGCAGCAGGGCGGCCAGGCCGAGCAGGCAGGCGAGTCTCATCTTCGGTCCCATACGTTTGCTCATTGACCGTACCCCAAGCGCTCGGCGAGCGAGTCAGGCAGGCGCGCGGCTCTGATCGCGCTCGCGGCTCCAGCGACGTCGTAGCGGGTGCGCATGTAGGTTACCCGCCAGTCGTCGAGGTCGAGCAGAAGCCACGCAGCCCTCGGGTCCCCGTCGCGCGGCTGTCCGACGCTGCCGGGGTTGATGAGCCATTCTCCGGAGCCGAGGTCGAGCTCGGTTCCAGCGCGGCGCGGCTGCCCTGTCGCAAGCGATCCATCCTGCCGGCTGAACGACAGCGCGACGTGGGAGTGCCCGACGGCGCACACCCTGTGATCCTGGGCGTCGAGGCACAGCTGGGCGAGCAGCGCCGAGAGCACATACTCCCAGACCGGGTCTCTCGGGCTTGCGTGGTAGAGGCCGATGACCTCCTGCAGGTTCGAGGTCGGCAGGCTCTGCAGGTAGGAGATGTTCGCGGGATCCATCACCTCCATCGTCCACTGCGCTGCGAGGCTCGCCCCACGTGAGAACTCGCTCAGCGGAAGCTCGCCGACGACGGCGAGATCGTGGTTGCCCGCCAGGCAGATCGCTGCGTGCTCGCGCATCAGCTCGACACAGACGTCAGGGTCGGCGCCGTAGCCGACGACATCGCCGAGGCACCACATCTCGACCGCGCCAGAGGCGACGACTGCGTCCATCACCGCTTCGAGGGCGTGTCTGTTGCCGTGGATGTCAGATGTGATCGCGACCTTCATCGTGCTGGTGGAACCTGCGCCCAGACCCCGCCGGCGCGCCGGTGGGGGCCTTCCCGCCAGAGCACGCTACCGCTCGGTGTCCTCCTGTTCGCCCTCCTCGCCGCCATACTCTGGCAGGCTCTTGATCCCCTCGCGCGTCTGCCACTTCGAGTAGTTGTCCTCCATCGCGCTGATCAGCTCTCGCATGAAGCGGGGAGAGAGGTTCACCCGCGAGACGACCACCCCAGGCACTTCGTCGGCTTCAACCTCGTGGTCGACTCTCGCGAAGGTGATCGTGAACTCGTAGTCGGAGTGGCTCACGTTCGCGAAGTTCGCGTACACACCTGCCATCACCTCTGGGGAGAGGTGGATGTTTATGTGGCGCTCTGCGCCTGGGTCTTGGTCGTTCACAGAGGCTAGTATCGCAAGGCATGGGTGCGACAGCGGTGCGGTTGGCGCGAGGGGGCGCCCAGGGCACGTCCACATGCGCGTGAGCATCGTTGGGGAGGCGCGCATCCGCCCCCCCTACCGCGACGACGTCGAGCACTATCAAAAGCTGCTGCGCAGGCACGTGGCAGTCGATCTCATCGAGGTGCGCAGCCCGTCTGAGGTTGCGCGGAGACTGCCGCAGGGGGCGTTCATCTGTCTGCTTGCGCTCGATGGCCTCATGGCTGACAGCGTCGGCTTCGCCGGCTTTCTTGCGGAGCGACGGGCGAGTGGTCGCGACCTCGCCTTCGTCATCGGCGGCGCCTTCGGGCCCCCGCCACTTCCCAAGCCGGACCTCGAGCTCTCGCTTGGACCTCTCACGCTGCCCCACCAGCTCGCCTGGGTCGTGCTGCTCGAGCAGCTCTACAGGGCGCATAAGATCATTGCCCGCGAGCCCTACCACTATTGAGCAGCCCTGCCGGAAAGTCTCACTCCCGCTCATGCCGGAGCTGCGACACCGGCGGGCCACTGCCACTGTTCAGCAGCCCTGCCAGAAAGCCTGACGCACGAGATGCAGAGACGAGACACCGAAGTGCCGCAGCGCGACCCCAGCCATCAGGAGCCGAAGCCGGCCCCGCATCAGCCGCTGCCCGAAGGTTCACTCGATCGGCTCGAGGAAGAGATCGCAGCGGCTGCAGAGGAGCTGATCGGCGAGGCCGTCGGCACCGAGCAGACGGCGCTTGCGCGACCGCCGAGGCCGGAGCTTGGCGACTATTCGACCAACGCCGGGCTGATCCTCGCCCGCCAGGCGCGCCTGCCTCCGCGGCAGCTCGCCCAGCAGATCGGCGAGGGCCTGCAGCGGCGTCTGGGCGGCCGAATGCTGCACTTCGAGGTTGCGGGGCCTGGGTTTCTCAACATCTTCCTCGACGACGCCTGGCACGTGCAGGCGCTGCGATCTGTCCTTGCCGCAGGGGAGCGGTTCGGCGCGGGCGGAGCGCAGCGCCCGCAGCGGGTCCTGATCGAGTTCGTCAGCGCGAACCCAACGGGGCCGATGCACGTCGGGCACGCGCGCAACGCGGCGTATGGCGACGCGCTTGGGCGGCTGCTCGCCTTCCACGGCGAGCATGTCAGCAGGGAGTTCTACGTCAACGACGCCGGCTCTCAGATCCTGAAGCTCGGCGAATCGATTCAGGCGATCGCGGAGGGGCGTGAGCCGCCTGAGCACGGCTACCACGGCGAGTATGTGCACAGCCTCCTCGGCGCTGTCGCAGCCGGGGAGCGCGTGAGCGCTGCGGAGCTTGGCGGCAGAGCTGTCGCGATCATCGTGGAGAAGATGAAGAGCTCGCTCGCGCGCTTTCGCGTGCTCGACTACGAGCACTGGCAGTATGAGAGCGAGCTCCACGAGGTCCAGCCGCAGCTGCTCGGACGCGAAGGGACGCCTGTCAGCCCCGTGGCGCACGCGATCGAGCTGCTCGAGCAGAAGGGCATGACATACCGCAGCGAGGGGGCTCTGTGGCTGAGGACCTCACAGCTTGGAGACGACAAGGACAGGGTGCTCGTGCGTGCCAACGGCGAGCACACCTACTTCGCCTCGGACATCGCCTACCACCAGCGAAAGCGGGAGCGCGGCTTCGAGCGCCAGATCGACGTGTGGGGTGCCGACCACCACGGCTACGTGCCGCGGATGCGGGCGGCCTATCAAGCGCTTGGCGGTGACCCTGATCACCTCGAGATGATCATCATGCAGCTCGTCCATCTCGTGCGGGACGGACGCCGTGCCCAGATGTCCAAGCGCGCCGGCGAGTTCGTCACCCTCGACGACCTCGTGCAGGAGATCGGCGTCGACGCGGCCCGCTGGTACCTGCTCTCCCGCTCCCACGAGACGACGATCGACCTCGACCTCGACCTCGCTGTGAAGCAGAGCAGCGAGAACCCCGTCTACTACGTGCAGTATGCGCACGCAAGGATCGCCTCGATGCTCGTGAAGGCCTCTGCGCATGTGCGATTCCAGGCGCTGGAGGGCCCCGACCCTCCAGCGCTCCACCCCTCTGAGCGCGATCTGGTGAAGGTGCTTCTGCAGTTCCCTCACGAGGTCGCTGAGGCTGCAGACAGGCGCGCGCCGCATCGCATAGCCGCCTACGCGCTCGAGCTCGCGCAGAGCTTCACCGCCTTCTACCGCGACTGCAGGGTGCTTGGCGCTCAGCCCGCCTGTGCTGAGGAGCTCCGCCTCGCCCTCTCGAGCGCGACCCAGCGCGTGCTCGCCCGCGCACTCGATCTGCTTGGGCTGAGCGCTCCTGAGAGCATGTAGGTGGCGGGCCGCTCGGACGGGCGAGCGCTCGCGCCGCCGAGCCTCAGTCGAAGCGCGCCATGTCGCGGCGCAGCCGCTCGGCATCGAGCGGCGTGAGCGCAGGTGCGCCCTCGCGCTCACCCGCTGAACGCGCGGCCCGCTTCCAGCGGGGCAGCATCAACGCAACGATCAAGCCGAGCAGGAGGATCGCCGCGGCGGGCACGACATAGACGACGAGGTCGAAGCCTTTCGTGCCCGGGAGAGCGAGCACCGCGGGTCCGTACTGCGCGACGAGCTGCTTCTTTATCTGCGGTTCGGTGCGTCCTTCTTCGATCAGTTCGGTGATGTAGGCCCGCTCGCGGTCGGCCTGCGGCGACTGCGCCGTGTCGAGCGGGATCTTGCAGGTGACGCACATCACCTCTGATTCGATCCTCGGCAGCACCACCGCACGCGAGAGGTGGTGGGCCGGAGCGGCGCTTGCGATCTGGGGAAGCGCCGCTGCGGACGCCGCCGCAGCGGCGGCGACGGCAAGCATCGCGATCGCCCTCTGCGCTGCCGAGAGCTTCGTCCTGCGCGGCCTGGTCCTGCGCGGCCTGGTCCTGCGCGGCCCGCGCCCTGCGCCGCTCCCACCTGCGAGCGGCTCGATGCTCACGACTGCTCCGCGATCGCGAGGGCCTCTTTCACGAACGATGGGCCTATCTCTCCTCTCGAGATGTCCATTATGTGACCCGTCCGGTTGATTATGAAGCTCTCTGGCACCTGTCTCGTGCCGAACGCCTGCGCGAATTCGCCTGTCGCGTCGCGCATGTTCGGGTAGGTCAGCCCATACTTGCGGACGAAGCTCTCGGAGTCTGGCGCCGCGTCCTGGAAGGTGACGCCGAGAACGGTCGCACGATCGGCACTGAGCGCTCGCTCCGCGTGCTCGAGCAGGTGCGCCTCTTCCTGGCAGGGCAGGCACCAGGACGCCCAGAAGTTGAGCAGCACGACCTTGCCCCTGTAGGCGGCGAGCGAGCTGCTGCCGCCGCCGCCGAGCACCGGGAGGGTCATCGTCGCATCGGGGGCGAGCGGATGTTCGCCGCGGGCGAGCGCTTCATCGAGGGTGCGGTTCGCCGCTTGGCTCATCACCCCGTAGACGAGCAGTCCGATCAGGGCTGCGCCCAGCGCGGAGACGATGACCACGAGCACTGGGATCTTTCGGCGCACCTTCATCGACCAGGCAAGAGTAGAGCTCTCCAGGCGCTTCTGCGGCGGATTCGGGGGAGAGGGCGCCACCTGCAGGCGTCAACTGCGGTACCGTTGGGGCGCGACGCGCTCGCGTGGGGCGACGCTTTGCGCAAGCGTGCGGCGGTAGCTCAGCTGGTAGAGCACGAGCTTCCCAAGCTCGGGGTCGCGGGTTCGATCCCCGTCCGCCGCTCTTCTGCTTCACGAGCCAGATTTGGCTCTGTTCAGCGGATCTCTGCCCCGAATTCCGGGCCGCCAGCACGAGTCAGACGGGTACGATACACCTGAGCCCGGACGGGGATCTGCTGCACCGGTGCTGCTGCGGCCGACGGCGATGGCGCCGAGGCCGAGCCCTCCCCGCCGCCGCGAGAACCTGGCAGCCGCGACGCTTTCGATGCGCCCGACACGGCGTGGCAGCGCGATGCTCATGCCGCCGGGCGCTGCGTGCGTGCCCGTGCCGTCCCGGACAGGCCACCACCGTGCGCGCCTGCGAGCTGGCGCCGTCCATGAACCTCAGCTGCACCGCGAACGGGAGGCCGCCTCGCGGGCATCTGCTGGGCAGCACCACGCCGGCCGGGTGGAAGCGGATCGTCTTGCCACGCGCGGTTTCGCGGCAGGTGAGGCTGCGCGGGCCGATCGCGATCCGCATGCTCACCTTCGGGGAGGAGCTGCGTGCAGGTCTGCAACCTCAGTTAGCTTGCGTCGATGCTCATCTCGGCCGGCAACAGCAGCCGCATGCCGGTAAGCGGGGAGGGGTCCTGCCTCGGCGGGTCACCGATCTTGAAGCCGACCGTGATCGCGGTCGTCCTACCAAGGTGCAGGGGCGCGAGGCTCGCGTGCATTCGGGCCTGCGGGCCGGGAACGCCGGCCCGCAGGCCCGTGGCCGCCATCGCCGGTCGGGCCGCGATCGGGCCGGCCGCGCAGCCCAGCAGCGCGATCAGCGCCGGGATGCCGCGTGTTGCTGCTTGTCTGCGTTCCGGTTGCCTTGCCATGCCGCCCGCCGCGTCCGGTCTGCCCGCGAGGCTCAGTCGGCCAGAGCCCCCTCGGTGGTGACCGTGCGCTGACGCTCTGCGACGGCAAGCTCACAGACGATCACCCGGCCGCCCGGCCCTCCAGCCAGACGGTCGGCGCACCGTGAGAGCCTTCTCGCGCACGCCACTGCTCGGCATCAGGCCGAGCATGCTCATCTACCTCTACCGTCGCCGCCTGCGAGCCCACCCGTTGGCCGAACTGCCTGCCGGCGCCGGCGTCGCAGCGCAGAGCTGCGCCTGCAGGGCTATGACACCCGGCAGATCGCCCTGCTGCTCGGATTCCAGGCGCTGATGCTCGGGCTGGCCGCATCGATCGTCGGGATCGCGCTCGGCCGCCTGCTCGCCAAAGCGCTCTTCCAGCAGGTGCCCTACTTCCTCACCGCAGCGTTCCCGATCGGCTCAGAAGAGACGGTTCACCCACTCACCGTGCTCGCCGCGATCGTCGCCCTCGCCGTCTACGGCGGGATCGCGATCGGCGGCGCAAGAGAAGACCTCCTGCACGGCATCGGCCAGGCGACCACCGAATACTTCGACACCGCAGCGGTGTGGGTCACATCCGGCCGCGACGTCTTCAACATGAACGGCTTCCCCGCGCAGGGCCCCGCCAGAGCGGCCGCACGCGCGCCCGGCGTCGCCTCCGTGCGCGTCTACCGAGGCGGACTGATCGACATCGGCGAGCGCCGCATGTGGATCAGAGCAAGACCGGCAGCCGACGGGCATCTGCTCGAAGCAAGCCAGGTGCTCCACGGCAACGTGCAGAGCGCCGAAGGGCGCATCCGCCACGGCGGCTGGGCGGCCATCTCAAGTGGATTCACCGCAGAAGCCCACCTGCACCTGGACGACCCGCTCACACTGCCCACGCCATCCGGACCGGCGCACCTGCGCGTCGCGGCGATCATGACCAACTCCCGCTGGCCGCCCGGCGCGATCACCCTCACCGCCAAACAGGGGCTTCGCACCCTCGGCGAGATCTCGATCCCGCTGCAGATAGCCGCAGCGCTCGCCGTCGCCTCCGCGCTCAGCGCCACCATCTGGCAGCGGCGCATACGCCTGGCCAGCCTGAAGATCCAGGGCTGCGATCGCCGTCAGCTCGGGGAAGCGATCCTCACAGAGAGCACGATCACGATCCTCACAGGCTCGATCCTCGGCGCCATCCTCGGCATCGCAGGCCACGCGCTCGCAAGCCGCTACCTGCAGATCGCAACCGGATTCCCCGCCCCGTTCCCGCTCGGCCCGATCCAAGCGCTCGCCACGATCGCCGTATTCTGCGCCGTCGCGCTCGCGGTCCTCGCCCTGCCCGGCATGATCACCGCCAGCGTTCCGCCACGCACTGTGCTGCAGGAGTGAGGCGCGCGGCATCGCGCCTGGGCATCTCGCTGAAGGGCGGCGAACCGGTGATCAGGGCTGCTCGGTGGCGGCAACGGGCGGCTTCCGGGTCGGTGCAGAGTCGAGGATCGTGGTAAACATGCCGTTATCGCGCTAATTTGGGCGCCGTTTGATACGACTATGGCCCGATTAGCACGATGCACAGCTTCATCGATCTCGACAAGACCTTCTCCGGCCAGCCGCGCCAACTTGGCCCCGTGCTGGCGCGAATCGATACGGGGCGTGGCCGGGAGCAGCTCTTCCACGACCAGGCTCCCCAGCTGCTGCGCGGACTCTCCGAAAGCGCGAGGATCGCTTCGATCACGGCTTCGAACGCGATCGAGGGGGTGATCGTGGACAGCGAGCGAGCGATCAAGATCGCCGAGGGCGCGCCTCGGTTTCGCAACCGCAACGAGAAGGAGTTCGCCGGCTACCGCGACGCGATCGATGGACTGATGCGGCTCGAGCACTACGAGCCGCTCGGCATTCCGCTGCTGCTTCATCTCCACCGGCAGCTGTTTCAGCATGCCGGTGGTCGCGGCGGCTACCTGAAGAGCGACCCGAACTACATCGTCTCCTACGAGAGCGGCCACCGCGAGGTGGTCTTCGAGCCGCCGCCGCCTGAGGAGACCGAGTTTCTGCTGCGGGAGACCTTCGACCGCTACAACGCAGCGAAGCGTGAGGAGGTCGGACATCCCGTGGTGCTGATCGGCGCGTTGATCCTGGATGTGCTCGCGATCCACCCCGTCGCCGACGGCAACGGCCGGCTGGCGCGACTGCTCACCACCTACGAGCTGCTCGCACGAGGCTACGGCGTTGCGAGGTATGTGAGCCTCGAGCAGCGCATCTATGACTCGAAGAACACCTACTACCAGCGCCTCTACGACTCACAGCAGGGCTGGCATGCATGCGAGCACACGATCTGGCCATGGGTCTCCTACCTCGCGAGCGTCCTCTCTGTCGCCTACGACGACTTCGAGGCGAGCGTCGCGGCCGCACGCGGCACGATGGGCAACAAGCAGCAACGCGTACGCGAGTACGTGCTAGAACAGGCACCGCCTGAATTCCGCAGGCGCGACATCGAGCGGGCGATGCAGGGGGTCAGTGTTGCGACGATACGCCTCGTTCTGAACGAACTGCGAGACGAGGGGCGGATCTCGGTGAGCGGCGGTGGCCCCAGCGCCCGCTGGCGGCGCAGCTGACCCAGCCGGCAATCGTTTTGGCAGCCCTGCCAAGACCCCCCGATATTCGCCGCAAACTGCGACCATCCCGTGGGTGTGCGGACTCGGGTTCAAAGGTGCTGAAACCCGCATCAAAACTGGAGATTCGCGGCCTTCAGAGCCTCGCCGACCAAGGCATGGCGGCACGCCGTCGAGACCCGCCCGGCGGGGATGCCGACCGGGCTCTGCGGTCAGTCGACCGCGGGCGCGCACCTGCGTTACGTCATCGTCCGGGTGGATCGGCGCTGGGCAGTACGGACCGCGATTTGCGGCTGCAGGCACACAGGGAGGAGCATGTGCTCGTCACCGACAACAAGTCGGACTGCCGCCCGATGTATACGCGAGAGCATTCATCCCGGCCTGATCCTGATCCCGGCGCAGCAGGCCGAGATCAGCAAGATCGAGCGCGGTGAGGTGATCCCGAAGATCTCCACGATCGACCGGCTGCTGGCCCCGCTTGGCCTCCGACTGGCCGTCATCGAGGACCACGAGCCTGCCGTCGCATAGCCGGCGACACTCCATCCTTCGGGTGTTGACCTTCGCTTTAGTGGGATATGCTTCTCAGGAATGCGAACGAAAGTGCCGGCCGTCTTGCCGCTGTTTCGCTCGGAGATGCAGCTCCGACTGCTGGGAGCACTGCTGTTGCAGCCCGAGCGCGCCTGGACGCTCGCCGAGCTGGCGGCCACGCTCGATGCGCCCGCGTCCTCTGTGCATCGCGAACTCGGTCGAGCCGAGCGTGCGGGAATCATCCATCGTGATGCCGCGGCGCGCCCTCACCGCTTCCAAGCTGCGACCGCAGACCCGCTCTATGAGCCCCTGGCTGAGCTGTTGCGCCGGACCGTCGGCGTCGAGCAGCAGCTGCACGAGGCCCTGGCTCGGCCGGACGTGGTCGCAGCGGTGATCTACGGATCCTGGGCGAGCGGAGCGCGCCGTGCGGACAGCGACATTGACGTGCTCGTGATCGGCGAGGCCGATCTGCGCGGGCTGCGACGCCTGGTGCGTCCAATCGGCAAGACGGCGGGGCGCACGATCGACCTGACCGTGCTGAGCGTGCCGGAGTATCTGCGAATGCGCCGTGAGAACGCGAGCTTCACGCGCCGCCTGCACGAGCAGGCAATCACGCCGCTCGCCGGGGAGCTGGACAGCATCACCGCGCCGTGACGGACGCACGCATCGAAAAAGTCCATGCCGACCGAGTCCGGGCCCGCATGTTCCTGGAACAGGCCGACCGGTTTCGCAGCGACGCCGACGCTCCGATCAGCGCCGAATCCCAGGCGGTGCTGCTGCACAACGCCGCGGTCAGTGCCTGCGACGCGATCCTGCAGGCAGTTGGGCTGCGCGTGACCGGCGGCGAGCGTTCGCACATCCTGCGCTTGGAGACCGCGCTGGAGCAGCTCGATGGCGATACTGAGGAGTTGCTGGAGGCACTCGACGCGTCCCGCGAGCGACGCAACGAAGCCTCCTATGCCGCGTCGTTCGTCCCCGAGGCCAGCCTCTCCGACGCGCGCGAGGCAACCACAGAGCTGCTCGAACGTGTTCGCGCCATCCTCAACGCGTAAAGGGCGCAAGTCGGCCGAGCACAATCCACGTTCGCAGGTGCCCGTCGCGTAGTCGAGCTTTTCCCGCTTCAAGGCGCCGCACGTCTGATCGCTCAGCGGAGTGCATAGGACAAGTATCGCTTGGCCTTTGCGGTCATCATGCCCGGCAGCAGGCCGTATCGGGGGCTGCGCGGCCTGAAGCGGCCATGCCGCGTGGTGCTCCGCGTCGCCACATGGCCGCGTCCGGGGAGGCAAGTCACCGAGATTCCTGAGAAGGTGCGTCGAGCTCGATGCTTGACGATCTCACTGAGCTTCGCCTTCCCGACGCCGTCACAGCCCGGCTGCAGGTCGATCGTAAGCCGCGTTCGGCCGCCACAGGCAAGCTTCGTGACCTGCTGCGGCGCGCCGCAGCGACCAGCGCGATCCGAGCTGTCTGGGTGTACGGAAGCTATGCCCGAGGAGCCGGCACCGTCGGCGATGTCGACCTGGCGATCGCCATCGATGATCCCCGGGAAGCCTCACGCGCGGCGTTCGACGGCTACCGCGCCTACATCCGCGGAGCCAACCCTGACAGCGACGTGCTCAAGGCGCTCGGCGCCAGCGGCAACTCGATCGTCGAGGCGACCGTGTCACGCAACCACGACTCAACGCTGGGCGAGCCGCTTCCAGTCGAGGACTTCGAGCGTCTGCCGGCGGCCGAGAGGCAGCGCTTCGTGCCCGTGGTCCCGCCGATACTTCAGCACGCCGGCACCGGCGAGCTCCTCGACGTCTCAGAGATGCGACTGCTGTACTGCCGCGGCGACAGCGTCACCAAGGCGCACGAACGTCTCGCGTCGATCGGCGAAGATCCGGACGCCGCGCGATATCCGCGCACGACCGGCATTCCGCTGCTCGACGAGCTGGCAAGCCGCATCGGTGGTGCCAACCAGGCGCTGCTGGAGCGCTGCCTGCGCGCCGGCGCGATCCGCGTCGCGACCCACATCGCAGACCCTCCGCCAGCGGGTGAGCTGCCCGCGAGCATCGAAGCGACATTGGACGAGCGGTTCGACATGCGGGCGCGCCGCCACGAATCCAAGGGGATATCTCGTCGCCACCAGATGCTTCGCGCCGGACTTGCGGCTCTTCAGACGATCGGGGTGGACCTTTCCGTCGTCCTCGCGTTCGGGTCGCCCGCGGATCGTGCGAGCGTTCCCGATGACGCACGCGTCCTGCTGGACAGCGGTCAGAGCACGCTCCAACGCCTGGGCGAGTACCTGGTCGAGGACGAGCGCTCCAAGCGGCCCTGCTTCGACCGCGTGGCGTTGCTGCTCGATCCCAAGCGCAAGCCCCCCTGGATCGTGCTCGACTTCACTGCAGAAGATCAACCGGCGCTGCGTCGCATCGTCACCGGAGAGCACGCGAGGATCCGAGCGATCTTCCAACGGCAACGCCCGACGTGACTGCCTCCGAAACTCGTGGTCGCGAGTTCGCAGCGCTGGCAACGGGTGAATACCTCTTCGGGGTTCCCAAGCGTGATGCTCCATAGATGCTGCTGTCGCCACAGGACCATCCTCCTCATCGACGCGGACTGGCATCCGACGCAGGACGCCTCCTCCTCGGCGCCGGACTCCCCCGGCTCGCAGGGAACACTCTCGCGCTCCTCAGCGCCCGCGGCGCAGCCTCTCAGCCCAAGCCTCACGAACCGCCGGCGGCAGCACCAGCTCGTCGAACGGATCGGCAAGCTTCTCCAGCCTGATGCAGAACTGCACGTCCTTCTCAGTGCCCTCGCGCAGCACCTGCTCGTAGACGCGCGCCCGGCCGCCACGATCATCCAGGTCATAGACCAGTGGCGGGCAGCTCCATCGGATGCGCAGGGGAAGCTCCACCGTTCCGCGGGCCTTCCCGAGAGCGGGGTCGTCCAGCTCTTGCGCAACCGCCACAGGGCGCGCCGGGGGGCCGAGATCGTGGGTACGCACGCTTGCCATCGAGGGCCGGTCTAGCGAGCGCCCGGCCGGCATCTGCCTTTCGGCTGGACGCCCAGCTCCGAACGTTACGCGCCCGTGCGGGCCGCCATGACCGTCTCGCCAGCGGCTCGCCTGCATCCGTCCCGTCTGCCGTTTCGCCGGTCGGGCAGCGCGGTCAGGGTGGCGGCGACACGCCCGCACCCGCTGCCGCCAACGTGATCCCGCTGCGCCGCGCAGCCTGAGTGCACGCCCACGACGGGGGCAGGAGGGCATGCGCGTCCGGTGATTCCCAAGACGGTGTCCCGTTGTTCGCCGCCACAGTTCGTACACTTGGGCGGTCGGCGAGCGCGGTGCTCGCGGCGGCGGACATGGGGGCGATGATGGGGTTCAAGGCAGCCGAGGATCCGGTCGAGCGTTACAAGAGCGTGGTTGCGTTCACGCAACCGCGTCCCGAGTTGAGCGCGGAGGCGCTGGAGGGCGTTATCGCGCGGAGCGGCGGTCCGGAGGAGGCCGTGGCTGCCGTGTCAAGGCACGTAGCTCAGTACGGCCGGCTGAGCGCCCCCGAGGCGCAGGCCACGGTGGAGGCCGCGGTCCGGGGCGTGCAGGGCTCAGGTGCCCAGGCGGCTGCGGTCAGCGCGGCGCTTGCCGCCACACCGACCGGCGAAGTGCAGCTCAGCGACCCGGTGATGCTGAACCCGTGGGCTCGTTTGGTCTTCGCGGCGCTGTTGAACGGCGCTGTCGGTGGGTGCATCTGGCAGATAGCCGTCCTGGGTGAAGCGGAACGTCAGCAGGAGAGTGCGATCGTATGCCTTGCGGTCGTGGCGGTGCTCTCCCTGCTCGGCGTGCTCGTGCTCGCCATGGGCTACAAGAACGTCACGATCAAGGGCGGCGCAGCAGGTTGAGCAGCGGCTCGCGTCCGGACGCCAGCTCCTCAGTGTGTGCCTGGGGGTCTCGCAGGGGTCATGCGGAGCGATCATCGCTCAGCTGTGCTGGGAGTGGGCGTGCTGCGCGCCATCTGCGCGCGCGGTGCTACTGGTTGGCGACGCGTTCACCGCGGAGAGGGGCCAGGCGCCTGTCAATTTGAAGGTGGTGGCTCGTGTTCCGCCGGCGGCTGAGCACCAGAGGGGTTGACGGCCGCCTCGAGCGGAGCCGTCTCCTTGCCTGCTGGTCGTGTTCGTGACGCCCACAGCTTCAACTCCCCGCCGCCGTCCATTAGGCGCGCGTGGATTTTCTGCCACTCCGCGCGAAGCTCATCCGAGCGCTGGGCGCTGAGACGCTCCACGTAATCAACCGCAGCGTCGACGGCTGCTCGCGCGGTGGGCGGCAGCTCACGCAGTCGGAGATCGACCGTGGCGGCGGCGAGATGGTCGGCCAGGTTGAGGTGCCGGTCTCCGTAGCGGCGATGGATGCGGCTTCTGAGCGCCATCTGTGCGCCAGCCTTCCCCAGTAGACGGTTCATGACCGCTGCGGACGCATTTTCAACGACCTTGGGAGCCGTCACCGCAGGCAATTGGCGAAGCTCGGCCACCGACTTGACCGCCTCAGCGACAAACACGCGGTATGCCCGCAACGTCTCCGAGCGTTCCGCTGCGACGCGATCGTCGCGACTGAGACGGCGAGCGCCGCGCAGCGTGATAGCCGCACCCACCATCGCGCCTCCGATCGTGCCGGCCGCAGTCCCCACAAGCCCGATCCACGCTTCCACCACGCCGTCCCGTGCCGGTCCTACCCATCGGCGGGCAGGAGCGTGAAAGCTCCTCCGGTGAGCGGTGCGACCGCTCGGAAGTGCCGTTCGTCGAAGGTGATTATCTGGTCGGTTTTGTAGCGGTTTGCTGCGAGAATCACCGAGCAGTCGGCTAGGCCTAGCCGCAGGTCCGCATATCGCGCGTCGAGCTCGCTCACCTTCGCATAGTCCTCCTGCTCCAGGCAGGCGACGGCGAAGCGTCCCGCCGCCAGATCGGCGATGAAGCTGCGCCGTGCCCCATCTCCCAGGCGGCGTCCGAGCAGGTAGTCGACCTCCGCGGTGACCGGCGCCGGCACGACCAGCGGACCGTCGATCGTGCGAAGCAGCCCTGCGATCGTCTCGAAATAGGGGTCGCTCGCATCGCCGAAGGCGACGAGCGGTGCTGCGTCGATGATGACGCTCACTCGCCGAAGCCCTGCAGCAGCGTCTCCTCAGGCACCTCGGCGATCGAGGAGCCGTCGCCGTGACCGCAGCCCGCCAGGGCGAAGTCCCGATCCTCTGAGGGTCGCGGCCGGTAGGTGGCGATCGCCTCGCGCAGGATCTCAGCCTGCGAGCGTCCCTGCTCGCGAGCCAGCCGTGCGAGCCGCGCAGCCTCCTGCTCGTCCAGATATACGCTCGTCTTACGCATACGTGCAGTATAGGGCATGACGTAGGGCATGATCGCGGCATGAGGTCAACTGCCGGCGACCGGGTGCTGGCAACGCCAACGCCGCAATAGCAGGCGACTGCATCACTCAACTCACACGCGAACGAATCACGCGGTCGGCAGATCCTGCCAATCGAGCCGCGGTCGACAGCGGCTCAGTCTGCCAGGTACAGCTTCCTGGCAGACTGAAGCTTCGCCCAGTCCGCCACCAGGTTATCGACCGTCGGTGCAACGCCGAGCGTCGCCAGCGGCTGCGAATGAGCGTCTGTGTAGCGGCAGGCATCGTCGAAGACGCCGCATACCGTGCCGATAGTTGTTGGCAGCCTGTCGACCTTGATCTTCGCCAGCTTGGTCATTCGGATGTTCGGCTCGAACCGGCAGCTGACCCCCTGGAGCAGCTCGGTTTCGGCGAAGACCTCGCACCACGCGCGGATGCGGCTGTAGGCCTGGCGCACGAGAGTGGTACGGGCAGGCCCCTCTTGTGTATTCGCAGCTTGGATGGTCGCGTTGATCTCGCCGCCGATAGTTTTGATGCTGTCCGCCGCCGGATGCGTTCCCCGCGTGACCTTCCCCTTGCCACCTTCGTCGGTGATCTCGAAGTAGGCGTACTGCTTGGAGGCCTCGGCGAGCGCGTACAGGTTGGTGGCGAACAGAATGTCGTGCGTGAACACGACGACCTGGTTGTCCCGGGCAAGCAGCGTGAGTC
The DNA here is from genome assembly GCA_021792455.1 of Actinomycetes bacterium. Taxonomy (GTDB): domain Bacteria; phylum Actinomycetota; class Thermoleophilia; order Solirubrobacterales; family Solirubrobacteraceae; genus Palsa-744. The sequence continues at coordinate 7,673 of JAJYUP010000031.1, read as the reverse complement.
GTTCGGCGACCTCTCTTACGCGTCGATGGTCGAGGCTTGAGACGGGGTCATCAAAGATGACCGGTGCGGTGATACCAGCCAGCCTCGCCTCGGCCAGGAAGTCGGCCAACGCGAGCACTTTCTGCTCGCCCTCGGAGAGCACCAGCGATGGCTTATGGTCGACCGTCAGGGTCTTGCGCCGCTTCGGCCGACCCTCGCGACCGACGAACTCGACTCTCAGCTCAGGCGCGCGCAACGCCCGGCACTCTTCGGCGAACAGTCCCGCGAAGTTCTGGTTTATCAGTTGGTCACTGGCGTCCTTCGTGAGCTGTGTGAGACCCCTGAGCAGCCCCCTGAAGCGGCGCTTGAGTTGATCGAGCTTGTCGGCCTCCTTCGCCTCGTGCACTCGTGTTTCGATCGTCGTCCATGAACGGGCGAGCTCGGCCGCGGCCGTCAGCTCCGCGAGCTCGGCCTTCTTTTGCTGGAGCGCGGTCGCCTGGTTGTTCGCCTGGGTCTGGAGTTCCCCGACGTGATCTGAGGTCGCGGCGAGCGCCTCAGCGAGCGCAGTCGCCGGTCCTGTGGTGGCCGCCGCCAGATCGCCGTCATATGGGGTCGCCTGCGTCATCGCTTCATAGAGCTGCTTCCGGGTCTGTGAGACCGTGGAGAGCGCGTCGTGGTAGCCCGGCCTGTCCTCGAGGGACTCCTGCTCCTCGAGGAAGGTGTCAACATCCGGTCGGGCAAGGGCGCGGACGCTCTCAGCGAGCTGGCGCAGCCCGGCGTTCACCTCGCGGAGGTCGGCATTGATCTTGTCTTGGAGATAGGTGGAGTACTTGGCGAGCAGGTCGCGGGCGGGGCTCTCCAGCGACTGCCGGCAGTACAGGCAGCGGTCGGCCTCATGGGCGCCAACGTCTGCGAGATGGCGGCGGTAGGCCTCGCCCGCCTCGATGAAGGCCGACCATGTCTCCTCGGGGTCGGCGGGCAGGCTGGCTGCCGCGAACAGCTCGGAACGGAACCTCTCGTAATCGGTTGTCAACTGTGCGCGCCTGCCCAGCAATTTGTTGTATTCCGCAGCATCGACGGCCGACAGGGCCGTCGCCACCTCTGATGCCTGACCAAGGATGCGGACCTCGTGCTGGCGGGCCTTGATCTGGGTCGGGAGGCTGTCGCTCTGGAGTGCGGCGACGGCTTGCCGGAGGCCCTCCAGACGCTCCTCAACGTTCGCATCAGGATTGGCCTTGGCCTTCAGCGACTCGAGGTCGGTCGACGCGCCGAGCGTCTCTATCTGGGGATAGGCGGATGATTCGCGCGGGAAGCGCTGTAGAAGCGTGGATGTCCCGTTCGCGAGCGAGGCGATGCGTTCGTCTATCTTGCGCTGCACTCCTCGGATAGCCGCATTCACGTGGTTGAACAGAGCCAGGGCGGCCGGCACGTAGACGTAGTCCAAGTCATCATCGACGTGGTAGCTGACGGACGGGCTGTCGAAGATCGACATGCGTGTGAACGGTGCGACGCCGTGCTCACCTGCCCATAGGAGCTCGTCCTCATCATTCGCGAGGGTGTAATTGATCTTGGCGCTCGGAGTCTCTGCGCTCTCGGCGGTGATGTTCGCGAGGATGTCTCCGTCGGTGCGGCTCTTGGCGAGCGCCTTGAAGATGCGGGCGTAGCCCGTCTTGCCGGTGCCGTTCTCGCCGTAGATGATCGTGAGGCCGACATGCGGCTCGATCACTGCGCCTGCCACCAAGGCGTTCACGCCTTGCACCTCAGAGAGCTTGACGATGGCGAGCGGCGGCGCGGTCTCGTTTGCCGCCGCATCGATGGCCAGCGGCTTGACGATCTGGAGCGTGCGCTCGTCGAGCCCCTTCTCCTGGCGTAACAGCTCGTAGGCGCTGGCGACCTCTGCCTCCGAGAGCGGCGTGCCGGACTTGATGATCTCGCCGACGATGAAACGCACCCAGTCGTCTTGGTCGTTCGCCCACTGGGCAAGCATGGCGCGCGGATCGACGGCGGGGGTCGACGGTTCGTCGACGCCCGCGACGGCAGCAACGGCGCCCCCGCCGCCTACGCTGGCTGCATCGTTGGCCCCCCGGTCCATTGGCCCGAACTATGCGCGGCGAGCGACGCGATGTCAAGACCAAAGGCCCGGTGCCCGTCGAGCGCTCATCGAGTCCGTGGCAGCGCCTCGCTTCGGTGCGAGGCATTCCTGAGGAATGCGAACGATGGTGTCATCTGTCTTGCCGCTGTTTCGCTCAGAGATGCGGCTTCGGCTGAGGAGACTGCTGCCGTTGCAGCCCGGGCGCGCATCGACGGGTTGGCGGGCTGGCGGACAGGCTCGGTGCGCCCGCGTGTGCTGTGCATTGCGAGCCGGGTCGAGCCGAGCGCTCTGGGATCATCCATCGTGACTGCGACGCGCTCTCATCGCATCGAGCGGGACTGCCGACCCGCTCTCTGAGTCTCTGGCTGAGCTGTTGCGCCCGCCCGCCGGCGTTGAGCAGCAGATGCGGGAGGCGCTGGACCGGTCGGACGTGTTCGCTGCTGCGATCTAGGGTCCGGGGTCGGCGGCGCGCCTCACCAGGACAGCGACATCGACGTGCTCGTGATCGGCGATGCCAATCCGCAGGCTCCGACCCCTGATGCATCCGAGCGCTAAGACGGCGGGCCGGACGACCGATCCAGTCATGCGGGAACAGAGGAAGTGCTGGACAGCTCGGCGGCATGCTATTTGCCAGTCGTCCGGGCCGGGGGCTCGCTGGCTTGGAGTACTCGCGACAAGGCGGGCGGCGCAATGCGCCAAGGAGGTGTTCGACCCGCTCGGGCACCTGGCTCTACTCGATCCGACGGCGAGTAATGGTGACCTGGTGGCCGGGCGGCTTGGCACGGCCGCTCCGACGGGCTTCGGCGAGGACGTGGCTGCCGGCCGAAAGACCCTTCCGGTCGGCCAAGTATCTTGGGCGCATGGACGGCTTCACCGGCTTCTCTATCGCGACGACCCTCTGGCCGCGTGCGTTTGGCGTGATCGTCGCGACGTCCTTCATCGCCTTCCCGCACGCAGCGTCGGCGCTGCTGATGCATATCAGCCTTGCCCAGGCTCATCACCTGTCCGTGGAGATCGAGCAGGTACTGCACTCCGTCCTGCCGCGTCTCCCGCGCTGAGCGGCTCAGTCGGCTAATCGTCTTCGACGATCGTCATCTGCAGCTCGCCCGCGGGCATCACCAGGAGATGCAGGCTCACGCGCGGACCGGACTGCGATCCGCGTCGGATCTCGCGCAGCACAAAGCCGACCAGGTGCTCGCCGGCGCGAATCCGGGAAGCCACCTCGGCACTGTGATCAGCCGGAATGTAGCCCACCTGCACGGAACCGGTCGCGTCCCACACGGCGACCGCGTTGGCATCATGCCGATTGTCAGGCTCAGGCTGCAACCGGACCCCGCACCCGGGATCGAATCGGCTGTCTTGCAGCGCGTCCGGACGGTAGTTGCCACCCGCCACTCTGCAGTAGAGCAGGCGTGGATCATCCAATGCTTCGCCGACCGCGACGAAGTGGTCTTCACCGTCGGTGTCCTCGTAGATCGGGGCGAAGCCGCCCGCCCAGAAGACCGTACCGTCACCGGACGTGTAGGTGTGCGTGTCCTCCCTGACTCGCACTGCGACCGCAGGCGATGACATCGAAGCTGCGACGAGACCGACGGCAACGTCTGATGATGGGGGGTGGTGGCGTTTGAAAAGAGCCATGTCAGAGGTGTTTCTGTCAACGATCTTGCGGAGTGGGGAGCTCCAGTTGCTCGATGCTCGGCAGCGTCGTTCCGATCCCCCGGAGCTCACCATAGATGGCCGCCAGCTCCCCAACCATGCCTTCAATCTGCTGCTCGCGCTCCGCCCAACGCGCCTGAAGTGCACGCCGCTCCTGCGCGACGCCGGCACGCATGCTCTGCGCATGCTCGATGATCGCTACCACGTGAGATGCAAACTCCCCTCCGGCCAGGTAGTCGTACACGAGACCCTTCAAGTCGTCGCGCCGAGCGCGTATTCCACGCGCGGACGCCACGTCGATCACCCTGTCTCGCAGTAGGACCGCGAGATCCGCAGCCACTTCCAAGCTTGCCACCCAGATCCCGTCGACATGGCTCAGCGCGTGCTCAGGCTGCGGCAGCGTCTCGGAGACGATCACTGCCAGAACATGGTTGCCGTTCCGTTGGTCTTGGCGCAGCTTTCGCACCCAGCTGTTGCTCCAGTTCGCTGCGCGCTTGGACTCCCACAAGATTGATCCGCACACCGCTCCGTTCGGCGCTCGGACCCTCTGCACGACGTCGGCACCCCGCACACCCTTTCTGACTTCGATGATCTCGTCAGCCGGGCAGCGGCTCTGCAATTGCTGCGCAAGCGTCTGCTGGCGCACGTCGCCGAGCGTCTGCGCACGCCCAGAGGGCAGCTTCTTGGAAAGGATCGTCACCTGACGCTTCAGAGATGTGATCTGCTGGTCACGCTCACGCACCTCCTCCGCCTTTTCGCGCAGCTCCTTCTCGCTCAGACGTGCCGCTCGCTTCGCAACCTCAGGCTCGAGCTCTGCACGCAGCTCCTTCCGGAGACTCTGCCTAACGTCGCGCTCAAGCTCGTGGCGGATGTGCTCGACCACCTGCTCATCCAGCCTGAACCGGTTACCACACGCCGGGCAAACGACGGTGCCGTTATCGCGCTTCCGAGCCGGCATGACCAACCTATGCTTTCCGCCACATCACGCTGCGCCTACTCATTGGTTCTTGAAGCCCGAGCCGCTAACGTCTCGAACTCACCCGCACCCCACGGAGCGGATCAACACGCTCATCCTCAAATGGGATGATCGCTTTGGCAAGCTCATCATCCCGCAGAGACGGTGAGACGAGCGTGACAAGCACATTGAAGCCCGATGCCGCACCCTGCTGGACCTCAATGTTTCGCGCGGCATTCATGGGACTCACCTGCGCATCAAGCGCGGCCACGATCTTCTCCAGTCGTTCGTGCACGGCTGCCTCGGACGGACCCTCCAACGATACCCGCAAGGACCCCACGCATCGATACTACTGCTCAGATTCGGCAGCGGCAAGCCTGACAGTCCAAAGCCTGAGTTGAGACGCGCGCAGCGGCCGCCAGCAGCATGAGCTGCAAGAAATATGACGATCCGATCTTCGAGTCGGGAGTCGGGCACATAGGCGAACAGCGGGCAAATCATTCGTGCAGATGTGACGCCCAGCCAGACAGAGGTCCCGCAGCGATGCGGGCGCGCGCCACTGCCGGCCGCCGAGTGCACCCGAACGATCGCCGACGGGCAGACAAGTCCCAGCTGCCGGACCGCCCGCGGTGCCTCTGCAGCCCATCATCGCACGCCCTGCCGGGCGTGCAGTGGTGCGGGCATCGGCCCCGCACCGGGCGGGGCCATCACCCCTGAAGGAGGGCGAAATGCCTGCAGGAATCACAGACTCAGACTCCATGTTCTCGGTGCGCGTCACGCCGTGGCATGGTCTCGGCGCGGTGCTGGAGCAACCGCCGGCGAGCGTGGCGGAGGCGATCGAGGCCTCCGGCCTCGGCTGGAGCGTCGCAAAGCAGCCGATCGCACTGCACCGCGCTGATGCGACAGCGACTTGGGCGGGCCCCGGAGTGCCGGCGATCCGCGGCTTCTACGCCACCGTGCGCCAGGACACCGGCGAGGTGCTCGGGATCGTCGGCGAGTGCTACCGGATCGTTCAGAACCACGAGGCGTTCGCGTTCATCGACCAGCTGCTCGGCAGTGGCATGCACTTCGAGACGGCCGGCAGCCTGCATGGTGGAAGGCGCGTTTGGGTGCTCGCGACGCTGCCCGAGCACGTGCAGGTCGGCGGCGACCCGGTCCGTCCGTACGTGCTGCTGATGAACAGTCACGACGGGTCGACAGCCGTGGTCGCTGCGACCACGCCGGTTCGCGTCGTATGCCAGAACGCGCTCAACTGGGGCTTGGAGAAGGCACGGCAGCGCTTCTCGATCCGCCACACCGAAGCGGTCACCCAACGGGCGTACGAGGCGCGCCGGGTGCTGGATATCTCCATCGACTATTACCACCAGTTCAAGGGTCTCGGCGACCAGCTCGCATGGCAGCGGTGCACCGAGCGCCAGCTGCGCTCCGTGCTGGATGAGCTGTACCCGACCGGCACCGCTGACGTGGCCAGCGGTCGTGCGCGTCGCTCCCACGAGCAGGTCAAGGACCGGATCGCAGAGCTGTTCCTGCACGGGGAGACCCAGGGTAACGCGCCCGGCTCCAAGTGGGCGGCTCTCAACGCGATCGTTGAGCATGCCGACTGGATCAGGCCGCTGCGCGAAGGCAGCGAGCGGTTCACCCGCGTGATCGACGACGCGCCACAGAAGACCAGGGCGCTGCAGCTGATCACCGCAGCCTGAGCACACCGGCTCCCGGCGGGCGCTCCATCCTGCCGGGAGCCGCGTGACACGGCTACTCTCCATCTGGGACCGCTCGCAGCTGCCCAGCCGCCTCGCTCTCCGCCCGGATGCGCGCGTCGATCTCATCCGGATAGGCGGCGTAGTAGCCGGCGGCAAGCTGCACGGAGTTCGAATCCACACCGCTTTGGAGTGGACCCGGTTTGACGGACAGTTGAGCGCTTGTCTGGCTTGGACGCGAAAGGATGTGCTCCATGCCGAAGTCAAGACCGCCGTATCAGACCGAGTTTCGCCGCGAAGCGGTGGGGCTCGTGCGCTCGGGCCGCTCGATCCGTGATGTCGCTGAGAGCCTGGGTTGCAGCAAGCAGTCGCTGTCGACGTGGGTCGAGCAGGAGCAGCTTGATCGCCAGGAGCGTGACGACGGGCTGACCAGTGCCGAGCGTGAGGAGTTGCGTCGGCTGCGCCGTGAGAACGCGCGTTTGAAGCAGGAGCGTGAAATCCTCAAGCGAGCCGCGGCCTTCTTCGCGGCGGAGACCGAGACCCGGTGAGCGTCTACCGGATCATCTCGGCGGAGAAGGCCAGCTTCCCTGTCTCTGTGATGTGCGAGCTGCTCGGCGTCTCGCGGTCTGGGTTTCATGGTTGGGAGCGCCGTGAGCCATCCGATCGCGCTCTGAGCGACGCGTGGCTTATCGAGCAGATCAAGGAGATCCACGAGCGCGCCCGTGGTGTCTACGGATCGCGGCGTGTGCAGGCGGAGCTGCAGCTCGGCCACGGCATAGAGGTCTCCAGAAAGCGTGTGCAGCGGCTGATGAGGGCCGCTGGCATCTCAGGCCTGGTCAAGGTCAAGCGGGGCAGAACGACGCTCGGCGTGCCCGGTGTTCGCGTCGCTGATGATCTCGTGGAGCGGCACCTCTCGCCAGCAGCGCCGAACGTGCTCTGGGTCGCCGACCTGACCTACCTGCGCACCTGGGAGGGCTGGCTCTACCTCGCAGCCGTCCAAGACGCCTACTCGAAGATGATCGTCGGATGGGCGATGGCCGAGCACATGCGCGCCGAGCTGGTCCTCGACGCGCTGAAGATGGGGCTGCACCGCCGACGTCCGGACCCGGGGCTAATTCATCACAGCGACCTCGGCTCGCAAGGCGGATTCAACCGGTCCTCGCAACACCTCGATCGAGAGGGGTTGCCATGGGTGTCGAGAAGCGGCGGCGATCGGATCGGGCTGGGCGGCCGAAGATGCACTCGCCGGGGCGCCCGCCGGTTGCTCGGAGGGAGCACCGGCAGCGGTTTTGGG
>JAJYUP010000153.1 GCA_021792455.1 Actinomycetes bacterium | reverse complement strand
TACGGTGGGCTGAGCCTGCTCGAGCTCGAGCGGCGGATCGGCGGCTTTGCGCAGCAGCTGGGCATGCGCACCCGGTTCTTCCAAAGCAACGCGGAGGGGGAGTTCGTCGAGCGTCTGCACGCGCTGGAGGGCGAGGCGGACGCGGTGCTGCTGAACGCAGGCGCGTGGAGCCATTACGCGTGGGCGATAAGGGATGCACTCGAGATCGCGGGACTGCCCGCCGCCGAGGTGCATCTCTCCGACGTGGGAAGCCGGGAGCCCTGGCGCCGAGTCTCGATCTTCGACGGCCTCTGCGTCGCCCAGGTGAGCGGTCTCGGCGCCGACGGCTACAGGGTCGCGCTCTCCGCGCTGCGCAAGGCGCTCGACGAGGCGGCTGGATGATGCGCGATGAGGCGAGGGTCGGCGGCGAAGTCCTGCCGATTGGGAGAGCAGGATCGATGATGCGCGTGAAGGGGAGTCTGTGAGCCTCCTCGAGCGGGTGGGCAGGCTCCTCGGCGAGCTTGCTCTGCACGACCTCGACGCGCTGCTCGTCAGCCGCCCGCCGAACGTGCGCTACCTCACGGCGTTCACCGGCTCGAACGGGCTCGCTCTCGTATCTTCAGGCCAGATCATCTTCATCACCGACTTCCGCTATCTGACGCAGGCGGAGGAGGAGGTCGCCCCGGTCCTGCCAGGTGTTCGGATCGAGATCGGGACAGGCGACCTGCTCGAGCTCGCAGCGCAGCTTGTGCGCGAGCAGGAGCCTGGGGCCCGTGTCGGCTTCGACGATCGCCACCTCACGGTCGCCGAGCACAGGCGGCTGTGCGAGCTGCTCGATGGCGGCGCCGTGCTCGTCGGGTGCGGCGGGGTGGTCGAGGCGCTGCGCGAGGTGAAGGAGCCCTCAGAGCAGGAGCGGATCGCGGCGGCGGCGCAGCTCGCAGACGAGGCGCTGGCGCAGACGCTCGCGCAGACGGGCCTGATCGGCCGCACCGAGCGGGAGATCGCGATCGCGCTCGAGCTGCAGATGCGCACGCTCGGCGCCGAGAGCGCCTCCTTCCCGACGATTGTCGCCTCAGGAGAGCATGGTGCGCTCCCCCACGCCCAGCCGAGGGCGGTCGAGGTCCGGCGCGGGCAGCTCGTCACGATCGACTGGGGTGCGATCCTCGATGGCTACTGCTCAGACTGCACGCGCACCTTCGCGGCGGGAGAGCCAAGCGATCACGCACGCGAGATCTACGAGCTCGTGCTCGCCGCACAGATCGCCGGCCTCGATGCGCTCGCAGTGGGGCGCACCGGGCGGGAGGTCGATGCGGCTGCGAGGGCGGTGATAGAGCAGGCGGGCTTGGGCGATCACTTCGGTCATGGCCTCGGCCATGGCGTGGGGCTCGAGATCCACGAGAGCCCGAGGCTGTCGAAGATCGCACCAGAGCAGCCGCTGCGAGAGGGCACCGTCGTGACGGTGGAGCCCGGTGTCTATCTGCCTGGCGAGCTCGGGGTGCGCATAGAGGATCTCGTCGTGCTCGGCTGCTCAGGCGTTCGCAACCTCAGTTCCCTGAGCAAGGAGCTCTCGGTCCTTCAGTGAGCTGCCGGGCAGTCGCCGCCGGTCAAAGAGCGCCTCCACGGATCTGCGGCTGGGAAGATAGAGGCGGGCGGCGAGGTGGAGCGCAAGAGGCACGGTGCAAGCGATGAAGACGGCCGCCTGATCGTCTGGCGTGGCAATGAAAGCCATCCAGCCGTCGTTCGCGAGCACCGCGACCGACGCGATCGCGGCGAGCACCGGTGCCCTGCCCCTGTCGATCGTCTCCCAGGCAAGCAGCGCAAGCACGAACGGCAGCGGATAGTAGACGTTGTCCCAGGGGTCGAGCATGCACCGCAGCAAAAGCAGCAGCGCGAGCAGCAGCAGCGCCTGGCCCACGGGCGCGACGGCCCTTGCGCCGGGCGCTCGGCGGCGCAGCTGCATCCACAGCGCGATCGTCAGTGGCGCTGCTGCGAGCAGGATGAGCGGATGGCTGATCTGACTGATCCACTGAGGGGGCAGCCGGGCGCCGCGCGCTCCGCCTGTGAGGTGCACGCCGGCGGGCGGCTGCGACCCGAAGAACCACCAGATCTGCCACGGCTGGAACATCGTGCCGGTGCTCGTTGCGACCGCCTTCGCGGCAAGGGCGTAGCCGAGCGGTTTGAAGAGCACGAACGGCGCGGTGAGCGCCGCCGCCGCCGCCCCCGCGAGCAGCAGGCACCGCAGGCGGCATGCGGGCAGCGCGAGCAGCACCGGCGGCAGCGCGAGCAGCGCCCACTGCTTGTTGGCCACCGCGAGACCAAGTGCGAGCCCCGCCCACGCCCAGCGACCCCGCGAGGCGAGCAGCACGGCGGCCACGCACGAGACCGCGCCGAGCAGTTCCTCTGGGTGGCCGATTTCGAGGGCGAGCAGCGTGATCGGGTTCGCAGTGCAGAGCAGCAGCACGAGCAGGCGCGCGCGAGCCGACCTGCCCTCTCGCCGCATCGACTCGATCAGCCACAGTCCAAGCGCGATCCCCGCAAGCAGGCAGGGCAGCGCCATCATCGCCGAGAGGGAGAGTTCGCCGCCGCCCCACAGCGGCGAGAGCAGCGCGAACGGGGCGCGCATCAGCAGCGAGCCGCCGTAGACGGGAGCGCGTGCGAAGAAGGCTGCGAGATCGCCGCGAATGAGCGCGCTCATCGCAGCGCTTCCTTCGTTGAAGAAGTCGTTCCAGCCGAGGCTGCCGAGTCCGATCCAGGCGATGAGGCTCGACGACAGGGCCGCGACCAGGCCCCAGGCGACACGTTCTCGGACAGGCGCCTTCACACTCCCGACATCGGCGCACGGGGAGCGAGCCTTGAGCGTTTCAGCGCTCGTCTGCGCGCTCCTGAGGCGAGGTCACATTGCCCTCCGAGGCCGGCCTGCGTCCCCTGAAGGTGCACGGCCTGCCCGGCTGCCAGCCGCCACTCGTCTGGACCGTTTGGAGAATCGCGATCTGCGGCATTCTCAATGCATGCGGCGCAACGCAGCGGCCAGGGTGAGGTCTGCGCCCCTCGACGGTGGCGGGCCACCTCTGGAATCGATCGAGTGAGGAGACAGTGATATGACCGCCAGTCACCAAACGGTGCGTTTGAGTCGGGGCAGGCACGCCACCCCTGAAGAAGGAGTGTGCGTGATGGAGCTCGCCTCGATGCTCGCCGGGGAGCCCTTCACCGACAGGCCGCGCTCGGTCTGCCCCGTGATCGGTGCCTTCCTGCGGATCTACAACGACAGGCTCGACGACGAGTATCGGCAGGACCTCTATCGCTTTGCGGCGGAGTCGGTCGGCACGGCGGCAGGACCCGCGGTTGTGATGGCGCGGGTGCGCGCCTGCGAAGAGTTCGCAGAGAGGATGGGCGGCAGACGGCCCTCGCTGCTTCGCCGGCTCGGACAGGGGCGAGCCCGGCCGACGACGCCGAGCGGCGCCGGCGTCGTCGCCGCGCGCTCGATCGGGCGGATCACGAGGGAGAGGCACCTCGCCGCGCTCGCGCACGTCGAACGCCTGATCGCCGCAGGCTCGGAGCAGATGCCGCCCGTGAAGGACGCGCCCGAGGCGAGGCCGAGCGCGAGCGTGGCCACTTCTGGGTGTGCTAAGGACGGTCTGAACGCCCGCTCACGCGACTGACCCGCACATACCGGTCCATGCGGCTAGGCTTCTTGGCTGTCGTGGTCACGACGAGCAAGGGCAAGCTGAACACGTGCTGAGCACAAATCAATTCAAGAACGGCAATCACATCGACGTGGACGGCACGGTCTTCAAGATCGTCGAGTTCCAGCACGTGAAGCCGGGCAAGGGCGGCGCGTTCGTGCGAACGAAGCTGCGCCGAGCCTCCGACGGTGCGGTGATCGACAGGACGTTCAAAGCGGGTGAGAAGTTCAGAGCGGTCCACACTGAGACGCGCAAGATGCAGTTCCTGTATGCGGATGGCGCGGAGGCGCACTTCATGGACACCTCCTCCTACGAGCAGCTCGCGGTTGCACAGGCCGTCTTCGCGGAGGCGCTGCGATGGGTGCAGCCAAGCGCGGAGGTGGAGATGCTGTTCATCGACGGCCAGCCGGCTGACCTGCAGCTTCCGAGCGCAGTCGAGCTCGAGGTGAGCGAGACGGAGCCAGGGCTGCGCGGGGACACCGCTTCCGGCGGCGGCACGAAGCCCGCGGTTCTGCAGACGGGCGCAATCATCCAGGTGCCGCTGTTCGTCGAAGCGGGCGACCGCGTCCGTGTCGACACGCGCTCCGGCGAGTACGTGTCTCGGGCCTGAGGCACGATGCGCCGCTCTCAGCAGCGCCAGGCCGCGGTCGTAGCTCTATACCAGCACGACCTCACCGGCCGGCAGGTGGGCGAGACGCTGGCACCAGATGCCTCGCCGTTCTCGCGCGCCCTCGCCGAGGCAGCCGCTGAGATGGCGCAGCAGCTCGATGCCGTGATCGAACTGCATGCGCACGGCTGGAGCGTTCAGCGCATCCAGCCCCTGGAGCGCAGCATCATGCGCATCGCGCTGGTCGAGATCCTGCACCCCCACATCGCGCCGGGCCTGAGCCCGATTCCACCGGAGGGTGCGATCGAGGAAGCTGTGCGCACCGCGAAGACCTTCTGCGGCAGCGAGGCGCCCGCCTTCGTCAACGGCGTGCTTGCGGCGGCCCTGCGGGAAGTGAGAGACAACGAGCGCTGCGCGCAGGTGCGGGACGGTGAGGCTTCCACAGCCGCGGGCGAAGACCGTGCCGCGGGCGAAGACCGTGCCGCGGGCGAAGACCGTGACCTGGCAGAGCTGCGTGCGGAGCAGGCGCGTTGAGCGCTGAGCGACTGGATCAGATCGTCTTGCGACTGCAGGCCGCCGCGTCGCAGCTGCGCTCGCACGAGCTCTCCGACGAGGATGCAGCATCGATCCTCGAGGCATGCGCCGAGATCGCAGGCGAGGCGAGCGCAGAGCTCGAGCGGCGATTCCATCAGCTCGGAGCCGCGTCGCAGCAGGGCGGCGTGCGGCCCTCCGCGCAGGACACGCTCCCATAGGAAGCTGCCGTGAGATCCACAGAGAGGGCAACCGACACGACGTCCAGCAGGGGCTACCCGCACGATCTGCGGCTCGAGATCGAGCGCTACCTGCAGGACCTGTGCTTCTCCGAAGAGGCGATCACCTCGGGGCTCGAGGAGGCTATGCGCTACTCGCTGCTCGCCGGCGGCAAGCGGATCAGGCCCGTGCTTGCGCTCGCGACGGCGGACGCGGTGGGGATGGCGAGGGAGGAGGTGATGCCGCTCGCCGGCGCGATCGAGTTGATCCACACCTACTCTCTGATCCACGACGATCTGCCTGCGATGGACGACGACGAGCTGCGGCGCGGTCGGCCGACCTGTCACGTCGCCTTCGGCGAGGACGTGGCGATCCTCGCAGGCGATGGCCTCTACGCCGAGTCCTTCAAGCACCTGCTCACATCCAGGCGCTCAGATGCGGCACGCCTGCTCGCAGCCGCAGCGGAGCTCGCGGCCGCGACG
>JAJYUP010000152.1 GCA_021792455.1 Actinomycetes bacterium | reverse complement strand
GACATGGGCGAGCCCGTCAGCATCCTCGAGCTTGCGAGGGCGATGATCGAGCTTTCAGGGCTGCGTCTCGGCAGGGACATCGAGATAGAGATCATCGGTGCGCGGCCTGGCGAGAAGCTGAGCGAGAGTCTGTTCGCAGAGCACGAGAGCCTCATCCCCACAGAGGCTGAGAAGGTGATGCGCATACAGCGCCCTCCTGTCGATGCCGAGGTCGTCGAGTCCGTGTTCGCGACGCTGACGGAGCTGCTTGACGATCGCGACGCGGATGCGCTTGCGGCGGCACTTGGAGACCTCGCCGCAGCTCCCTGGGTGCAGCCGCACGAGACTGTGCAGGAGCGCCCGCGCGCCTCCCGCTGGACGGGGGGCCGTCGTGAGCGGACGACTGTCGGCTCTCGCGATGGCACGGCGATCGTCGGCGGCGGATCGGAACCGCCCGCTGTGCGCCTGCGGCCCTCTTAGACTCCTTTGTTCGATGCCTGTCTGCTGCCAAGGCTGATGTCCGCAACGCTTGCGCTCTCCCTCACCAGCTCAGTTCATCAGCTGAGCGTGATCGTCGCGATCGCGGCGCTGATCGGCGTCGCGCTGCTCTCGCTGCTGTTCTTCACGCAGGGGCGGGAGGTGAAGCGGCTGCGCGACTGGCTTGCCGAAGCTCGCGAGCGGCGCGCCGAGCTCGATGCCCGTGCGGCCGCGGCGGCACGGGCGGCAGCGGCACGCCGTGTCGCAGGTGCGCCGGCGCGAGCCCAGGCTGGCGTGCGCGTGATGCCGCGCGTCTCGCCCGCCGTGAGCGCCTCCGCGGCCGGCGCGAGCCGGATCGCGCGCTCTGCAGGTGCGATCGCCGCAGCACGCCCAGTCGCAGCGGGCACCGCCGTCGCTGGGCTTCCGCTCGCAAGCGCGCGCAGAGCGGCGGAGGGAGGGTTCCCTGCCGCACCTGCGCAGCCGCAGGGAGTGCCCGTCGTCTCTGAAGACGCGCCGAACGGCTCCCCTGCGCCCGCCATCCCCTCCCCTGCGCCTCTCCTCCCAGCAGCGGCGAGCGGCATCGCGCCGCCGAACGGTGAGGCAGGTGGTGCCGCTCCCGCTGCACCTCCCGCCCCAGCGGCGCCTGGTCAGGTCGTTGGAGGTGCTGCCGCACCTCCCGCCCCAGCGGTGCCTCGTCAGGTCGTTGGAGCTTCCGCCGCGCTTGGGGGCGCCGCTGCTGTTGGAGGTGCCGCTGAGCTTGGAGGTGCCGCTGCGCCAGCTGCCGCCGCCGCAGGCGCTGCCCGCGCCGCACTTGGGCGTGCTTCCACACCGGCGGGCGAGCGCGGCCTCACGCCTGACCGCGAAGCGCCACCGCGTCAGAGCGGGCCCTCGCCTGGCGCTCGGGGTGGCCGCACCTCGCGCCCGCCGGATGTCACGATCTACAGGCGCGAGCACGCACGCGCACGAGCGGTCGGGATCGTCGCCCTCGGGGTTGCACTGTTCGTGCTCGTCGTCGTGCTGCTCGCCTCGCTGCTCTCCTCCTCAGGCTCGCGCGCGCCAACTGCAGCTGTGCACAGCACCAGGGCGCGAGCGCAGCACACCCGCTCAGCGGCGCTGACGGCGAAGGGGAGGCTGTCCGTCGTCGTGCTCAACTCCACAGAAGTGAACGGCGCCGCGGGCAGGCTTGCGAGCAGGCTGCAGAGCGGCGGCTACACCGAGGCGAAGGCGCTCTATGGCACCCCGCCTGGCAGCTTCCCCGAAGATGTCGTCGAATACTCCGCCGGCCACCGCGCCGACGCGCTTGCGCTCGCGAAGCAGATAGGCATCCCAAGCAGCGACGTGCGCGCCCTGCGCTCTTCGACGAAGCCGCTCGCGGCGGGCGCACCGGTCGTCGTCGTCGTCGGGCAGGCTGGCGCGCAGGCGGGCTCTGGCACCGGCGCTGAAAGCTCCGAAGCCGCCGCCGAAGGGTCCACCGGCGCTGAAGGATCCACCGGCTCCGAAGGGTCCGCGGCAGGCGAACCGTCCACTGAAGCCGAAACTGCCGCCGCCTCAGGCGAACCGGAAGAAACCGCGAAGGGTGGCGAAGTCGCCCCTGAATCGGAAGCTGGTGCGCCGAAGGAAGAATCGGCGCCAGAAGAACCGAGCGCGTGAGCTTCCTCGACATCCCGCCGCGGGTGAGCAAGCCGCGCGAGCGGGGGATCACCCACGTCATCGACAGGGGCCTGCCGCTCTCCGCGGTCGATGGCCTGCTCGAAACGGCGGCGGACAGCATCGACATCGTCAAGCTCGGCTGGGGCACCGCGCTCGTCACGGCGAACCTTCAGGCCAAGCTCGCCCGCTACGCGGAGCATGAGATCCCCGTCGTGCTCGGCGGCACTCTGACGGAGATCGCGATCGCTGAAGGCCGGCTCGATCACCTCCTGCGCTGGCTGCACAGCCTGCACCTGTCACACATCGAGGTCTCTGACGGCACGATTCAGCTGCCGCCTGCGCGCAAGTGCGAGATCATCGAGCGGCTGGCGAAGGAGCTCGTCGTGCTCTCTGAGGTCGGCTCGAAGGATGCGGCGGAGATCATGGCCCCCTACGTCTGGATAGAGCGGATCGAAGCGGAGCTTCAGGCGGGCGCTTGGAAGGTGATCGCGGAGGCGCGCGAGTCTGGGAGGGCGGGCATCTACAGGGCCGACGGTGAGGTGCGCTCAGGGCTGATAGACGAGATCGCGCATGTGATCGACACTGAGGCGATGATCTTCGAGGCGCCCCTGAAGGACCAGCAGGTGTGGCTGCTTCGCTACTTCGGCAGGGAATGCAACCTCGGCAACATCGCCGCCGAAGACGTGATCTCGCTCGAGACGCTGCGCCTTGGGCTGCGCTCCGACACCGTTGGCCTGCTGCCTGAGAACGGGGGCATCTCGGCGCAGGCGCGGGACGGGGAGGATCCGCCGATCGCGCCCGGCACCGAACGCCCCCAGGCAGGGCAGCCTCAGGACGGGGCAGGAGGGCGGCGGTGAGCGGCGCCGCTGCGCCAGCCTCGGTGCGTGACGGCGCCTTCCGGCACCAGGGGCGCCTCGCGCGAGCCTCCTCGCTGCTGTTCGCCGCGCTCGTGCTCTCGACCTTCCTCGCGTTCTTTCTCGCCCAGCACCTGAAGCACATCCCAACCGCCGTTCAGGATCTGAAGTTCGACCAGGCGTTCTATCCGGAAGGGGGCGGCGTTCCGCGCAGCGAGCCGATCTCCTTCCAGATCGAACGCTCCGACTATGTGACGGTGCGGATCCTCAACGGCAGGGGTGATCGGATCGCAACGCTTCTCAGTGACCGTCCGCTGCGCGCCTACACGCAGCTGAAAGTGCAGTGGGGTGGCGGTGAGGGTGAGCAGGGGCCCTCATCAGCCCTCAGCTCGCCGGCGCGGCCAGGAGGCTCTGCGAGCTCGAGCGTCAGGCTCGCGCCGGAAGGCGAATACAGGGTGCAGGTGCTGCTGCTGCGCCGTCACATCGAAATCCGCTCGCCCTCTTCCTTCCGGCTCGTGAGGGTCGGGCGCTGAGGTTGATCTCCCAGGTCGTGATGCTGCCGCTTGCAGCGGTCCATGGCGCCTCAGGCGGCGGTGAGAAGGTGGCGCTCATCGCGCTCGCGCTCATCAGCGCCCTTGCGTTGATCGTCAGGCCGGCCGGCGGCGCCCCTGCGCGCCTGCGCGCCGGTGCGCTCATCGTCGCGCTGCTCGGCAGCCCGGCGCTGCTTGCCGCCGACGTGTGGAGCAGCAGCCCGCTCGTCCACCTGCGCGCTCATCCTGCCCTGCTTGCGGGCGGGATAGCGCTTGGCCTGCTGCTGCTCGCTGGGATCGCCTTCGCGTTCGCACGCGCCGCGAGCGCGCTGCCGCTCGCGGCGATCTCAATGCTGCCGTTCAGGGTGCCCGTCACGATCGGTGGCACGACGGCGAACCTTCTTCTCCCGCTGTATGTCGTCATCGCCGCGGGGGTGCTCTCGATCGAGGTGCCAAGGCTGCTTGCGAGGGGCGCCGGGCGAGGGCGTCCAGAGCGAGGCGCCGGGCGAGGGCGCGCTGCGCCGCTGCAGGGAGGCGATGGCCCAGCCGCTGCGCCCCGACAGGCCCCTCAGCCGCCTGGGGAGCACCCCGCGGGCCGTGCGCTGCGCGTGCTGCTCGCCGCGTTCGTGCTCCTCTACGCGATCCAGGCCGCCTACTCGATCGACTTCTCGAAGGCGCTCCAGAACGTCGTCTTCTTCTATGTGCCCTTCTCGCTGCTGCTCTGCCTGCTGCTGGAGGTGCGATGGACCCCGACCCTCTTGAAGCGGGCTCTCGCCGTCGCCGTCGGCCTCGGCGTGCTGTTCGCCGCCGCCGGCTTCGTCGAGTATGGGACGAGGTCGCTGCTGTTCAACAAAGCGCTCGTCGCCTCGAACGTGTATGGCAACTACTTCAGGGTCAACTCGCTCTTCTACGACCCGAACATCTATGGGCGCTATCTCGCGCTCGTGATGGTGCTGCTCGCGACCGTCGCGATGTTCGCAGCGAGCCGCCGGCTGCTCGTGCTCTGCACGGTCTGCCTCGCCTGGCTGTGGCTTGGGCTCATCATCAGCATCTCAGAGACGAGCATCGTCGCGCTGCTCGCCGGCCTCGCCGTCATCGGCGCGGTGCGGTGGGGCGTGCGCAGGGCGGCGCTTGGGACGCTTGCGATCGCCGCCGTCGGCCTCATCCTGTTCTTCGCCGCGCCCGCCTCGCTTCACTTCGGGGTCAACGGCAAGGGCGGCTCGCTCAACACCGCGACCTCAGGCAGAGCGAGCCTCATCGGCGGCGGGCTGCACCTGTTCGAGGACAGGCCGCTCGCGGGGTTCGGCTCAGGCTCCTTCGCCGCTCAGTACACGCGCCATCAGAAGGCGGGTGTCGCGAGCTCGAGCACCGACTCGCACACGACCCCGGTCACGATCGCCGCCGAGCAGGGGATCGTCGGCCTGCTCGCCTACGCTGCGCTGCTTCTCTGCTGCCTGCTCGTGCTGTTCGGGCCGCTCAGAGGCGCCTCTGGGCTGCTCGCCATCGACGGTCGTGCGCCTCCCGCCTTCCAGAACGGGGGCGCCTCACCTGCGCTCACGACGGCGAGGATCGCGATCGCGACCGCCTTCGTCGCTCTCTTCGTCCACACGCTCGCCTATGCGGACTTCCTCGAAGACCCGATCACCTGGACGCTGATCGCGCTTGGCATCAGCCTCGCCGCTGCGCACCGTCGCAGCGCGCCTGCCGCTGCCGCCTCGCTCGGCACCCCGCCGCTGCGAACGCTTGCAGCCGGCGAGCAGCAGCGAAGCGCAGCGGGGTGACCGCTGCCCTGGAGCCCGCGTTGCGCCACGAGCCCTCAGTGCGCCGCCGCCTCCCTCGTCCCTCGCTGCTTGACGGGGGAGGCGACGTTGCTTGAGCACGTCAAGCGGCTACTGAAGACTGGGGCCGCCTACCAGACGGCGGACATCGTCGCAAAGGCGATAGCGCTGTTCACGCTGCCGCTGTACACGAGGCACGTCTCCAGCGGCGAATATGGGCAGTACAGCTCGCTGTTCACC
>JAJYUP010000151.1 GCA_021792455.1 Actinomycetes bacterium | reverse complement strand
GCGTCGCCCACATCCAGGCTGGTGGCGGCACCGTCGCCGAAGCAAAGCCGGACTACGAGTATGAGGAGTCGGTCGCGAAGTCGGAGGCGATGATGCGTGCGATCCAGCTTGCGATCGAACAGCCCGACTGGGCGTGAGGCGCCGATGCGGGTGATCGTCATAGACAACTACGACTCGTTCGCCTACAACCTCGTCCAGCACCTCGGGGAGCTCGGTGCCGAGGTCGAGGTGGTTCGCAACGACGTGACGACGGTCGATGAGCTGCTGCGTCGGCGCTACGACAGGTGCGTCATATCTCCGGGACCATGCACGCCTGACCGTGCGGGCATCTCACTGCAGGCGGCGAGGGAGCTGCCTGCAGCGGGCGTGCCGACGCTTGGCGTCTGCCTCGGCCATCAGGCGATCGCGCAGGCGTTCGGCGCGCGGATCAAGCTGCATCAGCCGGTGCATGGCAAGGCGTCGACGATTCAGCATGACGGCGAGACGATCTTCAGCGGACTGCCCTGTCCTCTCCAGGTGGGCAGATATCACTCGATCGTCGTCGAGGATGATCTGCCTTGGTGTCTGCTGCGCAGTGCGTGGGGAGACGGGGTGCTCATGGGGCTGCGCCACAGGGAGCTTCCAGCGGAGGGCGTTCAGTTCCACCCAGAGTCGATCCTCACCGAGCACGGCAGGCAGCTGCTCGACAATTTCCTGCGGCTGCCCGGTCGCTGAACGCAATGCTCGCGATGCCTGAGAGCCCGTCGACGGGTCAGCGCCGCCCCTTCGGTGTGCTCAGCGCGACTCCTTCCACGCGCTGCTGATGCCGAACCCGACCCTCACGAAGGCGATAGACGCGCTTGCGCTGCGCAGGGACCTGTCCGCCTCTCAGGCTGCGGAGGTGCTCTCCGAGATCATGTCTGGGAACGCCTCTGAGACGGAGATAGCGGCCTTTCTGATCGGCCTGCGCACGAAGGGGGAGACGGTGGAGGAGGTCGTTGGCCTCGCGCAGACGATGCGGGAGCGCTCTGCGATCGTGCCGATCGAGCGGCGAGACCTTCTCGACACCGCGGGCACTGGGGGCGGCAGGAGGACGTTCAACGTCTCGACCACGGCAGCTCTCATCGCGGCAGGCGCTGGCTGCGTCGTCGCCAAGCATGGCAACCGCTCTGCGACGAGCCCTTCCGGCTCCGCCGACCTCATCGAGGCACTCGGCGCGCGCATCGACCTCGGGCCGCAGCAGGTCGCGCAGTGCATAGAGGAGGCTTCGTTCGGCTTCATGTTCGCGCCCGCCCATCATGCGGCGACGCGATACGTCGTCCCCGTTCGGGCGGCTCTCGGTGTGCGCACGATCTTCAATCTGCTCGGCCCGCTCACGAACCCCGCCCGCGCCTCCCGTCAGCTCGTCGGCGTCGCGGATCCGACCTGCCTCGAGACGATCGCAAACGCGCTTGCGCGCCTCGGCGTGGAGAGGGCGCTCGTCGTCAGCGGTGAGGATGGGATCGACGAGCTGTCGGTGACGGCTGCGACGAGGGTGGTCGAGCTGAACGCGGGGCGGATCGACAGCTACGCGCTCGCGCCGCAGGACGTCGGCGTCGAGCTGCACGGGCCCGGTGCCGCGACGGTGCTGGAAGGCGGCTCTCCGCAGCAGAACGCTCAGATGGTGAGGGCGATCCTCGAGGGCGAGGAAGGGCCGAGGACGGAGCTCGCGGTCATGAACGCAGGCGCCGCGATCTATGCGGCGGGCGTGAGTGGGAGCATCGCGGAGGGCGTGTCTGCCGCGCGGCTAGCCATCGCTGATGGCCGCGCAGCGGAGGCGCTCGCGACCTTCGTCCAGAGCACGCAGAGGATTGCAAGCGCGGGAGGCGCGCGATGAGTGCGGCGGGTTGGGGCGCACGGTGGGCGTCGTGAGCAAGGTCGGCGTCGTGAGCAAGGTCGGCGTCTCGACCACGGTGGGCGTCGTGACGACGGTGGGCGTCGTGACTGGTGGTGCAGGATGACCGGCGTGGGCGGGCGAGCGGACATCCTCGAGGCGATCCTCCAAAGCACGCGTGCTGAGCTCGAGCAGCGCAAGCGCCTTCGCCCGCTCACCGTGCCCAGCGGAGATCATGCGTGTGCGAAGCGGGGGTTCGGGCAGGCGCTCCGAGCGCCGGGGATTCGGATCATCGCGGAGATAAAGCGCCGCTCGCCATCTGCGGGGCAGCTGCGCAGCGAGGTCGACGTCGGGACGGTCGCATCCGAGTATCAGGCCGGCGGTGCCGATGCGATCTCGGTGTTGACGGAGGGACCTCACTTCGGAGGCTCGCTCGCGGATCTCCAAGTCGTCTCTCAGGCCTGCGATCTGCCGCTGCTGCGCAAGGACTTCATCGTGGATCCCTATCAGCTGTACGAGGCGCAGGCTGCCGGCGCCGCGGCGGTCCTGCTCATCGCAGCCGCGCTCTCAGCCGGTGAGCTCGCGTTCCTGCACGCGGAGGCGCTCAGCTGCGGGCTCGAGGTTCTCGTAGAGGCGCACGACGCCTCCGAGGTGGCGCGCGCACTCGAGGCTGGTGCGCAGATCGTAGGGGTGAACAACAGGGATCTGCGCGACTTCACCGTCGACGTGGAGCGAACGTTCGAGCTGCGCGAGCTCATCCCGAGCGGAGTCCTCGTCGTCTCTGAGTCGGGCATCAGCAGCGCTGCGCAGCTGCTGCGCCTGCAGGAGGCGGGCGTCGACGCCGTGCTCGTCGGAGAGTCGTTGATGAGGGCCCCTGATCCTGTCAGAGCGCTGCGCGAGCTTCGCCCAAGCGACGGAAGAGGCGATCCCCGCTCGGGCTCTCCGCAGGCGCGCTGATCTCTTTAGAAGCGGTGCGCCGATCTTTTTAGAACCTCCGATGATCGCCTTTAGTTCGCCTTCATGGCTGCGCGTCATCCTCGATGAGCAATGAAGAGGCTCCTGTTCGCATCACTTCTCTCCGCCGTCATCGGCGGGGGCGTCGTCGTTGGGATCGTCGCTGCGACCGTCGGGCTCAACGGCAAGACGGAAAAGATCGTCACGCGTGTGCAGGCACAGCCCTACGCCCCGTCGAACGCCTCCCAGACCTCGAGCGGTCTCACACCACACGAGATCTACGAAAAGGACGCTCCTGGGGTCGTCTACGTGCAGTCGACGATCGTTCATCGGTCCGAATCCTCGCCCTTCTTCTTCGGCGGCGAAGCCGAAGAAGGCACCGCCTCTGGGTCTGGCATCGAGATCAACGACCACGGCCTCATCCTCACGAACTTCCACGTGATCGAGAACGCCGTGAAGGTTGTGGTCAAGTTCAGCGAAACGGGCAACAGCGTCGAAGCGAAGGTGATCGGCAAGGACCCCTCGAAGGATCTCGCGCTCTTGAAGGTGCCCACAGCGGGAGTGACGTTCCACCCACTGAAGCTCGGCAACTCTGAATCGGTCGAGGTCGGCGATCCTGTGCTCGCGATCGGGAATCCGTTCAACCTCGACAGGACGCTGACGACCGGCGTCGTCTCGGCGCTGCAGCGCAGGATCACCGCCCCGAACGGGTTCACGATCGAAAACGTCATCCAGACGGATGCCCCGATCAACCCCGGCAACTCTGGTGGGCCGCTGCTCAACGCTGCTGGCGAAGTGATTGGGATCAACTCCCAGATCGAGACGAGCGGCAACGGCAGCGACGGGAACATCGGCATCGGCTTTGCGATCCCGATCAACACCGCAAAGAAGGAGCTGCCGCTGCTCGAAAAGGGCGAAACGATCAGAGGCGCCTATCTCGGAGTGCGCGCCGACACGATCGAGAGCTGCCTGTCAGCCACCCTGAACGTGCCGAGCAAAGGCGCGCTCATCGAATACGTCGAACCTGGCACGCCTGCTGCGAAGGCGGGCCTGCGCGCCGGCAGCGTCGCGGTCCGCAACTCCTGCGAGGGGGAAGTGACGATCGGCGGGGATGTCGTCATCGGCATCGGGGGCAAGAAGATCGAAACCTCGACGCAGCTCGCGAAAACGATCGAAGAAAAGAAGCCAGGGCAGACGATCGCGATCGAAGTCATGGCGCCGACCGGCCATGGCAAGTATGAAAAGAAGACCGTAGAAGCGACGCTCACACAGCGCCCGAACAAGGTCAACAACCCGAGTATCCCCGAAGGCTGAGCTCCACAGGGCCGCCGGTCAGCGTCAGCGCGGGCCTGAGCGCTGCTGCTCGGTGCAGGCGGCTGGCGGGGCCGAGGCTGGCCCCAATACCGTTAAGTCAGGCTGCTCCGGGAGACGCTCGTCGGAGGACGGCTTGCGCTGGCCAGCTCGCGGCACGCCCCGGACAGTATCCTGTCCCACGGACGCTTAACTAGACGGTATTGAGGCTAAGCGAGGCGTTGCATGGCCGCAAGCTCATCGTGCATCTCCGTGGTCCCAGCCGGCAGCAGGTCCACGTCAGCTGCACGGCTGGACGCGACGGTCGCCGGATCGCCTCTGCCTCGAAGGTCGCGATGCTCAGGCACGGACGGGTGCGCGTGGTCTTCGAGCTGAAAGCGCGGACAGCAGCCAGCGCCGAGACAGTCGTCAAGGCGAAGGTACGCGGACAGCCGGCGGTGACGAGCACGTGGCGAGCAAAGGCATCGCGCCGCGACAGGTCGAAGCTGTTGGTCGCGAGTGGCACCGGAGCAGCTCGACTCGATGCCCCGCTGCTGGCGGCGTAGAATCGCAGTCATGACAGCACGCGAGAAGATCCATGAGCTGGTTGACGCGCTGCCGGAGTCCGAGATGGAGCCGGTCCTGGACTTCGTTGTCTCGCGAAGCAGCGATCCGCTGCTCCGAGCGCTCGCGGCCGCGCCAGAGGACGATGAGCCGTGGACCGAGGAGGATCAGGCCGCGCTCGATGATTCGCGTGCGGAAGTGGCTGCCGGCGCGCGCTTGATTCCGCTTGAGGAGATCAAGCGCAGGCACGACATCGCGTGAGCGATACGCCTTGGTCGATCGGCTTCACGGGACGAGCCGACAAGGACATCCAGCGTCTCGACCACACGGTCCGCAGCCGTGTGATTCGCGGGCTGGAAGCGCTCGCGAGCGACCCCGACAGTCGTTCGCTGCGGAAGCTCACAGGGCGAGCCGAGTCGCGGCTGCGTGTCGGCGACTCGCGCGTCCTGATCGAGCTCGACCGGCAGACACGGACGATCATCGTGCACCGGGTCCTGCCACGAGGACGCGCCTACGACCGTTGAGGCCAACTCTGTCCATGAGCGCGCCAGGATCGCGATGAGGCCACGCGTCTGCGATGTATGCGGACCATCCGCGCCCGCCGAGAAGACGTCGTAGAACCGCTGAATCACACCACGGAGGTGGCCCGGCTCGAGTCCGGCTGGCCCCAATACCGTCTGGCTCAGCTGCCAGGATGACGGTCGCCTCTTGCGGTCGCCTGGTGGGCTTGGGTGGGTTTCGATGCTCAGCGCGCTTGACGGGGCAGCCGGACATCTTGCGCTTGACGACGTGCGGGTCGGTGCGCAGGCGTCGTGATGGGAGCAGCCCGTGCGGCAGCTCAACCTTCGCTTGCCGGTGGGCGTTG
>JAJYUP010000150.1 GCA_021792455.1 Actinomycetes bacterium | reverse complement strand
GCAAAACGGCCACGTTGTCAGGTCCCTGGCAGCCAGAATCGGAACGATGAACGCGGAGCAGTCGGGACGGTGCGAAGGCCGGCGGTCCTTGCGGAGGGGCGGCGGTACGGTGGTGGTGAGCATGAAGATACGCCGGCGGTATGGCTTGCTGCGGTATCGCCCGCTGCGCTCTGTTCCAAGCCCGAGCCCGGCCTCCAGGCGGGGGTCGAGACGAGCCCGATCCACGGCCGGCGATGATCACTCTCGTCCAAGTGGTCAACTAGAGTCGCTGCGGAGAGCGATGCACGAGCGGAGCAGAGACCATCCGAGGCAGCGCCTGATCGAGGCGATGATCGAGGTCGCCGCGAGGGAGGGCTACGCAGGCGCGTCGGTGGCGGAGGTGATCGCAGGCGCGGGCGCCTCCCGCTCGACCTTCTACGAGCACTTCGCGGACCGCGACGAGTGCTTCCTGGCGGCGCTGGCAGAGGCCTCCGGCTCGCTGCACGCACGCGTGGATGCGGCGCTGAGGGGCGGGGATGAGCCGGCGCAGGCGACAGCGTCGGCGGTGGTGCGCTTCGCGGTGGACCTTCCGGCGGCGGCGCGCGTGCTCTTCTGCGAGTCGCTGGCCTGCGGACCCTCCGGACTGGCGGTGCGCGACGAGCTGATCGACGCTCTGGCGGAGCGGATCGAGCGGGCATGGGCAAGCCGGGAGCCGAGGCTGCCCGCGCCCGACGTTCCCTCCCTGGGGCTGATCTGCGGCCTGTTCAGGCTGCTGTCGATGCGCCTGACGGCAGGCGAGGCGGCGTTGGACGGCCTGGAGGCGGACCTGGCCGCATGGATCGCATCGCATGAGCGAGAGAGTGGACCGTTGGTGTGGCGCGCGGGCACGCCGCTTGGGGCGATCACGACGCAGCCCGCCCAGGCGGCGCCCGCGGCGCCGCCCCCCCAAACACTTCCCCGCGGCAGGCACGGCCTCTCCCCCGCGCAGGTTGCGAGAAGCCAGCGGCAGCGGATCCTCGCCGCGGTTGCCTCCGAGTCCTTTGCGAAGGGCTACAGCAACGTGACGGTGAGGGAGATCGTGACCGCCGCGAGCATCGCGAGAAACGTCTTCTACGCGCAGTTCTCAGACAGGCGGGAGGCGGCGATCGCGGCGCTGCAGGACGGCTTCGAGCGGGCGCTGGCCGCGACGGCGGGCACCTTCTTCACAGGCGAGAGCTGGCCAGCTCGGATCTGGAGCATCGGGCAGCGCCTGACAGAGCACTACCTGGCCCACCCCGCAGATGCCTATCTGAGCTTCGTGGAGCTGCACGCGATCGGGCCAGAGGCGGTGAGCCTGGCCCACGAACGGCTCCGCGTCTTCGCCCTGCTGCTGGAGGAGGGCTACAGGCTGCGCGCAGAGGCGGGCAAGGGCCCGCTGCCGCGGACGGTGAGCGAGGCGCTGGTGGCGACAGTGCTGGAGCTGGGCTTCCGCCAGGCCCCGAGGCGGGGTGCGACGAGGCGGCGTGTGCTGCTTGGCCAGCAGGCATACATGTGCCTGGCGCCCTTCATCGGGGTGGATGAGGCCTGCGAGCTGGTGGCAGAGAGGACGGGGGTGGCGCTGGAGGCGAGGCAGGGGCAGGGGTGAGATGGAGGTGGGGATGAGAGTGGGGTGGAGCGTGCAAGCCGCGTGGCGCTGCGGCAGGCTCGGCAGGATTCAGTTGGCAAAGATCCCCACGAAGCGAGTGAGAGATGCGCAGGGCGCAGCCGGATGCCGAGCTGACGACCGGGAGGCCCGGATCAATGCCCGTGCATGGGATGCTTCGGCTGTGAGTCGGGAGGCCGCACAGCAGTTCTACGACGCGCTTCGCCTCGGCGAGCGTGCCGGTGCCCGACTCCTGCGCGACACCTGAGGAAGCTGAGCCCCGACCAGGCGAACGTCGCGCCTGGCGCACCTCCCTCGCCTGGAGAAACCTCGTTGCGATCAGCAGCACAGGGGTGCAACGAGGCGGCCCGCAGCGCGCTCGAGGTCCTGAGGAAGGCAGACGGTCCTCTCGGTGACAGGGGTATGGCGCGAGCTGTGGTGGAAGCGAACACCCCACCTTGGCCAATGTGACCAAGGCTGCTATCGTGGAACGCGTGAGCACCTACACGATCGGGCAGGGCAAGACCCAGCTCTCGAAGCTGGTGCGCGAAGCCGAAGCGGGCAAGGAGGTCGTGCTGCGCCGAGGCTCCGAGCCCGTGGCGCGCATCGTCGCGATCGATGCAGGCGAACGCGTGCGGCGCGTTCCCGGGCGGATGAGCGGAAGGGTCGTCATCTCCGATGACTTCGAGCAGTGGCCAGACGACGTCGCGCGCGCGCTCGGCATGACTGCTTGATGCGCCTGCTGCTCGACGCGCACACCCTCCTCTGGTGGCTCGGCGGAGACGGCCAGCTCTCGGGGCCGGCGCGCAGCGCGATCGAAACGGCTCGAGAGCCGATGATCGGGGCCGGCACGCTGATCGAGATCGCCGTGAAGCGCTCCCTCGGCAAGCTCGAGATCGGGGAGGATTGGCCAGAGCAGGCGAGGGCGGATGGCTTTGAGGTGCTGGACGTCTCCTGGCGGCACGCGGCGGCACTGCAGGCGCTTCCGTTCCTGACCGTCGCGGGCAGAGCGCACAGCGACCCGTTCGATCGGCTGCTGATCGCGCAGGCGCTGGCGGAGGCGGTCCCGATCGTGGGCCGCGACGGTGCCCTGGGCGCATACGGCGTGAGCCTGATCTGGTGAGCTGCTCGGGCGGTGCGCAGAGCGTCGAGGTGAGAATCGAGAGAAGAGATCCGAAGGGCGCCGCCGAGTCTCAGGTGTCGAGCCCAGGTATGGGGTCGATCGGCAGGGGGCCGTGGATCGCTTCGAGATGGCGCAGGTCGCTGCGATCGGGGTGAGGACGGTTCGCGAGGCGCTTGAAGGCGACGAGGCTGGCGAGAGAGGCGAAACGGAGCGTC
Source organism: Actinomycetes bacterium (assembly GCA_021792455.1). Taxonomy (GTDB): domain Bacteria; phylum Actinomycetota; class Thermoleophilia; order Solirubrobacterales; family Solirubrobacteraceae; genus Palsa-744. Next base: position 2,690 of record JAJYUP010000150.1, on the reverse strand, counting down.
TGCGATTCCCACTCCACCGTTTCTGCGCTCGCCGCGACCGTCTCGTAGTCGAGCGGCGGCAGGCCCCCGCGCATGATGTCGACGATTCCGTGGCTGGTATCGACGCGAAGATGGTCGACGCCTGCCACATCCTCGGCAGCCAAGCGCTTGCCGTCGCTCAGCCGCACCGCCTCCACCCGCTGCAGGAAGCGCATGACCGCCGCGTCCGCCTCCGGCCCGTCGGGCACGAGCAGGTTGCTGTCCTTCGTCGCCCGGATGTGGCCGTGGTAGATGACGCTGAAGCCGCCGATCACGACGTGCTCGAGACCCGCCGCATGCGCGTCGGCGACGACCCCGGCGAGATCAGGACCAGAAGGCTCGCGCCGGAAGATGCCCCGCCTTGATCGAGGCCGCGAGCAGCGAGACGGCCTGCTGGGAGAGACTCTGGCCCTGCGTCAGCCGCTGCGCCGGCGTGAGCGCGATGTTGCTTTCGTGCAGCTGACGCTCCTCTTCGGCGTTGATCCTCGCCCACTCCTCCTCGTGGCCGGGGCTGAGCAATGGCGTGCGCTGCTCTGGTGACATACCGCGATTGTAGGACCAGGCTGCGCCAGGAGGCGGGCCGGGGCCAGCTGCCGCGGACGGTGAGCGAGGGATTCCTGCGCCCTGCATCGGGGTGGATGAGGCCTGCGAGCTGGTGGGAGAGGGGACGGGAGTGAGGGTGGGATGGAGAGGCAGACGCGGTGGTGCCGTGGCAGGCTTGGTAGGATTCAGTTGACAAAGATTCCCACCAAGCGAGTAAGAGATGCGCAGCACGATCTCCGAGAAGGGCCAGGTGACGGTGCCAAAGCGGCTGCGCGAGCGGCTGGGGATACGTCCCGGCGACCGCTTGGAGTTTTCCGAGGAGCACGGCGACATCGTGCTGAGGAAGGCCAATGAGAGGGACCCGGTGAGCGCCGTCTACGGCATCCTGAGGCTCGACGGCGGCACCGACGAGACTCTGCGAGCGATCCGGGGCGAGGCAGACGCGGTGTGATCACCGCCGTCGACACGAGCGTCCTGCTCGACGTCTTCGGCGCCGACCCGTCATTCGGCGAGCGCTCGGCGAATGCGTTGCGGAGATGCACAGCGGAGGGCAGCCTGATCGCCTGCCCAATCGTGTGGGCTGAGGTGAGCGCCGCGTTCAGCGCCGAATCAGAGGCGCAGGAGGCACTCGAGAAGCTGAGAGTCAGCTTCTCGCCACTGGACCCTGGCTGCTCACTGGGAAGCGGGCAAGCGTGGAGGGCCTACCGCGCGGCGGGAGGCGCACGGACGCGCGTGATCGCCGACTTCCTGATCGCGGCGCACGCGAGAACGCACGCGGACCGGCTGCTGAGCCGCGACCGGGGCTTCTACCGGCGCTATTTCGAGCATCTGCACGTGCTCGATCCAAGCGCGAGCTGACGATGGAAGGAGCTTTAGTCGAGTCGGTGCGCCCTCACCGCGGCGAGCGCCTGGCCCTGAGCAGCAGCGTGCGCACGCTGCGGATCAGCAGCCGCGCCTGGTGGACCTCCCGCGCCTGGAGGAACCTCGTTGCGATCAGCAGCACGGGGATGAGCGAGAGCCAGATCAGCCTCGTGAGCACACCGGCCGCGCCTGAGCTCGGCAGCAGCAGGTTGCCGCTGAGCGTGACGCCGGCGATGACGAGCGCGATGCGGGCGAGGCGAGACCATTCGAATGAGACGGGAAACACCGATCTCGTGATCGCGTGGATGACGATGAGCATCGCGACGTAGGCGCCGCAGAGCGCGATCCCAGCACCTGCGATCCCGAGGTTCGCACCGAGGCCAAGCGGCCCGTGCGCAGGCACGAGCAGCAGGACGAGCAGCACGTTGACGGAAAGCCCGACGACCGCGGCAGGCACGTTCCTGCGCGTCACCATCGCCCTGCCTGTGATCACGATCGCCATCTGGTAGAGGCCATACAGCGTCCAGGCGAGCGCAAGCCAGGGAAGGGCGTTGTGCGCGCCGAAGTATTCAGGGGCCGCAAGCAGCTCGACGAGCCACCGCCCAAGCAGCGCGATCGCCGCGACGACGATCCCCGTCGCGAGCAGGAACCACGTGCTGACGAGCGCGTGCAGCCTCGCGGCGAGCCGCTCGCTCTTGATCGAGTAGGCGAGGGGCGGCCAGGCGTACTGGAACCCTCTGACGGCGACGAACACGACGGTGGCGAGCTGCAGCGCGACGGCGTAGCGCCCGGCGGCGGAGGCGCTGTAGGCGCGCAGCAGGTAGAACCTGTCGAAGACCTGGAGGCAGTAGACGATCGCATCCGCCGGCACCGTCGGCAGGCCGAAGGCGAGCATCGCGCGCAGATCTCTGAAGCGCACGCGCAGCGAGAACCTCTCTGCCATCGAGATCCAGAGGCCGAGCAGAACGAGCGCTGAGGCTCCGAAGTTGCCGATGAGCAGGCCCTTCGCGCCGAGGCCGCCGAAGACGACGAGCGAGACCGTGAGGATGACGGTGAGCGCGACGTTCGACAGAGACGCGCGCACGTAGGTCTTCGTGCGCTCCTGCACGCGCAGCTGCGCGTAGGCGACTTCGAGGTTCGTGAACGCCCACAGCCCAAGCAGAGCGCAGTCGAGAAGCGCGGGGTCGCGCGCTCCGAGCAGCAGCTGGGAGACCGGTCCAGCGAAGACGGCGAGCACGACGGAGCTCGCCGTCGTCGTCCAGGCGACC
>JAJYUP010000149.1 GCA_021792455.1 Actinomycetes bacterium | reverse complement strand
CTCGACCGGCGCGCTTTACGTCGTCAACGCCGACATCTTCACCGGAAGCTACGGCGCGGCCGTCAAGCTGAGCGCGCTCGGCGCCGTCGAACACGAGCTCGCCTCAGAAGGCAAGCTGAGCGTCGGCGTCGATCTCAAAGACGACCACGTCTATTTGGGCGGGCACTCCGGTCTGATCGAAGAGTTCACCGCGGAAGGCAGGCACATCTCGAGCTTCGGCACGCAGGAAGGCGGCGGCGCGGACACGATCAGCGTCGATGAGAAGAGCTCGGAGGTCTACCTCACCCCGCCCTCCCGCGAAAACCAGATCTGGAGCGGCGACATCTTCGTTCCGAACGTCGAAACCGGGCAGGCGAGCGAAGTCGACGAAACGACCGCGACGCTGCACGGCGAAGTCAACCCGGAAGCCTCAGAAGGCGGCAGCGATGTCACCTCCTGCACCTTCGAATACATCGACGCCGCCGCCTACCAGAAGGCGATCGAAGAAAAAGCCGCAAACCCCTACGCCGCCGGCAAGACCGCCTCCTGCGCGCCCGCGACCCCCTACTCGGCCGCCACGCCGGTCAGCGCCCGCCTGAGCGGCCTTGGCCCCTCGACGAGCTACGACTATCGCCTCGTCGCGGTCAACGCCGAAGGCAGGCAGGGCCAGGGCGAAGACCACACCTTCACGACCTTCGGCCCCGCCACGATCGGCGGCGAGCGTGCCGAAGCGATCACCACGACCGCCGTGATCGGGGCGAGCATCGACCCCTTCGGCTACGAAACCTCATGCGAGCTTCAGTACGTCACCCAGGCGCAGTACGAAGCCTCCGGCTATTCCGCTGCAGCCGTGGCGCCGTGCAGCCCGCAGAAGCTCGCCGCGGGCTTCGAAGGCGAGCAGGTGAGCGTCGCGCTCGCCGGCCTCTCGATCGACACCGTCTACCACTACCGCTTCGTGGCCACAAACCACGGCGGCACAAGCCACGGCGAAGATGAGACCTTCGCGACCTTCGGGATCCGCTCGTTCTCCTTCGCCGCTCTCGGCGCGCAAGGGGAAGCGATCACGCAGGCCGGCGCGCACCCCTACGCGCTCAGCGACACCTTCATGCTGAACACCTCGACCGACACCTTCGGCAACGTCCAAGCGGTCGACGCCAACGCGAAGGAGATCATCACCCAGCTGCCGGACGGGCTGATCGGAAACCCCGACGCCACGCCGAAGTGCGCAAGCGCCCAGGAGGTCAAAGCTGACGCCTGCAGCGGCGCAAGCCAGGTCGGCACGGTGGTCCTCTACACCTCCAACCCGAGCAAAGTCAAGGCGACCGGTCAACCGGAAGAACACGGCGCGATCGGGCTGTTCAACGTCGAGCCGCCGAGGGGTGTGGCCGCAGAGTTCACGGGCACTCTCGCGAACGTCGCCGACGTGACGATCACCGCGCGCGTGCGCACAGGCTCTGGTTACGGGGTGAGCGCAGAAGTGATCAACGCCTCCGCCGAAGAAGGCGTCGTCGGCGCCAAGGTGACGCTGTGGGGCGTGCCCGCCGAAGAAGTCCACGACGGCGAACGCGAATGTCAAGCGGCTGTGGGCAGGGGGCGCATCCCCTGCCACGAACGGGGTCCGCTGATCCCGTTCCTGACCAACCCGACCTCCTGCTCGGGGCCGCTGGCGGCCGGCATGAGCGTCGACTCCTGGCAGGAACCGGCGGCTTTCGTGAGCGCCACCTCAAAGATGCCGGCGATCACCGGCTGCGCGAGCGTGCCGTTCACGCCTTCGATGAGCGTGACGCCGAGCACGACGGCCTCCTCCTCGCCGAGCGGCCTGGAGGTCGAACTGAAGGTGCCGCAGATCGAAAACCCGACCGGATTGGCGCAGGCCGACCTCAAGGACGCGACCGTGACGCTGCCGGCGGGGATGACCGTCAACCCGTCGGCTGCGAACGGCATGCTCGGCTGCCCCTTGCTGAAGGGCAAAGAATCACACGCGGGGCAGGTGGGGATCGATCTTGAAAATGAAGAAGCCGCCAACTGCCCTGCGGCCTCGAAGATCGGCGATGTGACGATCGAAACGCCGCTGCTTGAAAAACCGCTCACGGGCGGCATCTACATCGCCCAGCAGGGCAACGCCGGCGCCTCGCAGGGCGCAAACCCGTTCGGCTCGCTGCTCGCGCTCTACATCGCAGCCGAAGAACCGCAGGCGGGCGTGGTCGTAAAGCTTGCGGGCAAGGTCGAAGCAAACCCGACCACCGGGCAGCTCGCCACGAGCTTCGATGAAAACCCGCAGCTTCCCTTCAGCGATCTGAAGCTCCACTTCTTCTCAGGCCCGCGCGCTGCGCTTGTCAGCCCGCGAAGCTGTGGCTCCTACCAGGCCACCACCCTGCTCGAACCCTACTCCCACCAGGGCGCCCCAGGCGAAGAAGGCACGCCCGACGCCACCCCTGCGATCGAACCATTCACGATCACATCGGGGCCGCTCGGCGGGGCCTGCCCCCAGGGCAACGGCCCCTTCTCCCCGACCTTCTCGGCCGGCGGGCAGAGCGCCAAGGCGGGCGCGTTCACCCCCTTCACGATGACGCTCTCCCGAAAGGACGGCGAACAAACCCTCTCGACCGTCTCGATGACGATGCCGGAGGGGCTGGCGGGGATGATCTCCGGGGTGCCTCTGTGCGCCGAAGCGCAGGCGAACGCGGGCGACTGCCCGGCCTCGAGCCAGATCGGGCACGTGCTCGTGCAGGCCGGTGTGGGCTCGCAGCCCATCAGCCTGCCGCAGGCGGGCAGGCGTGAAGACCCGGTCTACCTGACCGAAAAATATGACGGCGCGCCCTTCGGCCTTGCGATCGTCGTACACCCCGAAGCCGGCCCGTTCAACCTGGCCGAAGGGGCGGGGACGCCCGCCGAACGGCCGATCGTCGTGCGCGCAAAGATCGAGGTCAACCCGAGAACCGCCCAGGTCTCGATCATCTCAAACCCGATGCCAACGATCCTGCAGGGGATCCCGCTCGATGTGAAGGCGATCGAGGTCGTGATCGACCGCGAAGGCTTCATGTTCAACCCGACCGACTGCAGGCCCTCGAGCGTAGACGGGCAGATCGGCTCGGCCGAAGGGGCAAGCGCTTCGGTTGCGAGCTTCTTCCAGGTGGCAAACTGCGCTGCCCTGCCGTTCAAGCCGACCTTCACGGCGCTGACCCACGCCCACCACACGCGCGCAAGGGGCTCCTACCTGAAGGTGACGATCGCCGCGAAGGAAGGCGAAGCCCACCTGAAGAGGGTGCGCGTGACGCTGCCAAAGAAGCTCGCCGCCGACGATGCGACCCTCAAAGAGGCCTGCATCCAGGCGCAGTTCGAAGCGGACCCCGCCTCCTGTCCGAAGGCCTCCTTCGTCGGCAGCGTGGTGGTCCACACCCCTGTGCTATCAAAGCCGCTGATCGGCCCCGCGATCTACGTGAGCCACGGCGGCGCGAAGTTCCCGGATCTCGCGCTCGTCCTGCAGGGCGAAGGGATCACGATCATCCAGGAAGGCAGCACGAACATCAGCAGCAGCGGCTTCACAACCTCCGCCTTCGCCGCGATCCCGGACATCCCGGTCTCAAGGATCGAACTGACGCTGCCCGAGAGCGAAAAACCGGCGCTTGGCGGCAACAGCGGCAGCCTCTGCCACCGCACGATCACAAGGCGCGTGAAGGTTCGCGTTCACGGCAAGACCGTCTACCGCCGCCGGCGCGTAAGGAAGCGCCTGACGCTCGTGATGCCGACGGTGATCGAAGGCCAAAACGGCGCGCTGATCGCGAAGGACACGATCGTGAAGGTGGCAGGCTGCGGCAGGGCCGCCGGCGCGAGCTCGCACGGTGCTCGCACCGGCAGGCGCGGGCGCACCGCCAGGAACCGGCGCGCCAGGCGGGGCTGAGAGGGCATCTTTCGAGCGCTGCCCCCACCCTCTCCAGGCGGCGCTCGAAGGGGAGCCGGCGTCTGAGTGACGCCGGCTCCGAACCGCAAGACCGGGCGCCGCAGTCGCCACCTCTCCAGGCTGCGGCGCCCGCCTCTCAGCTGCGTCGGCGGCGGTTTTGAATCTGGTTCGACAGACCTTCCTGAATATGGTTCAATACGGGTCGCGATGGAGGAGGGGTCGCGCATCACGGCGGTCCGAGCGCAAGGGCGCTGCGAGCGGCTGCGGCCGGGCCCGCATGGCCGGGAGCGAAGCGCCGAGCAGGTGCGTGCACACCAGCGCGCGCGGCTGGAGGCGGCGGCGATCGAGGTCTCATTTTTGCGTGGCTGCGATCACACGACCGTCGCGGAGATCGTCGCGCGGGCAAACGTCTCGAAGCGCACCTTCTACGAGCTCTTCCGCGGCGGGCAGCAGTGCCTGCTCGCCGCATGCGAGGCGCTCGCGCAGGCGCGCCTGCGGGAGCTGGCGGCGGCCATCCCGACCGCACCGGCGCCCGAGCGCGTTCAAGCTCTGCTTGGAGGCGTGCTCGACCCACAGAGGCTCGACCGCGGGCAGCGCCGCCACCTCGAGGCCTGGGCGGTTGCGATCGAGTGGCCGAGCATCGGCGCGGCGTCGGTGCGCGGCAGGGCGGCCTGGATCTCGAACTGCGCGCGGCTCGTGGCGGCGAGCGCAAGCGATCGCGAGGCGGGGCTCGTGCTGCCTGCGCTCAGCGCCCGCGCGATCGTCCACGGCATGTGGTTCCTGCTTGCAAGGCGGCTGCTTGCGGGCGAGCGCGAGACGGCGAGGATGCCGGTCGAGGAGCTGTGCGAGTGGGTGCTCGCCTGTCGCTGCGCAGCGAGCGAGCCGCGCCTGCCCGCGCCGATCGGCGATTGCGCCAATCCAGCGCCCGCCCTGCGGCGCGCCTGCCCCGCGAGCCTACTCGATCTCGGCGCTGTCGAAGCGCTCGCGGCGATGATGAAAGCCGCGCGGCGAAGCGGTGAAGACTGGCCCTCCGTCGTGATCGCGAGCGTAGCCTCGCTGCTTTTTGCGCTGAGTGGCAGGCCGGCGCTTGCGCGAGTGCTGTTCATCGACTCCCTCTGGAGCGGACGTGAGCTGCTTGGCCGTGGCGGGGAGATCCTCTCCTCCTACGCGGAGGTGCTGGGCAGGCGCGCGCCTGCCCCACCGCGCGCGCAGGTCGTCAACGAAGCGATCGTCGGCGGCGTCTGGGGCGTGATCCGAGAGTGCCTGCTCACCGGCAGGCGAGAGCACCTGCCCGCGCTCTCCGGGCAGCTTGCGCTGTTCGTGCTTGCACCGCAGATCGGGGCGCAGCGTGCGATGGAGGTGATCCGCGGCTGCGGGAGCTTGGGGCGTGGTGGCGGTGCACGCCTCGCGCCAGCCACCGCTGATCGGAGGTGCGAAGGGGACGGCTCCACGATGCAGCGGTGATGCGCATCACGATCGCTCTGCCTGAGGACCTGGCTCTCGAGGTCAAGCACGAGGCAAAGCGGCGTGGGGTGTCGATCGCGACTGTTGCACGCGATGCGCTTCGACAGCATCTCGATGCGACTGCCGCCCCGACGTCCATCGCCATTGGCGCGAGCAGCGGAAACCCGCCGATGCTCAGATGGCGATCGATCGCCTCCACGAGCAGACTCTAACCAACTAGTGTAGTGTCTCGCAAATAGCTGCGGGTTGTGGTAGGATGAGGTATGCGCTCTCCTACTGCTGCGATGCCGCTGGCCGAGGGTCAGCGGGAGGTGCTCCAGAAGCTCTCCCGGTCACAGACCGCCAAGCACCGTGATGTGCAACGAGCGCGGG
>JAJYUP010000030.1 GCA_021792455.1 Actinomycetes bacterium | reverse complement strand
CGCAGCCGTCCTCGCCGCCGACCACGAGCGAGGCGCCTCCTGGATCTTGAACGACCCGTTCGCCGGCGGCACGCACCTGCCCGACATCACGGTGATAACGCCGATCTTCATCGCTGAGCGTGATGTGCGGCACGACCGCAGAGGCGAGGGCGGTGTCGGGGCGAGAGAGGGCGCACATCGCACGGGTGAGGGCGCACATCGCACGGCTGAGGGCGCACATCGCGCGGGTGAGCACCTACATCGCACAGACGAGGGCGCACCTCGCCGGGAAGAGACGGGCCGCACCGACACGATGCTCGGGTTCGCGGTCAGCAGGGCCCATCACGCCGACGTTGGGAGCAGCTCGCCAGGATCGATGCCCGCCGACAGCCGCACGCTCGCCGAGGAGGGGGTCGTGATCGAGCCGCAGCTGCTGACGGAGGCGCTGATCGAGCGACTCGCCGCGGCGACGCGCAATCCGCACGAGCGCCGGGCGGATCTCAGAGCCCAGCTCGCTGCAAACAGGATCGGCGTGCTCCGGGTTCAGGAGCTCGCACGGAGGATCGGCACGCACCGCCTCAGTGAGGCAAACGAGGAAGTGCTCGCCTATGCCGAGCGCCGTATGCGCGCCCGCCTCGAGGCGATGCCCGACGGCGTGCGGGAGGCGGAGGACGTGCTCGAAGCGCAGGAGGGCGACCTGACGCTTCGCCTGCGGGCCGTCCTGACCGGCGAGAGCCTCGTGCTCGATTTCACGGGCAGTGCCGCGCAGCACGCAGGCAACCTGAACTGTCCGCTGAGCGTGACGAAGTCCGCGTGCATGTTCGCCGTCAGAGTGCTCACCGACCCAGAGATCCCAGCCTCGACAGGCGCCTTCCGACCGCTGCGCGTGATCGCGCCGGAGGGCTGCCTGTTGAACGCGCTGCCAGGGGCAGCCGTCGCAGGCGGAAATGTCGAGACCTCCTCGCGCGTCGCTGATCTCGTGCTGTGCGCGTTCGGCAGGGCGCTCGGCCAGGGGACGATGAACAACCTCGCGCTCGGCGACGAGAAGTTCGCCTACTACGAGACGATCGGCGGCGGCCAGGGAGCCTGCCCTGACGCAGACGGGCCAAGTGCCGTCCACGTCGCGATGAGCAACACGCTGAACACGCCGATCGAGGCGCTGGAGCGTGAGCTGCCGTTGCGCATCACGACCTACGCGGTGCGACGATCGTCCGGCGGCGCTGGGCTGCACCGGGGCGGCGACGGCGTCGTGCGCGAGATCGAAGCGCTGAGAGGGATGTCGTTCTCCCTCATCACAGAGCGCCGCCTGCATCGGCCTCGAGGAGCGGCTGGAGGAGAGCCCGGCCAGGCGGGGCACAACCTGCTCATACGTACTGACGGCAGTGTGGAGGATCTGCCCGCAAAGGCGAGGGGGCTGCTCGCCGCAGGTGAGCGCCTGCGCATCGAGACGCCTGGCGGCGGCGGGTTCGGCACGCCGCCTGAGAAGGGCGGGGCGGCGGCATGAACGAGTAAGCGGTCGTGAAGACACGTTCTCTCAGCGGCAACTTGGGAGGTGGTCGGCAAAAAACCCTGCGATTTGCAGGAGATTTGGGATTTCCGCCGGCATTTCGTATCTTTAACGAGTCCGGGCCGCAGTTGAACGTCGAGCCAGGACTCTCAACAGTCCGCAAGCCACCAGCAAAGCAACACCAACCATGCCAATTGCTCTCAAGGAATGGGCGGTCACCGTTCGAGCACTCGCCGAAGGCGAGCAGCTCATCACGTTGCGCAAGGGAGGCATACGCGAGCCAGAGAAGCACTTCCGGCTCGAGCATGATCGCTTCTTCCTCTACCCCACCTTCGATCACCAGTGCAACGACCTCGTCCGCGAGTCGCACCGGCCTGAGCTCCGACGCGCGCTGGAGGAAGGCGTCTGGAGCGACGGGGAACCCTCTGTGCAGGACTTCTCCTCGCCCGACGGCGTACCCCAACCAGACCGGGTCCGGATCAGGGCCTGGGCAGAAGTCGCAAGGCACTTCACGATCACAGACCGGCGGTGCGTCGACGCGCTCTCGCCGTTCTATGTGTGGACGACCGACTATGCGGAGAAGCGCCTCGCCTGGAAGCGGCGTCACCCCCTGCACGTGCTGCTCCTGCGCACCTACAGGATTCCACGGCCCGTGACGGTGAAGATCAAGGAGGAGTACCTCGGCTGCCGCTCGTGGCTGCAGCTGCAACGTGATCTGCCCTTCGAGGGGACCCCCGTGCTCTCTGACGAGGAGTTCGAGAGAGCCTCAGACGAGATCGAGGCGATCGTCCGCGCCGCTGGCGCACCAGCGCTCGTCTGAGCAGCGCGCTCGCAGCGGCACGAGCGCGCAGCGCGCTGCCGCGACACGCGTGCTGAGCGACCACCCACAACTGCAGCGGCAGGCGCAGCTTGTCATCGATGGCGAGCAGCTGCCCTGCTGCTGTCCGCCTACAGCCTGAACGTCAGCAACACAACCGTCACGACGACCGCAAGCGTGCAGCAGAGAAACAGGGCGGTCAGCTTGCCGGCATGGGCGCCGCTCGCGGCCGCCCGCTCGTCGATCAGCTCGCTTTCGAGCAGCACCTCGCGCGCAGCTGGCAGCGCTGAGCTCGGCACGAGCACGTCACGGAGCCCACCAGCGAGGAAGTCTGGCACGTCGAAGCCACGGGCCCTGCGCAGCATGCTCGGTATCCCCTCCTCCAGCAGCAGGCCCTGGATGAACTCCGCCTCCGTCTGATTCCTCGCGCCGACCGCCCTCACCGGCTCGCCCTCGACGTAGCGGGGGTCGATCTTCCTCGCCACCCTGTGAGGATGGCTGATCTCGTGCTCTGCCAGTGGCTCTCCGAGGGCGCGCGAGCCATCTATCAGGGGCATGCCGCACTCGACGCAGAAGCGGCGCGGGGAGAGATCCCTCCGCGCGCACGCGGGGCAGATGAGAGGATCTCCATCCATCTCCAGCCGATCCCCTCAGGCAGAGCCCTCTCCCACTTCGTCGAGTGGAACCTCTTCGACCTGCGCGCCGTCGATCAGGTAGGAGCGCAGCTGTGGGCGCTCTCGCTCGGCGAGGCCGATTATCACCCACTCGACGCCTGGCCAGCCGGCCGCGAAGTTGATGTCCGTCTGCGACGGGTAGGGGGCGGTGCGGGTGTGAGAGTGGTAGATGCCGCCAAGCTCGAGGCCCCCATCTTCGATGCTCTCGATGATTCGCAGCACCTCGAGGCCGTCGATCTCGAAGCGCAGCGGGCTCGCAGCGGCGTTCCTCGCGCGGTGTATCGCGACGGCCCTGCGCGAAGCGTCTCGCTGCACCGCAACCACGCCGCAGCACTCGTTCGGCGCGTCTTCACGGGCATGAGCGACCATCTCTGCGAGAAGCTCGCTTCCAATCAGCACGAGAGCACCGCCTCAGCAGCAACCACGGATGAGCGTCGATTCGGCTACCACCACACGGTCCCGTCGAGGTTCTCGATCTCCTCGATCGGCCTCGTGTAGATGCCGCTCGAGAGGTACTTCCAACCGTCGTCGGCGACGATGAAGACGATGTTGCCCTCCTCGAGCTCGTTCGCGATCCGCACGGCGACGCGAGCGATCGCGCCGCTCGACACGCCTGCGAAGATGCTCTCCTCCTCGAGCAGCTTCCGCGTCCACAGGATCGCGTCTCGATTCGTGACGAATATCTTCCGGTCGAGCAGCGAGAGGTCGATGATCGGCGGGATGAAGCCGTCGTCGAGTGAGCGCAGACCCTGAACCGGCTCCCCCTGCATCGGCTCGGCGGCGACGACCTTCACGGCGTCGCCGAAGGTCTCCTTCAAGCGCCTGCCGTTGCCCATCAGCGTCCCCCCAGTGCCGAGACCTGCCACGAAGGCGGACACCTCGTCGAGCTCCTCGAGGATCTCGAGCGCCGTGCCGTTGTAATGGGCGTTCGGGTTTGCCTCGTTGCCGTACTGATAGGGCATGTAATACGCAGGGTCAGAAGACATCTCGAGCGCCATCTCGACCGCGCCGTTCGATCCCTTCGATCCCTCTGAATAGACGATCTGAGCCCCATACATCCGCAGAAGCTGCGTGCGCTCAGGGGTGACGTTCTCTGGCATCACAACCTTCAGCGGATAGCCCTTCCGTGCGCAGATCATCGCAAGGGAGATCCCAGTGTTGCCTGAGGTCGGCTCGAGGATCGTCTGACCCGCGGCAAGCGCGCCCTTCTCCTCGGCATCCTCGATCAAGGCGCGCGCGACGCGATCCTTCACCGAACCGGTGGGGTTGTGCGACTCGAGCTTCGCCCAGATCCTCACGGAAGGCTTCGGCGAGAGCCGTTTCAGCTCGATCAGCGGCGTGTTCCCGATCGCCTGGACGATGTCCGCAAAGCGTCCGCCTGACGACCTCTGCCGAAGACCCTCGAGAGCCATTACTTCACGAAATATAGCGTGGTGTGCCGCACGCGAAGGCACAGGTCCCGCCGTCTAAGATCTGTTGCGGGCTGCGCGATCGATCGCGTCCCGGAGACGTTGAACGAGGAGGCATGAGCACTAGGAGGCTGAAGCATGAAGGCAGCGCCTGAGGGGTTCGACTACGACTGGCTCGTGATCGGCTCTGGCTTCGGAGGCAGCGTCAGCGCGCTCCGTCTCGCCGAGAAGGGCTACTCCGTGGGAGTGCTCGAGTGCGGCAGGCGATTCGCAGACGATGAGCTGCCGAGATCGACAGGCGACGTGAAGCGCTACTTCTGGCGCCCGTACATCGGCTGGAAGGGGATCTTCAGGATCAGCACGTTCAAGGACGTGACGGTGATCTCCGGCTGCGGCGTCGGTGGCGGCAGCCTCGGCTACGCGAACACCCTCTACGTTCCGCCGAAGAAGTTCTTCGAGGATCCTCAGTGGCGCGATCTCGGCGACTGGGAGCAGGCGCTCGCCCCGCACTACGCGGAGGCAGAACGGATGCTCGGCGTGACGCTCAACCCACACGACGACCCCGCCGACCAGCTGCTGCGCGAGCTCGCAGAGGTGCTCGGCGTCGCGGACAGCTACAAAAAGACCCCCGTAGGCGTCTACTTCGGAGAGCCGGGCGTCGAGAGCGAGGACCCTTTCTTTCACGGACGAGGGCCAGAGCGAACAGGCTGCCTGCTGTGCGGACGCTGCATGGTCGGCTGCCCCCATGGAGCAAAGAACACGCTCGTGAAGAACTACCTTCATCTCGCTGAGCACGCGGGCGTGACGGTGACGCCGGAACGAACAGTGATAGACGTGCGGCCGCTCGGCCGAGGCGACGGCAGCGAAGGGTATGAGGTCGAAAGCGTCGCCTCTGGCGCCTGGGTGCGCAAGCAGCGCATCGTGCACCGCGCCCACGGCGTCGTGCTCAGCGCCGGCCCGCTCGGCACGAACAGGCTCCTGTTCAGGTGCAGGGCGAAAGGGTCGCTCCCACGGGTCTCCAGCCGCCTCGGCGAGCTCGTGCGCACGAACAGCGAGGCGATCCTCGCGGTGACGGTGCCTGAGGATTACGGACAGGACCTCGTGCGCAGGGTCGCGATCAGCTCGAGCATCCACCCTGACCCCCACACCCACATAGAGACCGTCACCTACGGCAAGGACGGCGACTCGATGCGACGCCTGTTCATCCTGCTGACGGGCAACGGCACCCGTCTCAGCCGGCCCCTCAAGCTGATCGGGCAGATCGCGCTGCACCCGCGCCGGCTGCTGAAGCTGATGCGCACCGCACGCTGGTCTGAGCGCACGATCATCATCCTCGTGATGCAGACGCTCGACAACGCAATCGCGTTGCGTGGCCGCAGGGGTCCGTTCGGAACGATGTGGCTGCGCACGGAGCAGGATCGGGCGCGCCCGAACCCGACGTTCATCCCGGTCGCCAATGAAGCGGCGAGCTGGTTTGCGAGGCGCACCGGCGGCATCGCACAGAGCTCGCTTGCAGAGGCGCTCCTCAACATCCCGACGACCGCCCACATCCTCGGCGGAGCCGTGATCGGGTCCGATCCCAGCAAGGGCGTCGTCGATGCTCATCAGCGGCTGTTCGGCTACGAGAACCTGCTCGTCTGCGACGGCTCAGTCGTTCCAGCGAACGTCGGCGTCAACCCGAGCTTGACGATCGCCGCCCTCGCCGAGCACGCGATCAGCTTCATCCCCGACGCAGAGCGCGCAAGCGAGCCCGCGTCGATGCTCAGCGGCCGCCGCCAGCCATCGCCGGCAGGATGACGAGCGTGTCGTTGTCTTCAACCGAGGTCTCCAGTCCATCCAGCACCCTCACATCCTCGTCGTTGAGGTAGACGTTCACATAACGGTTCAGCTCGCCCTCGGCAGAGAAGAGCTGGGTCTCAGTCGCAGGGTGAGATGAGACGAGAGCGCGCAGCACCTCGCCGACGTTCGAGCCGGGCGCGGTCACTTCCTTCTCGCCGCCTACCGACGCGCGCAGCACCGGGGGGATCTTGATAGTCGCCATTTGTCCTTTTCGGTTGTGGATGCAGTCGTGGTCTGTGGATGCAGCGAATCGTTCGTGGGGATGCGATCGATCCCCGCCGCACACACCCTCAGCAGAGCGACGCTCTGCCGCTGGCGCGCACGGACGTTCCACTCACGCGCTCGAGGCTACCCGGCCGCTGCGCAGAACGCCTCGTAGTCGGGGAAGACGCCCATCTCCTCGTCGGTGATCTCCGCTGGGTCCCTCGAGCAGATCGGGCAGTCAGGATCGCGGCGGACCTTCACCTCGGTCAGCGTCGCCGCGAGCGCATCGTAGAGCAGCAGCCGGCCGATCGCGGGGTCGCCGACGCCAACGATCAGCTTCACGACCTCTGTCGCCTGGAGCAGACCCATCGTGCCAGGCAAAACGCCGAGCACCCCGTTCGCGCCGCAGGAGGGCGCGAGCTCAGCGGGCGGCGGCTCCCTGAACAGGCACCGGTAGCAGGGCCCCTCATAGGGCTTGAACACGGAGAGCTGACCATCGAAGCCGAGGATCGAGGCTGAGACGACTGGTATGCGCAGGCGCACGCTCGCATCGTTCAGCAGATACCTCGTCGGAAAGTTGTCGACCCCGTCGACGACCACGTCCCAGCCGTTGATGATCTCCATTATGTTCTTCGCGGTCAGCCGCACTGGGTGCTTGACGACGCGAACGTCGGGGTTGAGCGCCTTTATCGACTGCTCCGCGGAATCGACCTTCGGCATGCCGATCCGCTCCGTGCTGTGGATCACCTGGCGCTGAAGGTTCGACAGGTCGACCGCGTCGTCATCTACGACCCCGATCGTGCCGACGCCGGCAGCGGCGAGGTACAGCGCGGTCGGAGAGCCGAGACCGCCCGCACCGAGCAGCAGGACCTTCGCGTCGAGCAGCTTCTGCTGGCCCTCTGGTCCCACCTCTGGCACGAGCAGGTGACGTGAATAGCGCTCGCGCTGCTCTGGCGTCAGCGTCCTTGGCACCTCCACCTGATAGCCGCGGTCCTTCCAGAGCGTGATGCCGCCGGCCATCGACTTCACGTTCTTGTAGCCGAGATCACAGGCGAGCGTCCGCGCTGCGTAAGCGGAGCGCACGCCGGAGGCGCAGTAGATGATGATGTTGCATGAGCGATCTGGAGCGACCGACTCGATCCTCGACTCCAAGTAGCTGCGTGGAACGTGCTTCGCGCCAGGGATCTTGCCCGTCGAGACCTCCTCGCTCTCGCGAACATCGAGGACGACGACCCCCTCCTCGAGCAGCTCGTGAACGTTCGAGGGATCGATCTCTTCGATTTCGCCCTTCACGATCTGCAGCAGCTCGGCGCTGGACCTGCTCATTCTCAATCTCCTAATCCCTGGTCAGGATTCATGTACTTCAGGAAGTATAGCGCCGCCGCCGCCAGGGCAGCTCCATCATGTAAAGATAGAACCGCCCTGCGACCTCGAAGGATTGCACCTCATCAGAGCACCCGTCGACACGATCCCTGCACCCCCCTTCCCGGCAGATCTGCTGTGGTTGAACACGGGCGGGAGACGAGTGCGCATCGAGCGACTCATCGGCCGCCCCGTGCTCATCGAGTTCTGGGACTTCTGCCGCCCGAACTCGATGCGCACCCTTCCGTATGTCAAGGCGTGGCACGAGCGCTACGGGAGCCTCCAGCGCGGCCTCGCGGTGATTGGGATCCACTCTCCAGGCTTCGACCCCAGCCGCGACCCTCGCAACGTCGCCGCCGCCGTCACACGACTCGAGATCGAGTATCCCGTGCTGCTCGACAGCGAGCTTCAGACGTGGCGTGTCTACGAAAACCTCGGATGGCCGGCACGCTACCTCTTCGACCAGGCGGGACGGCTCGCTCACTACCACTACGGCGAGGGTGCCTATGAAGAGACGGAGCTCGAGATCCAGGCTCTGCTCGCCCGCGGCGGCAACAGCGTCGCACTCCCAGAGCCGCTCCAGCCGCTGCGCCCTGAGGAGAAGCCAGGCGCACGGCTGATCCCGCAGACGGAGGATGAGGAAGGGCTCTATGAGGGGCCATATGAGGGCGGTGGAGTCTGGGTCGTGCTCGACGGGTGCGGCACGCTCGATGTCCGCGACTCCGCAAGCTCGACCTCATCGAGGCTCGAGATCAGCCATCCCGGGGCATATCCCGTCGTCGAGCACTCGAGGCACACCTCCAGCCTCCTTCAGATGTCCTGCAGCGACGGTCTCATCTGCCTCGCGACATGCTTCACGCCAGGGCTCGCCTAGGGGACGCACTCGCAGCCTCGCCAAGCTCGATCCGCAGGCAAACCGCCCCTCAGCGAGCGCAGGCGCCACAGCAGCAGCGTCCCGAGGGAGAGGCCGCCCCTCAGCGAGCGCAGGCCTGTCTCAGCTCTGCGCTGCTGCAGTGCGCGAGCAGCCGCCGCACCTGCGGCGGCCCCTGCTCCTCCACGAGCACGCAGCCTCCAGGCCAGTACGGGCTCTCCGCCGCCGTCTCCCCCAGGAAGCTTGGGCTGTATGTCCAGGAGCCGCAGTTGTACAGCCTCGCACCGAGCCGGCCCTCCCACTCCTCCATCAGATCACCTGGGAGAGGGCCAGGCCTGTGAGTGTGACCGAAGACGACGTGCGCCTGCCTGAGCCCAAGGCGCTCCGCCACCTCCCGAAGTGCGGCCAGACCCGCCCTCCGCAGCTCGTCAGGCGAGACGACAGGCCTCAGCGGGCCGAGGCCGGCGCGGTTCAAGCCCCTCACCGCGAGCGGAAAGGCGACGCGCACAGCCGTCTCGCGCATCGCGGAGCGTGCCTGAAGCACCCGGTCGCGCGCCGACGCTCCTGCGCCTGCCCGTCGACGCGTCCTCCACTCCTCGCGATGCAGCACACGCCACATCGCGACGGTCGTCGTGCCGTTCAGCGCTGCTCTCGTGCTGCCGTGAGCGGCAACCTCCTCCACCCACGCATACACGGGAGCACACACAGCCTCGTAGTCATCAACGCATCCGAAGCTCTCGGCCCGCTTTCGGACCAGCCTGCCCATCGCTGCGATCGCGATCCGCTCCATCGTCGGGACGGTCAGGTGGCAGTCCAGATAGTGCCCATGCGTCGCATATACGTCATCCCTCACCCACAGCCCTGGATAGGCGACAGACACCTTCAGGGGCGAGACCCATCTCGCGATCTCCGCAGCGAGGGATGAGCACTCTGAGGGCCGCATCAGCTGCTGCGCCGAAAGCGGCTGCGGACTCAGGCTCTCCGCACGGCGATGCAGCCACCGCTCGACGAGCGCGTGATCGTGGTTGCCGGCGACGAGCACGAGCTCGCCGCCGGAGAGCTTCGAGCGCAGAGCGGAGAAGAATGGCCTCGCGGCAAGGAGCGCGTCACGCCTCGGGCCATGCCTCAGCTCGAGCAGATCGCCGAGCAGCACGAGCCTGTCGATGCCTGCGAGCGCGTCCAGCAGCTCTCCTCTCACCGCCGCGCTGCGGAGCAGGTCAGCACCGCTTGCGCTGCCCAGGTGCAGGTCGGAGATGATCAGGGTCCGCATTCAGAGCGGCGATGCTCTACAGCGGAAGCGGCGCGGTCGGATGCGAATCGCGAACTGGCTTCGGCAGCATGAAGCGGACATCCTCACGGACTGCGTCGACCTCTGAGACCTCGGTCACTCCACGGCGGCGAAAGTACTCGACGAGTTCCTGCACGAGGTACTCTGGCGCGCTCGCCCCAGAGGAGATGCCGACGACGCGCTTGCCCTCCAGCCACTGCTCGCAGACCTCGCCTGCGTTGTCGATCAGGTAGGACTCCGTGCCGCAGTCGCGCGCGACCTCGACGAGCCTCGCCGAGTTCGAAGAGTTGCGCGATCCGACGACGAGAACGAGATCGCAGCTTCCCGCCATCTGGCGCACGGCCGCCTGGCGATTCGTCGTCGCGTAGCAGATGTCGTCGGTGCGCGGGCCGACGATCCCTGGGAAGCGCTGCTTCAGAGACGCGATGATCGAGGCTGTTTCGCCGACTGACAAGGTCGTCTGGGTGATGTAGGCGACCCTCTCCGGATCTGGCACCTCGAGCCTCGCGACATCCTCCTCGCTCTCGACGAGCACCATCTGGGAGGGCGCCTCTCCCATCGTGCCTTCAACCTCCTCGTGCCCATCGTGTCCGACGAGGACGATCGTGTAACCCTGGTCGGCGAACTTCCTCGCCTCCACGTGCACCTTCGTCACAAGCGGACAGGTCGCGTCGATCGTAGACAGGCGGCGCGCGTCTGCGTTCTGCCTCACGCTCGGCGCCACGCCGTGGGCGGAGAAGACTGTGACGTTGCCCTCCGGGATTTCGGTCTCCTCCTCGACGAAGACCGCGCCCTTGCCGCGGAGCTCGTCGACGACGTGCTTGTTGTGGACGATCTCCTTGCGGACGTAGACGGGGGGGCCATGCAGCGCAAGCGCTCGTTCGACCGCCTGCACAGCCCTGTCGACGCCGGCGCAGTAACCTCGGGGGGCGGCGAGCAGCAGACGCTGCACGGTCATCGTCATCACGCTGCGCGGCGCAGACTGCAGATACAGAGGATCGCCATCGCGCCTCATTGTAGAGAGACTCGATGTCAGGCACCGAGTTGCGCGTGGGCCAGCGCCGACCGCAAGCGGCAGCTCGAGACCACGCCAAGCCGCAGCCCTCTCACGCCTGAAGGCGAGGTCACGCACACCGCGAGCCGCACCGCGCAGGAGCGCGAAGCCGCAGACCACGCGCACTGCGAGCAGCGGGGCGGCGCAGCGCTGGGTAGGCTAGGCGCAGTGCCGCAGCGACATCTCGACAGGCTCACAGCGATCGACGCCTCGTTCCTTCACCAGGAGAGCGCAGACTCGCACATGCATCTCGGGGGCCTCACAATCATCGAAGGGCCTCCGCCGCCCTTTCAGGAGCTTCTTCGCCACATCCGGCGCAGGCTGCATCTCGTTCCCCGCTACCGGCACAAGCTCGCCTACACACCGCTCGACCGGGGCAGGCCCGTCTGGATCGACGACCCCAGCTTCAACCTCGAATACCACGTCAGGCACACGGCGCTGCCGAGCCCAGGAACCTGGGAGCAGCTGCTCCGGCTCACCGCCCGCATATTCTCCCAGTCGCTCGACCGCAGCAAGCCGCTGTGGGAGATGTGGCTGATAGAGGGGCTTGAAGAGGACCGCTGCGCGCTCATCTCCAAGAATCACCACGCTCTGATCGACGGAATCTCTGGCATCGACCTCGCCACGGTGCTGTTCGACCTCTCGCCTCAGCCGGCTCCAGTGCCGCATCCCGCACGCCCTTGGCATCCTCGTCAGGAGCCGAGCGCGCGGTCGCTGCTCACCGTCGGCGCCCGCGGAGCACTGCGCGCAGCCGGCGAGGTGGCTGCAGGCCTCGCCTACGCCGTCACCCACCCAGAGCGCGCACTCGAGAAGCTCATCGAGGCGTCTGAAGGGGTCGCTGAGGTCGCCTCGGCGGGGATGAACCCTGCGCCGCCCACGCCGCTCAACGTGAGGATCGGCCCGCACAGGCGCTTCGTCGGCGTACGCTGCACGCTCGCGGACTTCAAGCTCGTCAAGAACGCCTTTGGGGGCACCGTCAACGATGTCGTGCTTGCGGTCGTCACGGGCGCATTGCGCTCATTTCTCATATCGAGAGGCATCGAGACCGAGGGGCTGCAGCTGCGTGGGCTCGTGCCAGTCTCCGTTCGCGCTCGCGATGAGCACCATCAGCTCGGAAACAGGATCACCGCGATGCGGGCGCCACTGCCCGTCTACATCTCTGATCCGCTCGAGCGGTTCACGTTCATGCGGCACGCAATGGAGGGACTGAAGGAGAGCAGGCAGGCACTGGGTGCATCGGTGCTCACCGAAGTCCAGAACTTCGCGCCCCCGACGGTCCTCGCGCAGGCCTCGAGGCTCAACTTCTCCACGCGCCTGTTCAACCTCATCGTGACGAACGTCCCAGGGCCGCAGGTTCCCCTGTACGTGCTTGGGCGAAAGATGTTGCATGCATACCCGATCGCGTTCCTGCCCCGAAACCATGCGCTTGCGATTGCGATCATGTCCTACAACGGCGAGATGAACTTCGGACTGCTCGGCGACTTCGACGCGCTGCCGGACATCGACACGATTGGGCGACACATCGAACAGGAGCTCGCCTCGCTTCTCACGCTCGCGAGGGACGCACAGCTCGCACAGGAGGAGGCGGCGGAGACCTCTGCAGGAACGGCACCCCAGCCCAAGTCCAGCCAGCCCAAGTCCAGCTGATCGGCGGCTGCTCGGTGCATGAGGGCATCCGAGCAGCCGGCCAATCCGCTGAGCGGTGGCGACGCCTGTCAGAGTGGCGATGCGCCTGCGCTTGCGCGCCGCAGCTGAGGCGACGAATCGCAGCTCAGAGGTAGCTCTTCACCGCCGTGCCCGGCTGCTCATCGATCGTGCCGAGCTCGACGTACATGCCGCCAAGGAGCCTCCTCACGGGGAGGCGATAGAGCGGATCCTGCTCGGAGACGCCGAGCACGACGGTCCCAGGCCCAGAGAAGAGCATCGCGCTGCCGTCCGAGGCGGCACGCACCGTCGAAGGCGCTTCCTTGCGCAGCAGATCAGCGATCTGGGGGGCCTCGCCGGTGCTGTCTGGAAGCAGCCTCAGGCTGAGCACAGGAAGGAAGCTGAACTCAGAGGCATCACCCTGCGCCTCGAGCGGCCCGACGATCATCGTCACCAGTCGATGTCCCGCAGGACGCTCGACTGTGCCCATGATCAGGCCACGCCCAAGCTCCTGCTTCACCTCGATCTTCGCAAGCTTCTTCGAGTCGGAGAAGACCTCTCTGCCGGCGGCAAACCACTCCTCTGTTCCCTCCCCGAGATACACGACCCACGGGTAGATGTGCGGCTCACCCTCATAGAGCACGGGGATGAGCGGCGCCATCTCCGCGTACGCGCCGCCTCCGGCACCAAACTGGTAGCCCGCCTGCATGTAGCAGACCACCTGCGGTGGGTCCGTGAGGGGCGCCAGCTCAGGCGGCAGCAGGTCGAGCACAGGCTCGAGGTCGGTCTCATACGTGACGACGAGCGATTTCGAGTTGAACACCTTCCAGGGAGGCGGCGGATACAGCGGCGAGGATGCGGGCTGATTGCTCGCGAGTGCTTTCGTGTCGAGCCTCCCCATGCGGCTCGCGTTCGTGCCCGCCTGAAGCGGCACCTGCTCTGAAGACACAGCGGTTCCTCCTAATCAATGATTGAACGCGGTGGACTGTGCGGTCGAACGTCCGTCGGGCGGACGGAGACTCCCAGTCAGAGAGCTGTCTGCGTGACCTTCCGGCCGAAACACGACTGCAGCTACAGGGTTACTCCAGTTGTCCCCACAAGTCAAGTGGCTGTCGCACTCTCCGCCCGCCCGGGGGGCGGCCGGCGAGCGACGCCTGCGGCCGCCGGCGGCTGCGGGGTCAGAATCCGAGCGCGAACTTCGCGTCCTCGCTCATGCGCTCTGGCGACCAGGGTGGTGAGAACACCATCTCACAGTCGATGCTGCGCACCCCATCGAGCTCGCCGACGAACTCTTCCATCTGTTCTGTGACGTGCGGGCCGATCGGGCATGCGGGCGTCGTGAGCGTGAACGTGATCGAGACGTGACCGTCGTCGATCTCCACCCCATAGATGAGTCCAAGCTCGACGAAGTCGAGTCCAAGCTCAGGATCGATCACGTTGCTGAGCGCGCTCATCACATCCTCGACGGTGAGGTTCGAGGCCTCCTCACCGCCGCCCTCGCCGCCGTGCTCCTTCACGTCTGTCATCAGCCCAGTGTATCCCGGCCGTGAAGGAGCCTCAGCTGTCGGCGCCGAGTCGGTCCCACATGTAGAGCTGGATGCACTCGTTTGCGAGCGCGGAGAGACGCTTCCGGGAGAGACGTGGCAGCACTGCGTCGAGCGCACAATCCTCTGAGACGCCTGCCTCGAGTGCCTCTTCTCCGTTGAAGCCCGCCGCGATGCGGAGCGCCTCCCTGCGGTTGTCGCCAAGGCTTTGGAAGACCCCGAGCAGGAACTCGGTGTTCGGGACCGGATGTCCAACCTCCAGCGAAGCGTGCCACGCAGCGAGCAGGTGCAGATCCTCCTGGCCAAGGTTCGCAACCGCGCGTGCGTAGTGGTGTGAGAGCTCCTGCTCAGGGAGGTCGTCGACCCACGCCTTCACCACCTCCGAAACGAGCTGCCTGCGCGCCTCCCTCCCGACCGACTCGGCAATCACCCTGATCGCATTCTGTGGCTCTATGAAGCAGAGCGGCATCTTCACTCCCTGGCTCCTTCGAGTGGGGCCGCCCCTGAGCGCGGCCGATGTCAGGGACTCTAGGCATCGAGGTGGACGGCAAGTTCGCAGCGTCGATGCCCCTCGGAGGCACTGACGCCCAGCGGCCGCCGCAGACGCCCAGAGCGCCAGCCACGGACGCCCAGCGGCAGCCACAGAGGCTCACAGGCAGGCGCGGACGCTCAGCGCAGCGAAAGTGCAGCGGCAGCCGCCCCGCCTGCGTCCTGCCTGATGCCGCCGGTGTCGGCACCAAGCGTTGCCCGCTGCGGCGCACCCCAGTTGAAAAGTGCGAGGTCGAGCGCCCCAACAGGCACGCCGCACGCCTCAGCGAGCGTGACTGCGCGGCGCTCGAGGTGGACCGCGTCACCGATCCCGAAGACTCTCTTCGCGGAGGCGAGCACCGGGTCCATCGCCGGCGCGGCGAGAAGGCAAAGCGTATCCGCCCGCATCTCGAAGATTCCGAGCGCTCCGAGGCTGAGCAGGAATTCGTAGCGCACAGCTCTCGTGATCCCAGGCAGCGAAAGGCGTTCGAAGATCCGCTCGAATCTCCGCTCTGGAGACCAGGAGGGGTTGCCTGTCAGCCCAGCGCGTTGGGATCCTGACCGCTGCGCCCACGAGAGGTAGGCGCGCAGCGCGCCGGCACCGCGGCGAGGCTGATGACAGGACCGCGGCCCAAGTGGGACCGATTCGAGCTGCGCGTCTTCGATCGATGGCTGCCCCCCGCCCTGCGGCGCCTGCCCGCTGCCGTGTATCTGCTCGATGCCCCTGAACGGGTCAGAGCCTGACGTCGGCGAGAGGTAGGCGATCAGAAAGCACAGCCAGCTGGCACTCTCCAGTTCACCGCGCGCCGCGATCGCCGCCGCGTGACGATAGGAGCCATGCGGCTCAGTTGTGAGCTGCAGGAGACGCGCGCTCGCGAACGTGATCTCATCGGCGAGGCGCTGCGCATCGGTCGATGAGCGCAGCCCAGGCACGAGCGGTGAGCAGTAGCCATCCTCACGTCCACGCTCCGAGCCGTCTGCGTAGATGCGCACGCCCGCATGCCGGTTCCCCTCCGCACCATCGCGGCGCGCCGGACGCCGCTGCGCCGCCGAGGCTGCCCGCGGACTGCGTCCGGGGTGCGCCCGAGCGCTTTGCCCTGGCAGCGTCGTCTTGCAGATCGGGCACCGCTCGATGAAGCGATTGTGCCTGCAGAACGTCGGCATCAAAGGAGGCTGCGGTCCGCCTCAGCGTGAGGCGCCATTCGCCGGCGACCTCTCTCATCCTGCTGTTCTGTGAGCATCTGTGAGCAAGAGTAGAGCAGCGAGGGCGAGCAGACCGATCACCCCGCCGCAACACGGACGAATGGAAGCTGTTGAGAGAGCCGATGGGTGAAGAGGGCGATGTCGTGGCGGAGGCCGATCAGCGGAGGCTTCGAGGTGCGCCCCCTGCTTCGCGGCACTGCCCGGCGGCGACGGCGCGCAGGGGACTGCGCTGGTGCGCGCTCGCTTGGGCACTGAGCCTCGTCGCCCCGCTTGCCGCACACGCTTCGAGCGGACCTCCCAGCACGCCCGCCTCGAGCGCCCCGAGCTGCGTCGCAGGCAATGACAGCCGCTCGATGGCCGTAGCGAAAGGAGCGCTGACGGTCTCTCCAGAGCCGGGCACCGTCGACGCGACCCCGAGCACGCAGATCAGCCTGCTCGGCCTGCCGGTGCGGGACATATCGCACGTGCAGGTGAGGGGCAGCCGCACAGGGGTTCATGCCGGCCGATTGGATGCCTACTCCCAGGGCGACGGAGGCAGCTTCCTGCCAGATGCGCCGTTCGCGGAAGGCGAACGTGTCGCCGTGTCGCTGCAGGTGAGGGACGGCGGCGCCCAGCAGCGCGTCGAATGGCACTTCACAGTCGGCTACAGGGCTGGTCTCGGCGCCGCCCATTTCAACCATCCAAAGGTGCGCACGCCTGCTCCAGCTGAGCAGCGCAGCAAACGCGCCGTCACGGCGGCCGAAGCGAAGGAGAGGCCGGGACCGCTCGGCCCGAACGCGAGCGTGCCGAGGCGGGAAACCCTCACCCAGCACTTCCACTCCGCGCCGAGCCTGCATCCGCCGAGGGTCATCGTCTCCAAGCATGCCGACTCCGACGCGCCCGGCCTGCTGTTCATGTCCCCATTCTCGGTCGGGCAGGCGGGACCGATGATCATCAACGACGAGGGGCAGCTCGTCTGGTTTGATCCCGTGAACGTCGGCCCAACGGCAGCGACGAAGGCGACGAACCTCCAGGTCCAGACCTATGAGGGCAAACCGGTGCTGACCTGGTGGGAGGATCCACTCGCAAGCGGCGGCAACGGTCGCCGGGAACCGCAGGACGTCATCGTCAACAGCAGATACGAACGAGTGGCGACGATCCACGGCGGCAACGGTCTCATGCCAGACGTGCACGAGATGCAGCTGACACCTGAAGGCACTGCGCTGATCGCCGAGAACCACGATGTTCGATGCAACCTCACCTCCGTGAAAGGCAGCGCGGACGGCTCGGTGTGGGACGACGTCATCCAGGAAATCGACGTCGCGACGGGGCTCGTGCGCTGGGAATGGAACAGCCTCGACCACGTGCCGCTGCGCGCGGCCTACGACTCTGCGCTCGTTGCTTCAGCGAGCTACCCATTCGACTTCTTCCACCTCAACTCGATCCAGCAGCTTGAAGGGGGCGAAAGCCTTCTGATCTCCGCGCGCAACACCTGGGCGATCTACGACATCAACCACCACACAGGCGCGATCCGCTGGCAGCTCGGCGGCAAGCACAGCACCTTTGCGATGGGCCCCGGCACGCGCACCGCCTGGCAACACGACGCGAGGGTGGTCGCCCGCCCAGACCGGAGCGAGCTCGAGATCACCGTCTTCGACGACGGGGCGACCCCGCGAGTGCACAGGCAGTCCCGTGGCCTGATCGAGGTCGTCGATCTCGCGAGCAGGACGGCAAGGCTGCTGCGCGCGCTCGTGAACTCACCGCCGCTTTTGGCGGGCAGCCAGGGCAGCGTAGAGCTGATGAGCGACGGAGATGTCGTCGTCGGCTGGGGCCAGGAGCCGTGGGTGACTGAATATGGACCAGGAGGGGAAATCCGCTTCCAGGCGCACCTGCCCTTCTTCGAGCAGTCGTACAGGGTGCTGCGCTTCGAATGGCACGGCATGCCCTCGACCCCGCCGAGCCTCGCGCTGGAAAGGCTGCCATCCGGCAGGCTCGCCGTCTACGCGAGCTGGAACGGCGCAACCGAAGTCGCGAGCTGGGCGGTGCTCGAGGCCGATGGACCTGCGCCGATGAGCCGCATCGCGACCGCGCCGGAGCAGGGGTTCGAGACGCGGATAGTCCTCCCTGCTCCAGTGAGTGGGAGCGCCTTCGCGGTGCAGGCACTCAGCGCGGAGGGGAGCGTGCTCGGAACCTCCCGCAGCCTCGCGCTGCCCGCTGCCGCCGCTGCGCCTGCCTCTGAAAGCACGGCCGCACCCGCCGCAGGCCGCTGACGGCAGGGCAGAAGGGCTCCTCGACTCACCGCGAGGAGCGCCCGGCTGCAGCTGTCAGCCCACGTCCGTCTCGCAGCTGCTGCAGGTGACGATCGACCATCCGCGCGCACTGGCGCCCCTCGTTGATCGCCCAAACGACGAGCGACTGCCCACGCCGGGCATCCCCCGCGACGAACACTCCCTGCACCGAAGTGGTGTAGGGCTCCGCACACTTGACGTTGGTGCGCTCGTCGCGCTCCACGCCAAGCTGCTCGAGCAGAGCCTGCTCTGGGCCGACGAAGCCCATCGCAAGCAGCACGAGATCAGCGGGCAGCTGCCGCTCAGTGCCCTCGATCGGCGCGAACGGCGGTTCAGGCGCAGCCTGCGCGATCTGGACGAAGCCGACGCCGCCGTTGCCGGAAGGCAGAAAGCTGAGCGTGCTGACCGAATACTCCTGGCTGCCGAGATCAGCGGCGATGGCCTCCTCCATCGCGTAGCTGAGCCTGAACTTCGCGGGCCACAGCGGCCACGGCGTGCGATCGTCCGGACGGTGCGCGGGCGGCTTCGGCAGCAGCTCGAGCTGCAGCACCGAGAGCGCACCCTCGCGCACGGCGTTGCCAACGCAGTCTGCGCCCGTGTCGCCGCCGCCGATGACGACTGCGTGCCTGCGCTCCGCGGTGATCCGCTCGACCCCCGGCAGCGCCTTCGAGTCGAGGCCAGACTCGGCGGCGACCCAGCGGTTTCGCTGATAGAGGTACTCCATCGCGAAGTGGACGCCATCGAGATCCCTGCCCGGCACAGGCAGGTCGCGGGGCACACGAGCGCCTGTTGCGATCACGATCGCATCGAAACGATCCCGCAGCTCGGCGACTGGGACCTCACTGCCCACCTCGACGCCGAGGCGGAACTCGACACCCTCATCGATCAGCTGCTCGACCCGCCTCTGCACGATCGCCTTCTCGATCTTGAAGTCGGGAACGCCAAAGCGCACGAGCCCACCGGCCGCCTCGTCACGCTCATAGACCGTGACGCGATAGCCGCCGCGGCGCAGCTGCTGCGCCGCGGCCATCCCAGCAGGCCCTGAGCCGATCACAGCAACGGACTGGCCCGTCTCTCGACGCGCTGATGGCGGCGCCGGCTTCACCCAGCCCTCATCGAAGGCCCGATCGATGATCGCGAGCTCGATCTGCTTGATCGTGACCGCCTCGCCCTCTCTGATCTCGAGCACGCAGGCCGCTTCGCACGGCGCGGGGCAGAGCCTGCCGGTGAAATCCGGAAAGTTGTTCGTGGCGTGCAGCTGCTCGATCGCCTCCTGCCAGCGTCCACGGTAGACGAGGTCGTTCCAGTCGGGGATGAGGTTGCCAAGCGGACAGCCGTTGTGACAGAACGGGACTCCGCAGTCCATGCATCGGGCCCCCTGCTCCCGCAGCTCGATCTCCGGTCGCGACAGGAAGAACTCCTGATAGTCGTGTGCTCGCTGGCGAGGGTCGCGCTGCTGGATGCCCGCGCGCGCGATCTGCAGGAAGCCGCCGACCTTGCCCATCAGGTGCACCGCCAGCTCACGGTCGCTCCTTCTCCGCAGCGACGGGCAGGACGGAGAGCGCCTCGGCCTCGAGCGCCCCATTGCCGCTTGCGTGGGCGGCAGCCCGCTGTCGCTGACCCTGTTCGGCGAGCACCCGCTTGTAGTCGATCGGCATCACCTTCACGAAGGCGTTGGCGGATAGCAGGCGCCCCCATTCGGAGAGCAGCCGCTTCGCAACCGTCGAGCCGGTGCGCCACTCGTGCTCCTCGATCATCCCGCGCAGCTCGATCGCGTCCTCCTCGGAGAGCTCTTCGAAGACGACCATCCCCATGTTGCAGCGCTCCGGGAAGGTTCCCTCTTCGTCGAGCACATAGGCGATCCCACCGCTCATGCCCGCCGCAAAGTTTCGTCCCGTGGGCCCAAGCACGACCACACGGCCACCCGTCATGTACTCGCAGCCGTGATCTCCCACGCCCTCGACGACGGCGGCTGCGCCGGAGTTGCGGACGGCGAACCGCTCGCCGGCGAGCCCGCGGAAGAAGGCCTTCCCAGACGTTGCGCCATAGAGAACGGTGTTGCCGACGATGACGTTCTCCTCCGCGACGAACCCCTCCGCCATCCCAGACCGCGGCTTGACGACGATCGCCCCGCCAGACAGCCCCTTGCCGGTGTAGTCGTTGGCCTCGCCTTCGAGGATGAGCGTCACCCCCGGCGCGAGCCACCCGCCGAAGCTCTGCCCCGCCGAGCCCTCCATCGAGACGACGATCGAGTCAGGCGGCAGGCCGGCAGCACCGTGCCGAGCGGCTATTTCACTGGAGATGATCCCGCCAACACAGCGGTTGACGTTGCGAATCTGAGCCCTGAGCTCGACGCGGCGCCCCCGCTCGATCGCCGGCTTCGCGCGCTGCAGCAGCTCCCAGTCGAGCGCGTCGTCGAGCACTGGGGGCGGCCCTTCGACGCGACGGCGAGCTGCCCGATCAGGAAGCTCGATGTGGGTGAGGATCTGAGACAGGTCGACTCCCGCCGCCTTCCAGTGGGCGATCGCCTCGCGGCAGCGCAGCAGGTCGACCCTGCCGATCGCTTCGTCGAGGCTGCGCAGGCCAAGCGAGGCGAGCATCTCGCGCACTTCCTCAGCAACGAAGAAGAAGAAGTTGACGACATGCTCAGGCGTGCCTGCAAACCGTCTGCGCAGCTCTGGGTCCTGCGTTGCGATGCCCACCGGGCAGGTGTTGAGGTGGCAGGCGCGCATCATGATGCAGCCCGTCGCGATGAGCGGTGCCGTCGCAAATCCCATCTCGTCGGCGCCGAGCAGCGCCGCAATGAGCACGTCCCTGCCGGTCTTCAGCTGCCCGTCGGTCTGGACGATGATGCGCGATCGCAGGTCGTTGAGCAGCAGCGTCTGCTGCGTCTCAGCCAGCCCGATCTCCCATGGCACGCCTGCAGCCTGGATCGAGGAGAGCGGCGAGGCGCCGGTCCCGCCGTCGTGCCCAGAGATGAGGACCCTGTCCGCGTTCGCCTTCGAGACGCCAGCCGCGACAGTGCCGACACCGACCTCTGAGACGAGCTTCACCGACACCTGCGCCTTCGGGTTGGCGCAGCGCAGATCATAGATGAGCTGCTTGAGGTCCTCGATCGAGTAGATGTCGTGGTGCGGCGGCGGCGAGATCAGCCCAACGCCGGGAGTGGTGTGCCTGATCGAGCCGATGTACTCGTCGACCTTGTGGCCAGGCAGCTGACCCCCCTCCCCAGGCTTCGCGCCCTGCGCCATCTTGATCTGGAGCTCGTCGGCGTTGACGAGATAGTGGATCGTGACACCGAACCGCCCGGAGGCGACCTGCTTGATCGCCGAGCGCCTGCTGTCGCCATTGGGCTCAGGCAGGAACCGGACGGGATCCTCGCCGCCCTCACCCGTGTTCGACCTGCCCCCGAGCCGGTTCATCGCGATCGCAAGCGTCTCATGCGCCTCGCGCGAGATCGAACCGAGGCTCATCGCGCCGGTGCAGAACCGCTTGACGATCTCCTTCGCAGGCTCAACCTCGTGAAGAGGCACGCTCTCGCGCCCATCTGATTGGAACGTGATCAGGCCCCGGAGCGTCGCGTTGGCGGCCGCCTGCGCGTTGACGGCGTTTGCGTACTCCCTGTACTTCGCATAGGCGGGGCTCGCACGCACCTGCTCCAGCGCCTCCTGATCGCCGGCGAGGGCAGCACCGACATCGCCCCTCACCGCCCTGACCGCGTGCTGGACGAGCGCGATCGTCTCCGGGTTCCAGATGTGCCGCTCGCCGTCACGGCGCCAGGCGTACACCCCCCCGACAGGCAGCAGCTGGTCGGTCGCCTCGACGCCGACGCGCCCATAGGCGCGCGCGTGGCGCGCCAGAGCCTCCTTCGCCAGCACGTCTAGACCGACTCCGCCGACACGCGAGGCGGTGCCGGCGAAATGCCTGTCGACGAGAGTGCCCTCGAGCCCGACGGCCTCGAAGATCTGTGCTCCGCAGTAGGACTGGACGGTCGATATGCCCATCTTCGAGATCGTCTTCAGCAGCCCCTTGCCAAGCGCCTTGACGACGTTCTCGGCGGCTCGCCGCGGATCGAGAGAGCTCCCATCGGCAGCGAGGATCTTGCCTTCGAAGACGAGGGCATCGAGCGACTCGAGCATGAGATAGGGGTTGACGGCACTGGCGCCATAGCCGATGAGCGTGGCGAAGTGATGCACCTCTCTCGGCTCTCCCGACTCGAGGATGATCCCCGCCCGCAGGCGGGTCCCCTCCCGCACGAGGTGGTGGTGAACGGCGGCGACGGCGAGCAGGCTGGGAATCGGCACCCTCGCGGGCCCGATGAGACGATCGGAGAGCACGATGATGTTGACGCCTTCCGCGATCGCCTCATGTGCTTCGGCGCACACGCGCCCGATCGCGGCCTCCATCCCACCAGACCCGTCAGCCTGCCGCCAGGTGATGTCGATCGTGCGCGCGGCGAAGACCTCGTGGTCGACGTGCCTGAGCGTCTCGAGCTCGCGGTTGAGCAGGATCGGACCGTCGAGCACGAGCTGATGGGCGTGCTCAGGGCTCTCCGCGAGAAGGTTGAGCTCCGTCCCGAGGTTCGTGGAGAGGCTCATCACGATCTCCTCGCGGATGGGGTCGATGGGCGGGTTGGTCACCTGGGCGAACAGCTGCTTGAAGTAGGAGAACAGCGGCGGCGCCTGGTCGGAGAGCAGGGCGAGCGCGAGATCGTTGCCCATCGACCCGACGGGCTCGGCACCCTCGCGGGCCATCGGCGCGAGCAGCACCCGCAGATCCTCCTGGCTGTATCCAAACGCGCGCTGCCTTGTGCTCAGCGGCTGGTTTGAGATCGTCACCTGCTCGGACGGCGGGAGCTCCGCGAAGGGAACGGAGCAGCGCGCGTACCACTCGCCGTAGGGCTTGCGCGTCGCAACCTGCAGCTTGATCTCGCTGTCCGCGATGATCCTGCCCTGCTGAAGGTCTATGAGGAACAGCTTCCCAGGCTGCAGCCTGCCGAAGCGCACGATCTGCGACGGCTCGATGTCGAGCAGGCCCGCCTCCGAGCCGAGCACGACGTGACCATCCCTGGTCTGCACCCAGCGCCCCGGACGCAGGCCGTTGCGGTCGAGCGTCGCGCCGACGAGACGCCCATCGGTGAACGCGACTGCCGCTGGACCGTCCCACGGCTCCATGAGGCAGGAGTGGAACGCGTAGAAGCCCTTCAGCTCCTCAGGCAGATCCTCGCGGTCCCTGTAGGCCTCAGGGATCATCATCATCACCGCATGCGGGAGCGAGCGGCCCGCGAGCATCAGCAGCTCGAGCACATTGTCGAACGTCGCAGAGTCAGAGTTGCCGGGACGCACGACGGGCAGGACCTTTTGCAGGTCCTCGCCGAAGAGCTCGCTCTGCAGCTCGCTCTCACGGGCGCGCATCCAGTTGATGTTGCCCATGAGCGTGTTGATCTCGCCGTTGTGGCAGATGACACGATATGGATGCGCAAGCTCCCAGCTGGGGAATGTGTTGGTCGAGAAGCGCGAGTGCACGAGTGCGACGGCGCTCTTGCAGCGCTCGTCCGCGAGGTCCGGGTAGAAGCTCGCAAGCTGCCAGCTGATCAGCATGCCCTTGTAGTTGATCGTCCGCGAGGAGCTCGAGCTGATGTAGAGGCCCTCCTGCACCGACCGCTCGCAGACTCGTCTGATGACATAGAGCTTGCGCTCGAAGGCATCCTCATCGAACGTGCCCCCGCCAGGATTGCGGTCTGGATCCGACCCGGCTCCGACGAACAGCTGGTGCACATCGGGACGGCACGCATTGGCAACCTCTCCCGCATGCTCCGGCACGACAGGCACCTCCCGCCAGCCGAGCACGACCTGACCCTCCGCGAGCACAGTCCGCTCGATGAGCGCCTGCAGCCGCGCGCGCTCCTCAGCCGCTCTGGGCAGGAAGCACATGAGCACCCCGTACCGCCCCTGCGGAGGGAGCGCGAAGTCGACCGCGCTCCGCAACAGCTCATCCGGCATCTGCATGAGGATCCCCGCCCCATCGCCAGTGCGCGCGTCCGCGCCAGATGCACCCCGATGCTCGAGGTTCTCGAGCGCCGATATCGCCTTGCGGATGACCTGATGCGTCGCCTGGTTGTCGAGGCGGGCGACGACGCCAACGCCACAGGCGTCGTGCTCGAAGCGAGGATCGTAGAGTCCGACGCCGATGGGCGGCTTCTCGATGTGCAAAGTCATGGAAGTGCTCTCGAAGGCAGCGTAGCCTGCGCTGGCCTCACCAGCGCCCATGCACGCTCAGCCCTTCCCGGACACAGGTGAGCGCGCAGCAGGACACGAGCAAGCGCCTAGCCCAAGCGGAGCCTGGAAGCCTAGCAGCGCATCCGCGGCAAACAGGCCGACGACGGGTCCAACGCCGCGCATGCGCCAGGCGCGCATCAGCGGTGCCGTCCCGCCCTGGGCAGCGCATGTGGTGCTCTCGGCGCGCATCAGCGGTGCCGTCCCGCCCTGGGCAGCGAACATCGCGGTGTGGGCGCGCAGCTGAACGGAGGTGTCGCACCTGTCTGATGGCGAGAAGGCGGGCGGGCGGCTCGAGTCGGCAGCTGAGCGGGCGGAAGGAAGGTGTGAAAAGCTCGCGTGCCGGGGAGATGGAGACCGGGAGATCGAAAAGGGCAAGGACGCAACATCGCGATGAGAAGAGATGAGGGCATCCTGAGACGGGAGGTGGCGCTGACGCTGCCAGCGCGCGCAGAGAACATCGCGATCGTCCGCTACGCCTTCAGTGCGCTCGGCGATGCGGTGCAAATGGGCGAGCAGACGCTGTCGGACATCCGCCTCGCGCTCACGGAGGCCTGCACGAACGTCATCGTCCATGCCTACCCAGACCGCGACGACGGCGTGCTCGAGGTCGAAGCGATCGTCGAGGAGAGCGCGGTGACGATCGTCGTGCGTGACGAAGGCGGCGGAATCCATCCCCGCGCCGACAGCCCAGGACTCGGACTCGGGCTGCCGCTGATCGCCTCGGTGTCGGACAGCATGCAGCTGGGTCACGACGCTTACGGGCGCACGGAGGTGCGGATGGCCTTTGCACTGTCCGCAAGCGACCCGGACGAGCGGTGAGCAGCGTGAATGCACAGGCAGCCGCCAACTCGGCGACCCTGAGCCTGAGGTCCGGGCCACTCGGCCAGATGGTGCTCGCCCGCGTCGTCTCGATGATGCTTGCACGAGCCGGATGCCCAGTCGAGAGGCTCGACGAGGCTCTCGCGCTCTGCGATGCGCTGTCGGCACACGCCCTCGATCACAGCGTGAGCGACTGCGTCGAGCTCACGGTGCGCACGAGCGAGCACACTCTGACGCTGCGCCTCGGCGCGCTGACTGACGGCGGCGCGAGCGCTCTGCTGCGAGACACGTCGCTGCCAGGGGTCGGCAGCGTGCTCGAGCAGATCGCAGACGAGCTGCTGATCGAGCCGGCAGACGCCAAGCGGCGCGCCGAATCCTCCACGACGAGCAAAGCTGAGGAACTCGCCCTCACGGTGCACTTCACGCCGGGGGCGCGGGAGCGGGCGCATCGGTGAGCTGCCTGCCCGACCGCAGGACGCCAGCGGACGCAGGGCTCCCGCAACGCCAGCTCACCGAGTGCCGCTGCGTGACAGGCGCGACCCCGCTGGCCTCGCGGCGAGCAGGCCGACCTCGAGTCAGGCCCAGCTCGACTACTTTCGACCCGCGCTCGCCCGCAGCCGATTCAGCGCCTGGCGTATCAGCCTCGAGACCTGCATCTGTGAGACACCGATTCGCGCGCCGATTTCCGCCTGGGTCATTCCCTCCGCGAAGCGGAGCCTCAGCACGGTGCGCTCCCGCTCGGATATGCACGCGAGCAGCGGCTCGAGAGTTGCCCTCTCCTCCGCCCGTTCGAAGCCGCTCTCGAATGTGCCAAGCGAGTCCGCGAGCGTCTCTCCAGTCTCCTCGCCAGGGCCTGTGGGGCGCGGCGCGTCGAGCGAGCCGGCATGGTAGGCGGCAGCTGCTTCGAGCGCTTCGAGCACCCTCTCCTGTGGCAGCCCGATCGCCTCCGCGATATCGCCGACGGACGGCGACCGGCGGCCATCCGCCGACAGGGTGAGCGCCGTCTGGTCGATTCGCAGCGCAAGCTCCTGCAGATCGCGCGGAACCCGGACCGACCAGGTGCGATCCCTGAAGTGGCGCTTCAGCTCGCCGAGGATCGTTGGCACGGCGTAGCTGGAGAAGACGACCTGCCGGCTTGCATCGAAGCGGTCAACGGCCTTTATCAGCCCGAGAGAGGCAACCTGCACGAGGTCGTCCATCGGCTCGTCCGTCCTTTGGTAGCGACGCGCGAGCCGACGGGCAAGCGGCAGGTAGCGTTCGATCAGACGCTTGCGCGCATCGCCGTCGTTGTCCTGGCGGACGCGCTCGAACAGCTGAGCGTCGCTCTCGCGATCGACATGGACGCCATGCGTTGCGCGGCAGGGAGCCGGGGTGCCGTGCGATCGATCGGATGTCATCCAGCTGCTGCTCCCTCCCTGGGCCACCCCAGTTCCGACGACAGCGTCGCAGATCGTGAGCTGAGCGTAGCCGCCTGGGCACAGGCGCCGCTAAGGGATCTGCCGCAGAGTGTGCCGCTCCCCCCAAGGGCAGAGCGTCGCCCGCCCAGGGCAGCTGAGGCAGAGCTCGCGGTGAGGATGCTCGCTGACGGCGCAGCCGCGCTGCGCGATCCACTCGATCCGACTCCTCAGGTCCTCTTCGAGCGCATCGAGGTGACGAGCGCTGTAAGTGGCAGAGACCGGCTCCAGCGGCCTCGCGAGGAACCAGTGGACGACCTCGACGAGCTCGGCGCGGTCGCGCAGTGCTGCAAGCGCGTAGACGATCCGCTGGACCTCGAAGCGGTCCCTGACGAGCTGCTCGAGGTCGGCAGGCTGCTCCGCGCGCGGTGGCCCGCTCTTGTAGTCGACTATGAGCATCGATCGACCACCGCTGAGCGGCGACGCGCCGGCGGCCAGCGCCGGCTTGCGCGGCTGCTGCGCGATGAGATCGAATGACCCCGTGATGAGCTGCTGATGCTCGTCGCCCTCTGCGCC
>JAJYUP010000148.1 GCA_021792455.1 Actinomycetes bacterium | reverse complement strand
GCCTGGGTGATCTCGCACGGTTCGATCGGTGGGGAGCCCTCCTCGAGCATGTTCCAGCTGCCGGTCGTGGCGAACAGGCGCTCGCCGTGGTTCTCAGGCACGCGCGGGTCGGTGAGCGCCTCGACCATGTGGGTGTTCGCGGCCGTTGGGCAGACGTAGTTGACGCGGATCTTGTGCGGCGCGAGCTCGATCGCAAGCGACTTGCACAGGCCGGCGACGCCGTGCTTTGCGGCAACGTAGTGAGCGCTGCCGGGGACACCCGTGAAGGAGTGCACGGAGCCAGTCGCGATCAGCCGGCCGTGGATTCCGGCATCGACCATGTGGCGCGCAACGTGCTTGAAGGTGAGGAAGACGCCCTTCAGGTTGATGTCGAGCAGCTCATCCCACTCCTGCTCTGTCATGTCGATGACCTCGACGATGGAGGCGACGCCCGCGCTGGCGATCGCGACGTCGATCTTGCCGAGCTCTCTGACGGCATCCGCAACGAACGCCTCCATCGCGGCGGCCTCACGCACGTCGCAGGCACGCCAGAGGACTTTCGCTCCCTGTTCGCGGCACTGCTCCGCGGTTTCCTCGAGCTCCTCGACGGTGCCCATCGGATAGTAGATCGAGTCGACGTCGTGCCCGATGTCGCAGATCGCGATGTCGGCGCCCGCGTGCGCGAAGGTCACGGCGTGCAGCCTCGCCTGGCCGTGCGCTGCTCCCGTGATCAGGACGGTGTCGCCTGAGAAGTCCCAGTGCACCTGCTTGACGTCTCTGACCTTCGACTCGGTGTGGGGAAAGACGGGGTCCGGCATGGTGATCCCTCCTGGTGGTCGGTGGTTGGCTGCAGCGGGGTTCGTGACTCAGGGAGGAGGCGCGTGATCTGGAAGCTGCGCGCGCCTCACGGTCTCACTTCGTCAGAAAGCCGGCATCGACGGCGAGCGCGGCTCCCGTCACGTAGTTCGAGGAGTCGGAGGCAAGCCACATCATCGCCTCTGAGACCTCGAATGGCTCGAGCGGCGGCGCCCCCTCCTCGAGCAGGTTCCAGCTCCCGGCGGTCGCGACCAGGCGCTCGCCGAAGTTCTCCGGCACTCGCGGTCCGGTCACGATCTCGATCATGTGGGTGTTCACCGCGGTCGGACAGACGTAGTTGACACGGATCCGGTGCGGCGCGAGCTCGATCGCAAGCGACTTGCAGAGACCCGCGACGCCGTGCTTGGCCGCCACGTAATGGGTGCATCCAGGCACGCCCGTAAACGAGTTGACAGAGCCGGTGGCGATGAGGCGGCCGCCACCTCCGCCGTCGATCATGCGGCGGGCCACATGCTTGAAGGTCAAAAACACGCCCTTCAGGTTCGTGTCCAGCATCTCATCCCACTCCTGCTCGGTGAGATCCACCGCTTCGGTGATCCCGCCGACGCCGGCATTCGCGACGGCGACGTCGATCCCGCCGAACGCCTCTACGGTCGCGTTGACGAACGCCTCCACCTGCCGCTCGCTGCGTACGTCACAGACGCGGCTGATCACATTCGCGCCCGCGGCGCGACACTGCTCCGCGGTGTCCTCGAGCTCATCGACGGTCCCCATCGGATAGGAGACGCTGCCTATGTTGGCGCAGATGTCGCAGATCGCGACGTTCGCGCCAGCCGACGCGAAGGAGAGGGCGTGCGCACGGGCCTGCCCATGCGCGGCGCCTGTGACCAGCACGGTCTGCCCGCTGAAGTCCCAACGGGCTTGCCGCACCTCCCTGGCCTGCGTGTCTGTGTGCTGAAAGGCCGAACTGGACATTCGAGATCCTCCTCCCAATCAGTGCTCTGCCGCCACGGGCTCGCGCTCCAAGCCTCCGAGCCTTCCGAGCGCATGCTGCGCGGCTGCGAATCCCCACACCATCGTCCCGCCGATGCTCGATCCCGTCGCCGGATAGGTGCGCCCGGTCACGGGCGCAGTCGCGGTGCCGGTAGCGTAGAGGCCGTCGATCGTCGAACCGTCCTGCCGGAGCACGCGGGCGTGCTCGTCGGTGAGGATCCCACCGAAGGTGCCGAGATCTCCTGGGTAGAGGGCGACGGCATAGAAGGGCGGCCTCTCAATCGTGCCGAGACCGGGGTTGGGCCTGTTCCGCGGATCGCCGAAGAAGCGCCCATACGCGCTCTCGGCGCGGTGGAAGTCCTCATCGACGCCCGCGGCGGCGAAGCGGTTGAAGGACGCGACCGTCTGCTCGAGGTTCGCAGGCTCGATCTGGCACTGTCCTGCCAGCTCAGCGATCGAGCCGGCGCGCTTCATGTAGCCACTGGAAAACCAGCTCTTTGGAGTCAGTCCAGGAGGCTGCAGACCCCACGGATAGTGCCGACGGTGCCTGGAGTCGATCACGATCCAGGATGGGATTCCGCGGCCGGTCCGCTGCTGCTCGTCGTACATCGCCTGCCCTACGGCCATGTATGTCGCAGCCTCGTCGACGTAACGTCGACCATCGCCGTTGACGATGATCGCGTGCGGTTGAGCGCGCTCATAGACGTTGTAGAGCGGTCCACTCGGACTGAGTGACATCGGCATCCAGATGCCCTCGTCCATCAGCGCAGTCGCCGCGCCGATCGCAATCGCCTGTTCGATCACCTCACCTGTCTCTCCCAGGTTTGCCATCGTCCACTCCTGGGAGCTGGGTTGGCGACCGAAGCGCCTCCTGAGCTCTTCGTTGCGCGCGTATCCGCCGCAGGCGATCAGCACGCCGTGCCGTGCCCGGACGGTCAGATCGACGCCGCGCCGTCGCGCGCGCACTCCGCTCACGACGTCTTTGTCGATCAGGAGCTCTTCCACTGGGCACTCCGTCCAGATGTCCACACCTGTCCTGAAGGCGGCCTGGAGGAGCCTGCCGACGAGGGCCGCGCCGTTGGCGACCAGCGGGCGGTGCTGGAGTCGTGCTGCGGCGGTTCGAGCGACGACGCGGCCAAGCGTGAGCGCGGCATGGGAGCTGCGAAGAGCCATGCAGATCTCCGGTGCCTCGCGCACCGAGGCGATCAGCGGGACCGGGGGATTGACGACACGCTCCTGATGCGGACCGAGCTGCCGCAAGTCGAAGAAGTCGCATTGGACGACTCGCCCCTGAGCGTTGCCCCCAGGGAGCGTGTCGTAGTAATCGGGATAGCCCCGCACGCGCACGAGCGGAAAACCGAGAGCGACGAGGAAGGAGAACATCCTCTGGAGCTCTGCGACGTAGACGGCCTTGCGCGCCGCAGAGGAGGCAACGGTCGGTTCGCCGACCGCAGCATCGAGGTAGGCGATCGCCTCCTCTGCGGAATCGGCGATGCCCTCCGCACGCATCAAGGGGTTGTCCGGAATCCACATGGTGCCCCCAGACAACCCCGTGTTTCCGCCCACTGTCTCCTGCTTCTCGAGGACGAGAACATCCGCACCTGCCCGTCGAGCTGCGATCGACGCGAGCAGGCCCCCTCCTCCGCTCCCGATCACGAGAAAGTCGGTTGTCCGTTCCAGGACGCTCATGCGGTGCCCCGATCCAGACGCCCAGGCGTTGATCGATTGCCGATCGCCAGCCGCCGCTCGCTCATCGCCGCCGCTCGCTCATCGCCGCCGCTCGCTCATCGCCGCCGCTCGCTCATCGCCGCCGCTCGCTCATCGCCGCCGCAGGCTCCTCCGCGGCGCCGCTGCCGTTCGTGGCGCTGCCGTTGCCACCCGGAGTCGCAAGCACACCCTGCTCCTGCAGGCGCTTTATGTTCTGCTCGAGTACGGCTCCCTCCCGCTCGCCCCATCCCTCGGTCGGGGCCTCCTCCAGGTACTGGTTCTTCGGGTAGATCGGACGCTGATAGATGGCAGCGAACTGCTCCATCCTCAGGTCCTTGAACCACCGGCCAAACCCGTTCTGCGAGCGGTATCGACGCAGCGCCTCGATGTCGAGCGACTCGCTGACGAAGGTGTCGGCGGCGGAGAACTCGCGCATCACCATCACGTGTCCCCTGTAATCGACGATCATCGACTTGCCGCCGCCGATGTCGTAGAGCGGGCCATCAAAGCTGTAGCTCTGGGGTCCAAGGTTCGGCGCGATCACATACGCGTTGTTGTGGATCGCGAAAGAGCGGCTTTGAACCTCCCACCAGCCGTTGTTGACATATGGGTCGTGGTAGACGAGACGCAGCAGGATCTCCGCACCGTTCAATGCGAGCCCCCGCCCGATCTCAGGGTAGCCCCCCTCCATGCAGATGATCATCCCGATCCGGCCTATCTCGGTGTCAGCGACCGGATAGAGCGCCTGCATCGCATCGCCGCCGCCCTTGACCTCTATCCATCGGTCCCAGACATCATGCGGCACGCAGGTGCTCACGACCTCCGGCTCGAAGGGCTCCACCTGGAGCTTCGTGCGCGTATAGATCACCTCTCCTTTCGGATCGATGATGAAGGCCCGGTTGAAGTAGCGGTCCGGGAAGTCCTCGTCGCGCACGACGTAGGCGTTGCCGGCGATGAACGTTTTCAGCTCCCGTGCCTTCTGACCGAGCGCCTCGGTCTCCGGCCCCGGAATCTCGAGGGCCATCTCGGCCTCCCGCTTGCGGTCACCGCCCCTGAAATCGATCAGCAGGCTCTGAAAGGCACCCTCAGGGAGCACCATCAGCTTCACGGGAGGTCCGTCGGTCGCAGCGATCCCGTAGGCGGTGTCCATGAAAGCCTTGATGTTCTCGATGTTGCGCATGTAGTCGGCTCGCTGCGCGCAGGCCGAGACGCGTGGTGAAAGCGCAACTGCGGTGTATGGCTCGATCATTGTCAGTCCTCCAGCAGGTGCTCAGCGCACCAGATCCTTGATCACGTGGCGACGGGTGAGCATGTACTGCCCCTTGCTGTGATCTATGAACTCCTTCTCGTCCTCGAACGACTCCTCAGAGGCAAGCGGATCAGCGAAGAGGGTCTTCGCGACCGCGACGCTGTGAAAGTAGGCGGTGACGATCCCGTCCCACCCCTGCCCCGCACCGAGCTCTGCGAGCTCGGCTACGCGCTCGTCTCCCTCTGGCAGAGCGTGGTTCTGAATGTAGCCCTGGAGCAGCCCACGCGCGTTCGCCTTGCGGCCGATCTCGCCATGCACGAGCCAGCGCCTGCTGAAGAACGCACGATCGACGCCGGCGGGCCTGGCCAGGCACTCGATCAGCACGATCGGAGCGGCAGGCTCAGGCTCGACGATGATGTGCTCATCGCAGAGGACCGCCGTGGAGCGGGAGTGATCGATGAACAGCTTCTCGTCCTCGAGCGCAGCTGCGACCTCCTCGGAGCTCATGCTCTGCTTCAGAGCCTCTGGGCTGGCAAACCACGCGGCCGCCATGCCGTCGTAGGGCTGCGCCCCGCCCTCGCCGGCAGCTGCCTGCGCGAGCGCTGAGCGAATCGGGTCGTCCAGCAGCGCGTGATACTGGACGTAGCGCAGCACCTGCTTGTTTGCGATCCCGAACTGGCTGTGACGCTCCAGCCAGTGTTCCTGAAACTCCTGAAGGGTCAACTCTGGACGGCGTCGCAGACAGTAGAGCAGCTTGATCATCGACTCACCACCTCACCCACTCGGGGTGCTCGTTTGGTTGACGCTCGGCCCCAGATAGCTGCCAAGCACTTCGGCGTCCAGCTCGTCCACGGTGCCGCACTCCATGTAGTAGCCGGCGAGGACGCGGCGCACCGGCAGCTCGTACAGCGGATCCTGCGAGGATGCCCCATGCACGACTGTCGCCGGCCCGGCGAAGATCATCGCGCTGCCGTCAGATGCGCCGC
>JAJYUP010000147.1 GCA_021792455.1 Actinomycetes bacterium | reverse complement strand
ATCCAGCAGCCGAGCGAGTCGGTCTCCCAGCGTCCACGCCGACTGATGATGCCGCTCGATCCGCTGCTCACCCTCGCGGTGATCGGACTCGGCATCTTCTCGCTCGTCACGATCTCCGTGACGACCCGCGTCAACCAGACGGGCAATCCGCACTACTTCGTCGAGCGCCAGGCGATCTACCTCGGCGTCGGCCTGCTGCTGATGGTGGCTATCTCACGCTTCGACTACGGCCTGCTGCGGCAGTTCAAGTACTGGATCTACGGGCTGCTGATCCTGATTCTTCTCGCGGTGCTCGCGCTTGGGAGCAGCGCGCTCGGCTCGACGAGGGCGATCAGCCTGCCGCTGTTCTCCTTCCAGTCCTCAGAGATCGGCAAGGTGCTGCTCGTGGTGTTCACGGCCTCGCTGCTCGTCGACCGTGTGCGTCGTCTGCACGACCGCCAGACGACAGCGCTCGTGATCGCGCTGATGCTCGTGCCGACGGTGATGGTGATCGCAGAGCCGGATCTCGGCTCGAGCCTCGTCTACATCTCCGTTGCGCTTGGCGTGCTGTTCGTCGCGGGCACGCCGTGGCGTCATTTCGCGGCGCTCGGGCTGCTCGCCGCGATCGCGCTGACGATCGCGCTCGCGCTAGCGCCCGCGCTCGGCGTGCACGTGCTCTCCAAATACCAGGAAGAACGGCTTACGGGATTCCTGACGACCCATGTCGAAAGCCCCGAAGCGCAGCGCCAGCGCTACCAGCAGGAACAGTCGAAGATCGCGATCGGCGCGGGCCGCCAGACGGGGCTGCCCCACGTCGGGCCTGCGCAGTCGAGCTTCGTGCCCTTCGACGAATCGGATTTCATCTTCGCGGCGGTCTCCGAGCAGCACGGGTTCGTCGGGGCGGCGCTCGTGCTCGCGCTCTATGCGCTGCTGATCTGGCGATGTATGCGGATTCTGACGATGAGCCGGGACCTGTATGGGTCGCTGATCGCCGCGGGCGTGACGGCGATGCTGATGTGCCAGGTGTTCGTGAACGTGGGCGTAGCCGTCGGCATCATGCCTGACACAGGAATCACGCTGCCTTTGATGAGCTACGGGGGCTCGTCGGTCCTGACGACTATGCTGGCACTTGGGCTTCTGCAATCCATCTACGTGCGGGCGCGCTCGCCAGAAGGCGCGAAGAGTCCCGTCGGGCGATGGTGAGATGCTCCTATCGCGATCCCTGGCCAGGGATCGTCTCACACCGCCTCAAAGCAACTTCACACCATTGAAATCAGACCGATCCATCGCGATGCCGATCCGCTCACACCGCCTGTCTCAGCAGCTCCCCAGGAGCATCATCAGGCACTGTGCGGGCGGGTCTGCGCCGACTGCGATGCAGAGACGCCGCGGCAGCCGCGCTGCCTGCGCAAGCATCGCTGTGCCTGTGCGCGCCGATGGGCCGGCGAACATCGAAAGGGATTTTCACATTGAGAAAGCAAGTGCTCGTCAGCGTCGACCGCGCGGAGACGCGGGTTGCGCTGCTGGAGGACCCGAGCGCGAGTCCTGCCGCTGCGCCCCGCGGACCCCGCAGGCGCAGCACGAAGCCGCGCGGGGCTGCAAGCTACCGCATCGCTGAGCTCTACATAGAGCGCCGCGGGTCACGGTCGATCGTCGGCAACATCTACAAGGGCAAGGTCGACAACGTCCTGCCCGGCCTCGAGGCGGCCTTCGTGGACATCGGCCTCGAGAAGAACGGGTTCCTGCACGTCGATGAGATCGTCCTGCCCGGCGTGGAGGCGCCGCGACGGGGGCGGGGGACAGGCGGGCGGATCGCGGACCTGCTGAAGCCTGGGCAGGAGATCGTCGTTCAGGTCGTGAAGGACCCGTTGAAGACGAAGGGCGCACGACTTTCGATGGAGCTGACGATCGCCGGCCGCTACATGGTCTACGCCCCGACGGGCGAGGGCGTCGGCGTCTCACGCCGCCTCGACGACGGCGAGCGGGAGCGCCTGCGCAGGCAGACAGCCTCGCTCGACCTCGGCAAGGGGGGCGTGATCGTGCGCACCGCTGCCCAGGGCGCAAGCCGGCAGGACTTCGAACGGGAGCTCTTGTATCTGCACAAGCTGCACGAGGTGCTGATGGAGCGCGTCGAGCGCAGCCACGCGCCGGCGCTCGTCTTCCAGGAGGCGGACCTCGCGGTTCGGGTCGTGAGGGACATCTTCTCTGCGCACTTCGAGCGGGCGATCGTCGACAACGAGCATCAGCACGCGAGGTTGACATCGTTCTTCGCGAGGACGGCGCCAGAGCTCGCCGAGCGTGTCGAGCTGTGGGAGGGCGCGCGTCCCCTGTTCGAGGCCTTCGGGGTGGAACAGGCGATCGAGGGCGTGCTCAGCCGGCGCGTCGACCTGCCCTCCGGCGGCTATCTGATCATCGACTGTGCGGAGGCGTTGACCGTCATCGACGTGAACTCAGGGAGCTTCACCGGCGGCAAGGGCGCCTCACTCGAGGACACGATCACGAAGACGAACCTCGAGGCCGCAGAGGAGGTCGTCAACCAGCTGCGCCTGCGGGACATCGGCGGCATCATCGTGATCGACTTCATCGACATGGCGAGGGCGCGCAACCGCGACGCGGTGATGAAGACGCTGCGCAGGTGCCTCGACGAGGACCGCACGAAGACCTTCACAGCGGAGATCTCGAAGCTCGGTCTCGTCGAGATGACCCGCCAGAACGTGACGGAGGGTGTGCGCGAGATCATCACGAGGCCCTGTCCGACCTGTGCGGGCGAAGGGGTCGTCCGCTCGGAGGAGACCTTCGCGATCGACGTCGAGCGCAGGCTGCGCAAGATCGCTTCCGCGAAGCCCGACGTCGAGGCGTTCTTGGTGCAGATCAATCCCCGCGTCACGGCAGAGCTCACCGCGCACGGCTCGCGCGTCCTGCACGCGCTCGAGCAGGAGACGGGCAAGTTCTTCCACTTCGAGGGCTCCGAGGGGCTGCCGCTCGAGCACTTCGCGGTCAGCTTCGAAGGCTCCCGCGAGGAGGTGGAGGAGCGGGCGCTGCCTTTCAGGGAGGGTGACGAGGTGCTCGTCCAGATCGTCGAGCCCCACATGTACGACGAGAATGCCGCTGTCGCGAAGCTCGACGGATACATCGTCTCGATCG
The DNA here is from genome assembly GCA_021792455.1 of Actinomycetes bacterium. Taxonomy (GTDB): domain Bacteria; phylum Actinomycetota; class Thermoleophilia; order Solirubrobacterales; family Solirubrobacteraceae; genus Palsa-744. The sequence continues at coordinate 2,619 of JAJYUP010000147.1, read as the reverse complement.
CTGGGGCAGCGTCCCACGTCGGGGAGAAGCGGATGGTCCGCATCGAGCGGGTGGGCAGGACCGCGGCAAGCGCCCTCCTGCTCGACGAGCATGGCAATGTCCTGCGCGCCGAGGACGGTGCTCCAGATGCCCTGGAGACGCCGATCAGCGCTGATCACCTACAATCGGTGGGCAGGCGCCGCAGCCGCGGAGGTGGGCGGCGCCGTTCTCCTGCCAAGCAGGCGGCTGGTGCAGAGCCGGTGCCGGCTGCGTCTGGCGACAGGCAACCGACTGGGGCTTGATGTACGCGATCGTGAAGACTGGTGGCAAGCAGTACAGGGTGCAGGAGGGTCAGCGCCTGCTCGTCGAGAGGCTCCCCGTCGCAGAGGGCGAGATCGTCGCGCTGCAGCCGTTGATGTACCGCTCCGAGGAGGTCGTCTCCGATGCGAGCGGCCTCGCGAGGGTTACGGTGAGCGCGCGGGTGCTCTCCCACGAGCGGGGACAGAAGCTGAGGGTGTTCAAGTTCAAGCCGAAGCGTGGATACCGCCGGCGCACCGGGCATCGGCAGGAGCTGAGCAGGATCGAGGTCACTGAGGTGGCGCTGAAGGAGGGCAGCGATGGCGCATAAGAAGGGCCTCGGATCCAGCCGCAACGGTCGCGAATCGAACGCGAAGCGGCTTGGCGTGAAGACGTTCGCGGGGCAGACGGTGGCAGGGGGCGAGATCATCGTGCGTCAGCGCGGCACCCGCTTCAAGCCGGGTGATGGTGTCGGCATCGGCAGGGACGACACGCTCTACGCGCGTTCCGCTGGGATCGTGCAGTTCAGCACCGGCCGGCGGGGTCGCGTCGTCAGCGTCCTGCCGCGCCCCTAGCCGGGGGGAGCGCGGCGCTTGCAGGTGAGCCCCGCGATCGTGTGCGCAGGGTGAATGTGAGAGCGCCTCACGTTCCCGCCAGAGTGCGCTCAAGATCAGGCTGATGCTCTACGACCGCGCGGAGATCGAGGTTGAGGCGGGCGCGGGAGGCGACGGATGCGTCAGCTTCCGCCGCGAAGCTCACGTCCCGAGGGGTGGTCCTGATGGCGGCGATGGCGGCAGGGGCGGCGACGTCGTGATCGTCTGCGATGACTCCGTACGCGACCTGAGCGCCTTCAAGCGCCGGCCACACCAGCGGGCGCGCCGTGGCGGCCATGGTGAGGGCGCGCTGCGTCACGGCGCCGATGGCGCGCAGCTGACGCTTCTCGTCCCGCCAGGGACGGAGGTGAGCGGGGTGGGCGGCGACCTGGCCGGTCGCCGCTTCGACCTGCTCGCGCCAGGGCAGCGCGCTGTGATCGCGCGCGGCGGCGTCGGCGGGCACGGCAACAAGCGGTTTGCAACCCCGACGAGGCAGGCGCCCCGCTTCGCAGAGCGGGGGCTCGCCGGCGAGCGGGGCAGGGTGCAGCTGCGCCTGAAGCTGCTGGCGGACGTCGGCTTGACGGGCCTGCCGAACGCGGGCAAGTCCTCGCTTCTGGCGCGCTTGACACGCGCCGCTCCGAAGGTCGCGGAGTACCCGTTCACCACGCTCGAGCCTGTGCTTGGCGTGCTCGATGCGGATGAGCGCCAGCTGATCATCGCCGACATCCCAGGCTTGATCGAAGGCGCAAGCGAAGGCGCCGGCCTCGGGCACGACTTTCTCTCGCACGTGGAGCGCTGCAGGCTGCTCGTGCACGTGCTCGACCTCGCGCCGCAGATCAGCGAGGGGGAGGGCGCCGATGCCCTGAGAAACTACGAGACCGTCGAGCGCGAGCTCGCCTCACACGATCCGAGGCTCTCGAAGCTGGGCCGGGTGCTCGCGCTGACGAAGGCGGACCTGCTCCCAGCCGAGGAGGTCTCAGCGGCGGTGAGGGAGTGGAAGGCGCGCCTCGGCGAAGAGGTGGCAGTCCTCGCACTCTCGAGCGTGACTGGTGAGGGCGTGGGCGAGCTCGCGAAGACGCTGCTGGCGAGCGTCCCTGTGGCGGGGGGGGTGCCTGCGATGAGCGGCGGCGAGGCACTCGCGGCGGCGGGGAGCACGCGCGCGGGCCGCGGGAGCACGGTCAGCGACAGAACGGCGAGGGGCAGAGTGGGCGGCGGCAGAGCGGGCGGAGGCAGAGCGGGCAGAGCCGAGCTTGGGGGCCGCGAGGCCGGCACCCGCGCTCAGTACATCGTCTACCGGCCGGCAGAGAAGGTCGGCTTTCAGGTGCGGTGCACGAGACCCCACGCCTTCGAGGTGAGCGGCAGGGGCATCGAGCGGCTCGTCGCCCGCTTCGACCCAGAAAACGAGGATGCTATGTCATACCTAGAGGGCAGGCTGCGGCGCCTCGGCGTGATCGCGGCGCTCGAAGCGAAGGGCTTTGCGCCCGGCGATGAGATCACGATCGCAGGCGAGGTCTTCGAGCTCGACCCTAGGTAGGGCGATCCTCGGCATGGAGAACCGGCTCTGCCGCGTTGCGGCGTGGCTGAGGCTCCCGCGGCGCCTGAGCCTGCGCCGCCTGCTGCTCCTGCTCGAGCCCGATCGCGGATGTGACCGAGGCAAAGAGCGTGCGGGCGCACAGCTGCACCACCTGCTCGAGGGTGAGCTCGCCCTCGCGCAGCCAGGCCAGCTGCACGCCGTCGACGAAGTGAAGCC
>JAJYUP010000146.1 GCA_021792455.1 Actinomycetes bacterium | reverse complement strand
TGAGGGGGCGCTCTGCGCCCGGCGAGGACACCTCGAGCGCGTAGATGTCACGCAGATCTGTGAGCGCGAGGCTCACGCGCTCGCACAGTCCGAGGCTCACGCCCGCCGGATGGTCGATGAAGACGCGCAGGGTCTTTCCGCCGAGCACCTCCGCGAGGACCACCTCGACATCGAGCTGCGCGGCGGCGAGCCTCTGTTCTATATCTGACTGGAGCGCTGTCATTCATCCCTCCTCACGACGCAAAAAAAGCGGGCGGGCGCCCACTTTCGATACGACGACCGGACGGAGCCGGCACGAAAGCTGTCAGTCGAGAATAGCATCGAGCAGAGGCCCTCAGCTTCCGCGCGCCGCCCTCCTCGCGCGGTCACGGTAGAGACGGTAGTCAGCGCGCTGGGGAGCGAGCGAGCACGCGAGCGCGAGCGGCTTGCAGGCCTCCTCGTGCCGGCCGAGCAGCTGCATCGCCCGCCCGAGGCAGAACAGCGCGTAGTCGTTCGTCGGGGCAGCGCGGGCGAGCGCGCTGAACTCCTCGGCAGCCCGCTCGTAACGGCGGGCATGGAAAAGCGCGCGGCCGAGCGCCTCCCTTATCGAGGCCTTCCCCGGCTCGAGGTTGCGCGCACGGGTGAGCGGCACGATCGCCGCCTGGTAGTCGCCGTGCTCGAGCAGGTCGCAGCCGCGCACGTAGAGCTCATAGACACAGTTCATTCGGCCCACTGTAGAGCAGGGTCGCGAGAGCGATCAAGGGCGCGCCGATCTCGCCGGCCCGCTCCCAAGGTGCTCTCGGCGCGTGATCAACGCGAAGCTTCACCTTCGCTGCGCAGTCGCGCAACGGCGTCGAGGATCCTCTCGGCGACGCTCCGCTTGCTCGCCTTCGCCACAGCCTGCTGCCAGCTCGATGTGATGATCGTCACTTCGTTGGCGTCGGACTCGAACCCGATGCCGGGCTTCGAGATGTCGTTGACGACGATCGCATCGAGCTCCTTCGTCTGAAGCTTCTGCTGGGCGAGGGCAAGGGCGCGCTCGCCATGCTCGGCGGCAAATCCGACGATCGTCTGCCGCGGTTGCCGCGCCCCTGCGAGTCGGGCGAGGATGTCGGGGGTCGGCTCGAGATCGAGGGTCAGTCCCGGGAGCTGCTGCTTCTTGATCTTGCCGTCGAACCTCGCCTTCGGCCTGAAGTCCGCGACCGCCGCCGCCATCAGCAGCACCTCACAGCGTGGGAGGCCCTCTTCGCAGGCACGCTGCATCTCGGCGGCGGTCGGCGCGTGAATCACTCTCAGACCCGCTGGAGAGGCCAAGGCGACGTTCGCCTCGATCAACGTCACCTCTGCCCCGCGGGCGAGCGCCGCCTGCGCGAGCGCGAGGCCCATCTTCCCGGAGGACCTGTTGCCGATGAAGCGCACATCGTCGATCGGCTCGCGCGTGCCGCCGGCGGTGACCAGCACGCGCAGTCCGTCGAAGAGGCCTCTGGCTGCAGAGAGCCGCTGTTCGCATGCCTCGAGCAGCTGCTGCGGCTCGGGCAGGCGACCGATGCCATGCTCGTCCCTCGAGGCCAGCCGCCCCACGGCTGGTGTGATCACCTGCACTCCGCGGCTCTCGAGCCTCGCGATGTTGGACTGAGTGGCGGGGTGCTCATACATCAGGTTGTTCATCGCCGGCGCCAGGACGACTGGACATCGCGCCGCGAGCGCGGAGCTCGTGAGCAGGCTGTCCGCAAACCCGTGGGCAAGCTTGGCGATCGTGTTTGCGGAAGCGGGTGCGATGAGGAAGAGGTCGGCTTTCGCGGCGAGTGCGAGATGGGTGATCGGATCGTGGGCGTCGATCTGCTCGCCGGGGAAGGCGCCGCGCAGGGGATCTGCGTCGTGATCACCGACGAGCGTGGGCGCGCCGGTCAGAGCTTCGAAGGAGGCTCGACCGACAAAGCGGGTGCTCGCCGGCGTCTGAATTACGCGAACGGCGTGCTCGCGGGCGGTGGCGAGGCGTACGAACTCGAGGGACTTGTAGGCGGCTATGCCGCCAGTGACGCCGAGCAGGATCCTCGCCACGCTGCGCCTAGCGATAGTGGTACTTGATCTTTCCGGCTGCGACCTCTTCGAGAGCGATCGTCAGATAGTTTTTCGACCTCGTCTCGATCGCCGGCGGTGGGAACTCATCGAAGGTTCCCTCACCGAGGTTGTGGTAGTAGCTGTTGATCTGCCGGGCGCGCTTTGCGGCGACGATCACTCCAGCGTAATTGGAGTCGACGTTTTCGAGCAGACGATCAACTCGCGGTGAGATCATTGATGGGTGGCCTTTCCTCGTTGGGGGCTTCAGTCTAGTCCCCCGGCCGCAGGCGCAGTGGTGCACGAACTGAAGGTCGCGGCTGTCCTCGTTGCAGGCTTCAGTCTAATCCCCCGCCGGCGGCGATGGTGTCGCGCACCAGGCGCTTCAGCTGCTCTTCGGCATCGCTCAGCTCGTCGTTGACGATGACGTGCGCGAACTCGTCCTTGGCCTCGATCTCTGCTTCGGCTACCTGCAGACGCCGCGCGACCTCCGCCTCATCGTCGGTGCCCCTCCCCTTCAGTCGCTCTCGCAGCGAGTGCAGCGATGGCGGCGCTATGAACACCTGTACGGCCTCAGGCATCGAGTGGCGGATCTGGCGCGCCCCCTGCACCTCGATCTCGAGCACGACCGGCACCCCGGAGGCGAGACGGCTCTCGAGCTCGCTGCGCAGCGTGCCATAGCGACGGCCCGAGTAGCAGGCATGCTCGACGAAGTCCTGTGCTGCGATGCGCGCGTCGAACTCGGCGTCGCTGAGGAAGTGATAGTCGACACCGTCCCGCTCGCCGGGACGCGGGTGCCTCGTGGTTGCTGAGACAGCGAGCGCAAGCTCAGGCATCTCGCGCATCAGGCTTCTGATGAGCGTGCCCTTGCCCACACCGGATGGCCCTGTGATCACAAATACGCGTCCCACGGCGAAGACCATAGAGGCCGGTGCGGGCGGATCTGTCCTGGCGAGGCTCGTGCGAGCCTGCACGCGCGGCTCGGCGGCTGGCCTGCGCGAGAAGTGCGCCGGCAGGCTGATTCAGGCGCGGGCATTGCGCCTCAGGGGCGGGCAGGCCGTCTCAGGCGCGGGACGCCTGCCTCACCGCTGCCGGCGGAGCATCGTCACGAGCTCTGTCCGCTGGCGCTCAGAGAGTCCGCCGACTGTCTTGCTCGGCGAGATGCGGCAGTGGGCGAGCACCTTGTTCACCTTCACCCTGCCGTAGCGCGGCACGGCGAGCAGCAGGTCGAACACCTTGGCGGTGGATATGCAGGATGGCGGTTGTGCGAGCAGGTCGGAGATCGCGACTCTGCCTGCCTTCAGCTCACGCTTCAGATGGGCTCGCTGGCTGCGGATCTCGTTTGCGCGCGCAAGCGCGTCCATCCGCTGCACGTGCGAGCGGCTGAGCGGCTGGACGATCGGCGACGAAGACGAGCTGATCTCCTGCCGCAACGCTGTCTGCTGCCCCCCCAGAGGCGTCGATTCGGTCGCGAGCGCCATGTGCGGCGAGTCTACACGGCTTCTCGTCTCGATCAAGGCCGGATCTGCAATTGATCTAAACCTTGACTGGAGGTTGATACATATCGAGAGAGGTCTACGGTCTGGTCCCAGTTTGCACGCATTTTCCGATCTTTCGAACCGCATCCCACACCAGAGCGCGCGTGCGCCGCGACTGCGGTCCGTCTGCCGGCCCGCGGACTGCGGACAGGCTCGCATGGCCGCGCCTGGCCGCTCGCTGAGGCGGCGCGCCGATGCGCCTTCTCAGCTCGTGAGGGTGCGCTCGCGGGAGCTCGCCTCACCCTCGCCCCCGAGTCTGTGGAGCTCCTGGAGGCAGATCACCTCTGCTGGGCCGGTGCTCGACGCGTGGGCGATCGCGCGGGCAGCTGAGACTCCGGCGGCGAGAGTGGTCAGGCAGGGGATGCCGCGCGTGATCGCCGCGTTGCGAATCTCCCATCCGTCGCTGCGGGCTCCTGAGCCTGTCGGCGTGTTGACGACCAGATGGATCTTTCCCGCCTCGATCAGCTCGAGCACATGGGGGCTTCCTTCGCTGATCTTGTTCAGCTGACTGGCGGGCACGCCCATGCGTGCGATCGCCTGCGCGGTGCCGCGAGTGGCAAAGATCTCGAAGCCGGCGTCGTGCAGCAGCTGTGCGATCGCGAAGACCCCCGGCTTGTCCGCGTCGGTTACGGAGAGGAAGGCGGCGCCCGCGTCCGGCAGCGGGACGCCAGCTGCAGCTTGAGCCTTCGCGAACGCGGTCGGAAAATCTGCGGCGATCCCCATCACCTCCCCGGTGGAGCGCATCTCTGGGCCGAGCAGGGCGTCGGCACCGTCGAATCGGTCGAACGGCATCACCGCCTCCTTCACCGAGACGTGCCGCCCGAAGCCCAGGCCCTCTCGCTCCCGCGGCAGCGACATCTCGGCGATTCTCTGCCCAAGCATGATCCGGCAGGCGAGCTTTGCGAGCGGAACGCCGACGGCCTTCGAGACGAAGGGCACCGTTCGGGACGCACGAGGGTTGGCCTCCAGCACATAGAGGCGGCCGTGATGAACCGCATATTGGACGTTCAGCAGGCCGACGACACCGATCTGAAGCGCGATCGCACGGGTCGCCTCGCGTATCTGCGCAAGCATCTCCTCACCGAGCGAGTGAGGCGGCAGCACGCAGGCGCTGTCCCCTGAATGCACGCCCGCCTCCTCGACGTGCTGCATGATCCCGCCGATCCAAATGTCGGCGCCGTCGCAGATCGCATCGACGTCCACCTCCACGGCTCCCTCGAGGAAACGGTCGAGGTAGATCGTCGTCTGGGAGCTTTGAGCGACCTCACGCCGCAGATAGTCCGCAAGCCCTGCACGCGAGTAGACGATCTCCATCGCCCGACCGCCGAGCACGTAGGAGGGGCGCACGAGCAGGGGATAGCCGACCTGCTCGGCGCATCGGAGCGCGCCCTCAGCGTCCTTCGCGGTCGCAAAGGGCGGGGCCTCACAGCCGATCTCGCGCAGCAGCGCCGCGAAACGGCCGCGGTCCTCGGCGAGGTCGATCGCCTCGACGCTCGTGCCGAGCAGCGGCACCTGCGCCGCCGCAAGACCTGCGGCGAGCTTGAGCGGCGTCTGGCCGCCGAACTGAACGATCACACCGAGAAGCTGTCCAGCCTGCCGCTCCACCTCCACGACCCCGAGCACATCCTCGATCGCCAGTGGCTCGAAGTAGAGCCGACTCGAGGTGTCGTAGTCGGTTGAGACGGTCTCAGGGTTGCAGTTGATCATCACGGCGTCCATGCCCAACTCTTGGACGGTCATCGCCGCGTGCACGCAGCAGTAGTCGAACTCGATGCCCTGGCCGATCCGGTTCGGCCCCGCCCCGAGGATCACGACCGCGGGGCGACCGCTGAAGACGATCTCGTGCGCAGGCGAGCGACCGCCACCGGGCGGCAGCTCGAAGCTCGAGTAGTGGTAGGGGGTGCGTGCTGGGAACTCGGCAGCGCAGGTGTCCACGGACTTGAACGTGCGGACTCCTGCTCGACTCTCCCCGTCGTTGTGCGCCACAGCCTCGATCTCCGCGAGAAACCAGGGATCTATGCTCGTTCGCTCACGCACCTGCTGGACCGTGCATCCGCGGCGGAACAGCTCGATCATGACCTCGTAGCGGTCAGGCGCCGGGGTCCGCAGGCTTTCGAGCAGCTCGGACTCAGAGGCCTCACTGAGCATCGGCTGCTTGTCCAGCTCCCGCGACCGGAATGCCTTCGCGAAGGCCTGCGCGAAGGTGCGACCGATCGCCATCACCTCGCCGACCGACTTCATGTGGGTGGACAGCGATG
>JAJYUP010000145.1 GCA_021792455.1 Actinomycetes bacterium | reverse complement strand
CATGGCGACGTTGTCGTCATAGGAGCTGGTCGGCGTGCAATCGCAGCAGCGCTCTTCTGCGCCGAGCATGGCGCTCGCACCGTCACGATCGTCGACCACGACGGCACGCGCCTCGCCTACGATGCCTCTGCGCTCATGCGACGCGCCTACAAGCAGCAGCTTCAGGCACGCAACATCGAGGCCGTGCTCAGCCCTGTCGAGGAGATCGCCGACCATCACGTGATCTTGCGCTCTGGTCCGCTGCACGCGGATCTCGTCGTCTTCGCCCTGCGACTCTCCTCCCTGCGTGAGGCGGCAAATCTGCTGCCTCGCCACCTGCCGCGACACTTCATAGGCGACGCGAAGGAGCCTCGATCGATCATGGACGCGATCGTCGAGGCACGTGACTGCGTTGATGCAGTTCATCGCACCGCCGCAGCGGCCGGCGATCCCCGCGTCTCCGCGAACCGCAGCTGACCACCGCCAGCTGAGGCGGGCTCCAGCGCCGCCGCTCAGGCCAGCTCCACCACCGCCGCGCAGGCCAGCTCCACCACCGCCGCTCAGGGCAGCTTTGGCGTCGCAAGCTTCATGCCAGCGCCAGCCGTCGTCGACCATTCGAGGTAGCCGCCGGCGAGGTCGAAGACGTTCCTGATGCCCGCTCGGCGCATCAGGCTCGCCGCGATCGCAGAGCGGTAGCCGCTCGTGCACAGGACCACAGTTGGGCGATCATCGGCGATGCGCTCGAGCCGCCCTCCAAGCGTTGGGAGCGGTATGTTCAGTGACCCCTCTATCGCACCTTCACTGCACTCGCTCTCGCTGCGGACGTCGATCACAGACGGCTTCGAATCGGATGCAAGCTTCGAAGCGAGATCGCTCGCGCTCACCCGCTTGATCTCGTCGATCAGGTCAGGCCGCTCGCGGAACGCGTCGGCCCCTCCGTCGAGGTACCCGACCACCGAGTCGAAGCCGATCCTGCCCAGCCTCATCGCTGACTCGCGCTCTGCGCCTCGCTCCGTCACGAGCACGATGGGCCGCCCGATCTCGAGGACTGTGCCACACCACGTCGCATAGCTGCCGCACAGCGCGACGTTCACACTCCCGCGCAGATGGCGCCGCTCGAAGCGGTCAGGGGCGCGCGTGTCCAGCAGCTGCGCTCCGTCCACAACGAGTCCAAGTACGTCGCCCAGCGCAAGTGGTCTGAGCCCGTGCCGCAGCGCCGCTTCCAGCGTCCCACGTTCCTTCGTGTTCAGGATCGCGTCATATGTGAAGTAGGCGGGCGCATCTGGCTGATCAGCGGTCACGATCTCGACGAAGCGCTCCCTGCTCATCGGCTGCAGGGCATAGTTCTCGAGACGCTGACGGCCGATCGTCGACACAGTGTCGGCGCTCAGGCTCTTTCCGCACAGAGACCCTGCGCCGTGGGCTGGATAGACGAGCGTCTCATCCGGCAAAGCGAGGATCTTCTCCTGCAGGGAGTCGAACAGCATGCCGCCGAGCTCCTCTGCACTCCACCCAAGCGAGGCCCGCAGGTCGGGCCGGCCGACGTCTCCGATGAACAGCGTGTCGCCCGTCAGCACCGCGCGAGGCTTCGACCTGTCGCTGTCGCGGTCGCAGATCAGGATCGAGATCGACTCTCGGGAGTGGCCAGGGGTCTCGAGCACCACCAGCTCAACCGCCCCCAGCCTCACGGCGGCGCCATCGTGCATCGGCGTGAACTCGTAGTCGGCGCGTGCAGCGGCGCCGAGATGGATCTCTGCGCCGGCGCGATCACGCAGCTCGAGATGGCCTGCGAGGAAGTCGGCGTGGAAGTGCGTGAGGAAGACGTGGCTGATCACGCAGTCGAGCTCTCGCGCGTCCTCCAGGTACTGATCGACGTCGCGCTGCGGATCGACGACCGCTGCCTCGCGGCTCGCCGGCTCAGCGATCAGGTAGGAGGCGTGCGAGAGACAGCCGAGGTAGTACTGCTTCAGAACCATCGATCATCCTCCAGCTCGCACCCTCACACGTTGCGCCGCTCCGACGTGGTCAACAGATCGAGCCCACCTGTGGCATCCGATCGACCAAGTTCTTCCAATAGCCGAATATAGCTGCTGCATCGGCCGACCGTGCAAGGAGCCGGATGGATCGACGACCACCAGTCCCTCCTGCGAGAAGCATCGGCCGACCGTGCAAGGAGCCGCAGCTGTGGCAGGCCTCCGCAAACGCTCCAGGCTGAGTGTCTGCCGCGGCCACATGAGTCGGTCGCGCTCGCCTGCCGCCGCATGCGATAGCGTCAACCGTCGTGACAGAGGCCGGAATCGAGATCGGCTGTGGCCCACCGCCCTCGCCTGCGTCGCCCCGCTTCCCGGGCCGCTTGCGATCTCCCACCCGCGCACCGCAGTCCCCCTCGCCCGCTCCGCCGCAGTCCCCCTCGCCCGCTCCGCCGCAGTCCCCCTCGCCCGCTCCGCCGCAGTCCCCCTCGCCCGCTCCGCACTCGTTCCCACGCCTTCGGTCGCCCACGCACAGCTGCACGCACCTCGCCCGACGCGCGCCTGGGCGTCCACTCGCGATATTCATGCTCGTTTTGCTGGGCATGCTGTTGGCCCCGCTGCCGATCGCGCGCGCCGACCGCAGCGCAAGACAGCGCTCGAGGCCCACATCGCAGCGCGACGTCGGCACCATCGCCGCGGCCCGACGCGCCGGTTTGCGCCCACCAGTCCTTGCGTGGCCCCACGAAGGGGGCGCCGCGATCGAGGTCGAGGGCATCGGCGACATTCGCACGCATGGTCCACTCAACCCGGTTCCAATCGCAAGCGTCGCGAAGATCATGACGGCCTATATCACTCTGCGTCAATATCCGCTCGAGCCGGGTCAGAGCGGGTTCGTCCTCACGGTCACGAAGGCAGATGTCGCCGAAGAGCGCAAACGCGTCAGCGAAGATCAGTCCGTCATCGCTGTGAAGGCTGGCGAGCGACTCACCGAGCGACAGGCGCTGCTTGCGCTCATGCTGCCCTCCGCCAACAACCTCGCCGCGATGCTCGCCGTACACGATGCGGGCAGCGTCTCAGCGTTCGTTCGGCGGATGAACGCGCAAGCGCGAGCGCTTCGCATGACCTCGACGACCTACACTGACCCAAGTGGCTTCGAGAGCACCACGGTCTCCACGCCCGCCGACCAGGTGATGCTCGCCGAAGCTGCGATGCGCATCCCTGCGTTCGCAGCGATCGTTGACCGCCGCGCCGCGTCGCTTCCGGTTGTCGGACCTGTCGTGAACTACAACGGCCTCGTCGGCAGGGAAGGATATGTCGGCGTCAAGACGGGCTCGGACAGCGCTGCTGGCGGCTGCCTCGTCTTCGCAAAGCGCATCACCGTCGACGGGCATCGGCGACTCATCATTGGCGCAGTGCTTGGCCAGCGCAAAGGGGAAATCATCCAGGCAGCGATCGTCAGCGCGCGGCGGCTCGGCAACTCAGCGGCACAGGTGCTCAGAGCACCGCTCTCGGTCGGCCCCTTCAGCAGGAGAGGCCTCAAAAGGCCCGCCCCCGCGCCCATCAGACCTGCCCTCTGATGCCCGCCCCTCTGCCCTCTGATGCCTGCCCCTCGATGCCTGAGAGCTGGGACTCAGACCTGAGAGCCGGGACGCTCCTCCTAACGCCTGCCCGCCGGCTGAGGAACGATCCTCAAGTAGGGACGCGGTGCACGCCACTCGCCGAACAGCTGCTTCGCCTCCTCGTCGGACACCGCGCCGGAGATGATCACCTCACCGCCGGGCTCCCAGTTCGCCGGCGTCGAGACCTTGTACTGTGCTGTCAGCTGCAGCGAGTCGATCACGCGCAGAACCTCGTCGAAGTTGCGGCCGGTCGACATCGGGTACACCAGGATCAGCTTTATCTTCTTGTCGGGGCCGATCACGAACACGTTGCGAACCGTCTGGTTGTCGGCCGCCGTGCGCCCGTCCGCGCCACCTGAGCTCTCAGCGCCGAGCATTCCGTAGAGCTTCGCGACGTGCAGATCGGGGTCCCCGATGATCGGATAGTTCGGTGCAGCGCCCTGTGTCTCCTCGATGTCGTGCGCCCAGCGCTCGTGATCAGCGGTCGCATCGACCGAGAGACCTATGATCTTCACCCCCCGCCTGTCGAACTCAGGCTTGATCTTCGCCATGTACCCGAGCTCAGTCGTGCACACGGGCGTGAAGTCCTTCGGGTGTGAGAAGAGCACGGCCCAGGAGTCCCCGATCCACTCGTGGAAGCGGATCGGTCCCTCCGTCGTCTCCGCCTCGAAGTCGGGGGCGGTGTCTCCAATCTTCAAGCTCATCTGCACTCCTCAGTGTTGGCCGCAGGTTTCGTTGCCCACGCGCTCGTCCAGCGTGAGTCGCGGACCAAGCGCGCGTCGATCGCAATGACCAGGGTATCGACCTCGCATGCATCGTGGAGAAAGCGCCGGTCGGGCGCTGCGGCCTTCCGCGGAGACGGACTGCCTGCGAGCACCGATGACTGGCGGGCGCGCTGCAGGGATGCTTCTGCCGCATGCGATCGATCGAACGATCCAGGCGCGCCCACATGGTCATCCGCGCAGCGCACGCAGCCGGCGGCGCACCCATCTTCCCAACCGAAGCTGCTCGCCGGAGATCGAACCGATGAAGGTGCTGGCTGCAATCGCACCAGACCTCGCCGCGTCCCGCGTGCTTGCCGGCTCAGCAATGATCGCCCAGCTGCTCAGAGCAGAGGTGGAAGCACTTCACGTCGAAGAGTCGAGCTCGAGCGATCACGCCCAGGGCCGCGAAGCGGCGGAGGCGACAGCGGAGGCAGCGGCGGCGGCAGCAGCAGGGGCGGCAGCGGCAGCGCGGCGGGCTGGCGTCGCAATCAGGACGCTGCGTGGACGAGCGATCGCTGAGATCTCTGCGGCGGCAGCGGCGAGCGACGTCGCCGCAGTCGCGCTCGGCACACGCGGAACCCTTCGGGCAGACGAGACGGGCCACACTGCGCTCGCTTTGATCTCAGCAGTCGAGAAGCCGGTGCTCGTCGTCTCTCCCGATGCGATCGTGCGCCCGCAGCTTCACCGGATGCTCATGCCGCTCGATCGCGCCCCTGTCAGCGCGACCGCACTGGCGGGGATCCTTCACAGCGCGGCCTCAGCGGGTGTCGAAGTCGTCGTCGCCCACATACAGGAGCAGGAGACGCTGCCCGCGTTCGGCGACCATCTCGCCCACGAGGTGAAAGCTTGGACTGAGGAGTTCGTCGCCCGCCGCCTGCTCGACTCACAGGCGACTCGGCTCGAGCTGCGTGTCGGCGAGCCTGCGGAGCGCATTCTCGAGATCTGCGAGCACTGCAACTGCGATCTCGTCGTACTCGGCTGGCGCAGAGACCTCAGCGCCGGCAGAGCGAGAATAGTGCGCGCGATGCTCGCACGCTCCTCTGTCCCAGTGCTCCTTGCACCGATCTGCCCGAACGCGTTGGGCGAGCTGTAGTGCACGCAGATGGAGCGCACGGCGAGCCGGCGGGCGAGATCTGAAACAGGCTTCGTGAGAGCCGCGACTGACGCTGCGTTGGTCAACATTCAATGCAGGGGACACGGATGGCGAGGGACGTCCCGATGAGCGCTGCGCGAAGGATCTGAATGAGCACGACGCGCAGGGCGCCTGAGATCTTCGGGGAGCGCGTGCCCCTCCCTCGAGTCCGATCCGCCCCCCGCTTCGAGGCACTCGTCTTCATCGCCAACGCGCGCAGAGTCGATGTCCCGGGAGAAGGGGCCAGCACGGTCGAGACCCCCAGCCAAGACTTCACCGCCGGGACCGCCGCCCCAAAGCTGCCCAGCGCCCGAGCGCGAAGCACGCAGGTGCCGGGTCAACACGCACGGAGCCCGGGGCCGCCCAGCCGGAGTGCGGACCTGG
>JAJYUP010000144.1 GCA_021792455.1 Actinomycetes bacterium | reverse complement strand
CGCTGGGTCGACGCTATCGAGCAGGCTCTGCTGAGAGGAGAGATAGACCTCGCGGTGCACTCCGCAAAGGACCTGCCAGGACAGATGGCAGACGGCCTGACGCTCCTCGGCAGCCCGCCCCGCGCGCCTGCAGGCGATGTGATCTGCGGAGTCGCAGGCCTCGAGGCGCTGAGCAGCGGCAGCCGCGTTGGAACGAGCAGCCTCCGGCGAGCCGCCCAGCTGAAGGCGGCGAGGGCCGACATAGAGGTCGTGCAGCTGAGCGGCAACGTCGAGACGAGGCTCCGCAAGCTTCGCGAGCAGGATGAGCTCCACGCGATCGTGCTTGCAGAGGCGGGGCTCGTCAGGCTGCACCGCGAGGATGCGATCGACGGAACGCTCGACGAAGAGCGCTTTCTGCCAAGCCCTGGCCAAGGAGCGCTCGCGCTGCAGGGCCGCAGCGGCGAGCGCGAGGTCGCAGAAGTCGCGTCCTCTGTCTCCGATGAGAGCACCTTCTGCTGCCTGCGTGCGGAGCGGGCACTCGCGAAGGCGCTCTCCGCCTCCTGCAGGACGCCCTTGGCAGCGCACGCGGTGATGAGCGATCGTGGAATTCTCACCCTTCGCGCGTGGGTCGGTCTGCCAGACGGCTCAGCGTGGATAGCAGACGGGCTGGAAGGCGCAGCAGGAGAAGTGGAGCAGCTGGCGGAGCGGCTTGCGGCCCGGATGCTCTCCGTGGGGGCGGCGGAGATGCTCGAGCAGGCGGAGACGATGGCAGATTGAGCGCAACGGCAGGGGCGGAGGGCGGTACGGGGGATCGCGGCACTCCTGGCAGCTCCGCTGAGAAGGTGGGGATCGTGCACCTCGTCGGGGCGGGACCAGGGGATCCAGGGCTCCTCAGCGCGCGTGCCCTGCAGCTGATCGCATGCGCCGATGTCATCCTCTACGACAGGCTGATCCCTGAAGAGGCTCTGAGCGGGGCGAGGGCGGACGCAGAGCTGCTCTACGTCGGCAAGGAGGGTGGCGGCCAGTCCGTCCCGCAGGAGCAGACAGAGCGCGTGATGGTGGGAAGAGCGCTTGCAGGCAGCGAGGTCGTGCGCTTGAAGGGTGGAGACCCATTCGTCTTCGGGCGCGGCGGCGAGGAGGCACTCGCTCTCCGCAGGGCGGGCGTCCCCTTCACCGTCGTTCCCGGCGTGAGCGCAGGGATCGCTGCAAGCGCCTACGCTGGCATTCCGATCACCCACAGGGGACTCGCTCGAGCTGTCGCGTTCGTGACAGGCAGCACAGAAGACGGGGAGCAGGGCAGGGCGGAGGACGAGCTCGACTGGGAGAGCATCGCCCGCTTCGATGGCACCCTCGTCTTCTACATGAGCGTGCGGAAACTGAAGCAGACGACGGCGCATCTGATCGAGAACGGGCGACCCCCGCAGGAGCCCGCAGCCATCATCGAAAACGGCACGCTGCCAAGCCAGCGGGTGCTGCTCTCGACGCTTGGCGAGATTGCAGACGAGGCGAGAGCGGCAGGCGTGAAAGCGCCTGCGACAGTCCTCTTCGGCGAGGTCGCAAACCTCTCGAAGCAGCTCTCGTGGTATGGCGCGGACAGCGCACAGTCACAGCCGTTGACGGGCGTGAGCGTCGCAGTGACGAGGGCGCGCGCCCAAGCGAGTGCGCTTACGAGAAGGCTGCGGCAGCTTGGCGCAGAGGTGGTGGAGGCTCCGTCGATAAGGATCATGCCGCTCGAGGCGGAGATCCCAGACCTGAGCGCCTTCGAGCTGCTGTGCCTCACAAGTGAGAACGGGGCGAACCTGCTCTTCGACGCTCTGAACAGGTCAGGGCGAGATGCAAGAGCGCTCGCGCACCTGACGGTCGCCGCGATCGGTCCTGGCACCGCCCGCGCGCTCGAGGCCCGCGGCATCATCGCCGACGTCGTGCCAAAGCGCTATGTAGCAGAGGGCTTGATCGAAGCACTCGAGGGATTCACCTTCAAGCGGGCGCTGATCGCCCGAGCGAGAGAGGGTCGCGACACCCTGCAGAGGGCTTTGGAGGCGGCGGGCACGAAGGTTGACGTCGTTGCCCTCTACGAGACGGTGGCAGAGCAGATGAGCGACGCAGAGACGGAGCGCGCCCGAAACGCGAACTACATCACCTTCACCTCCTCATCGACGGTGACCTTCTTCCTGCACACCGCAGGCAACCGACGGAGCGGCGGAGCCGCTCCCCTCTCGAGAGAGACACGGATCGTCTCGATCGGTCCAGTGACGAGCGCAACGCTCGAAGAACACGGCTTGAAGCCGCACGTCGAGGCGGGCACCCACGACATAGACGGCGTGATCGACGCGCTGCTTGCCGATGTGAGGGGACGTTGAGGCAGTGCGAGCGCTGGGCCTGCCCCACCTGCATCGCAGGCAGCTCACCTCAACGAACGACCTCGGAAAGCAGCTCGCGGCCACTGGCGCGCCACACGGTACGCTGCTGAGCGCAGAGCAGCAGACCGCAGGGCGCGGACGCCGAGGTCGCACCTGGTTCAGCGAGCCGGGCAGCAGCCTGTTGATCTCGCTGATACTGCGAAGCTGGCCGCAGCTGCTGCCACTCGCAAGCGCGCTTGCAGTGTGCGATGTCGCAGAGGGGGCAAGAGTGAAGTGGCCGAACGACGTCGTCGTGCCAGCGGCAGGCGGCGGCCTGCGAAAGCTCGCGGGCATCCTGATCGAGGGTCGCCCAAGAGAGGGCTGGATGGTCCTCGGCATCGGCGTCAATGTCGCTCTCGACCTGAGTGAGATCGACGCTGAGCTGGCGATGAGCGCTGCGACTATGGGCTTGGCGCGAAGAGATGTGAGTCGGGTCTTGGGAGAGCTGCTCGACGCCTTGGAAGTGCGTCTGGCACAGACCGCTGATGAAACTCTGGGCGCCTGGCGGGAGCGGGACGCACTGCTGGGAAGGAGCGTGAGCTGGCAGGGTGGCAGCGGAATTGCAAGCGGGCTGACCCCTGAGGGCAAGCTGCTCGTGCGCTTGGTTGACGGCTCGGTGACAGAGCTCGCAGCGAGCGAGGTGCACCTGACAGGCGTGCTGCCCTGAGCACGGCACCAGAGGAGCGCTATGACTCCACGGCAGCTGAGCTCGCTTGAAGTGCGGGCTGAACGTCAGGTTTGCGAGTGGTGCGCTTCTTGGGAGCGGTCTTCGCCTCCGTTGCAGCGGCCTGCGCCTCCTCAGAGGCGGCCTTCGCCAGCTTGGATGCGGTGCGCTTCTTGGGAGCGGTCTTCGCCTCCTTCGCGGCAGTCTTCACCTCATCAGCGGCGTCCTCGCTCTTCTTCGCGGCGACTTTCGCCTTCGCGGTCTTCGCGTCTGCGTCCTTCGCCTTTGCGGTCGTCGCCTTTGCGGTCTTCGGATCCGCAGTCTTCGCGTTGCCGTTCGCGCTCACCCCGCTGCTCGGCCTCTGAAGCGAAGCAGAGGGCTCGTCAGGGGCATCTCCGTTCCTGCTGAGGAGCCCGTTGAGGGGGGCCTCTCGGCCGCTCTCGAGCTGCAGCTCCTCCGCCTCGC
The DNA here is from genome assembly GCA_021792455.1 of Actinomycetes bacterium. Taxonomy (GTDB): domain Bacteria; phylum Actinomycetota; class Thermoleophilia; order Solirubrobacterales; family Solirubrobacteraceae; genus Palsa-744. The sequence continues at coordinate 2,350 of JAJYUP010000144.1, read as the reverse complement.
CGCGCTCCTCCCCCTCGCCGCGGTGATCGACACCGATATCGTTGCCCGGGGCGATCTGCTGCTGCTCGGCGTCAGGCGCCTGAAGCCTGTGGCGGCGCCGCCCATTGCGGGCGCGCCGCTTCGGGAAGTTGCGCAGCAGCTCGCGCGCAAGCGCCTGCGGCTTGCGGGACATCCTCATGCGCGCCCCCCTCAGCACCTCCTCCGCCTCCGGGGTGTGCGCGAGCGCGGCGGCGAGCAGCGCGGCGGCGAGCCGCCGGTCCTGCTTCCGCGAGGCCTGCACGAGACGGCGTGCGTTGCGCGCGTGCGCCGCACCAGCCGAGTTGACGAGCAGCCCCAGCAGTCGCTTGGTCTCAGGCCAGCGCTGAACAGCGTACTCCTCGTGGACCTCCCTGCTGTACTCCGCAAGCCGCCAGATCCAAGCGTTCGCCTGATCCCTGCGCCCCACCCTGCGCTCAGCGAGAGCCCTCAGCAGCACCTTCACAGCCTCCCTGCGCTCCTCCCTGCCCCAGGAGCCGACGATGTCGATCGCCGTGTCGAACGCATCAGGATCTTTGAGGGCCGCGATGTCAGTGAGCGCCCTCAGCCGCAGCTGAGCGCTCTTGTTGCGCTGGACGGCGTTGATGAGGAACCTCATCTTCAGCTCGCCCGTCCTGTCGAAGTGCAGCATCGCCCGCGCCTTGCGCCATCCCCCCGGCTGGACTCTCGCCCCCGCAAGCGCTGCCCACACGTGCTGCTCACCGTAGTCGAGGTTCTCGACGGCAATTCGCCAAAGCTCCCGCTCGAAGACCTGGAAGCGCCGCTCCTCCTCCGCGCACACAGGCAGCACTCGCCGCTCGACACGCATCCTCCGGCCCCTGCCTCGCCGGACGGGTCCAACCACTATCGCCCCGCCCCTGTAGACGTCCCTGTCGAGCAGGGAGTGCAGCGTGACGACGGGGTCGTCGTTCTTCGTCGCAGGGTGCACGAAGTCGACGACTATCCCCGCCTCCTTGCCAGGATGCTTTCTGGTGACGCGCCCAACGCGCTGCTGGTAGATCCGCCTGCTCGCGGTGGGCGCGAGGTGCATGCACAGCGTCGCCCTCGGGCTGTTCCAGCCCTCAGCGAGCAGCTGGGCGTTGATGAGCACGTCGATGTCGCCCTTCTCATAGGAGGCGAGGATCTCAGCGAGCTCCCGCTTCGGCGTCTCTCCAGAGACAGCCTGAGCCTTGATCCCTTCCGCCCTGAACGCCTCCGCGAGGTTGTAGGCGTGTTTGACTCCCGCCGCGTAGACGACCCCAGGGATGCCGTTGAACCTCGTCTTGTAGAGATTCGCCGCTGCGAGGTTGAATGGCTGCTGGTCGAGCAGTTGGGCGAGCTCCTCCTGGTCGAACTCGGTGTCGACCTCACCCCTGCGGAGCGGAACCTTCGCGATCGTACGCACGCCGACACCTGGCGGGATCCTCACGCAGCGCAGTGGCACGATCACCCCGCGCCTCGCTGCCTGCGCGAGGTCGAAGCGGGAGGTCTGGGTGGGGAACAGATCGGTGACGTGCCTGGCGATGAGCGCGCCCGTCGCGGTCATCCCGATGAAGATCGGTCCCGTCCACGCCCTGATCGCGGCGCTCGTCTTCTCGCCAAGCGCGGTGTGGGCCTCGTCGCAGATGACGATGGTGTAGGCGGAGGAGATTCTGCCCGCGTTCCTGACGAACCACTGGTAGGTCTCGACGGTCACAGGACCGTTCGCATCGTCCTCACCCAGGTAGAGCGGCCTCGAGATGCGCTTCGCGTACCCCCTGTCTCTCAGCTCTCCGACGAACTGATCGACGAGGTTGCGCCTGTGCGTGAGGATGAGCACGCCCCCCGTCTGCGAGGCCTCTACGAACCCAAGCGCCGCAACGGTCTTGCCCGCCCCAGTCGCATGCTCGAACCAGAAGCGCTTGTGCGCGTTCGGATCCTCCAGAGGCACGACCTCCCCATCCTGCGCGCCCCCCTCTTCGACCCAATCCTGAGGCTCAGAGTCCTCCTCCTCTTCCTCCTCCTCCTCTTCCCCCTCGTCCTCCTCGTCGGCCTCTTCCTCCTCTTCCCCCTCGTCCTCCTCGTCGGCCTCTTCCCCCTCGTCCTCCTCGTCGGCCTCTTCCCCCTCGTCCTCCTCGTCGGCCTCTTCCTCCTCTTCCCCTGAATCGTCGTCCCTTTCACGACCGCCATGCTCCCCGACGTCTTCGACCACCTCCTCTTCCTCGTCACACCCTCGACCCTCATCACCCCCTGCTCGACCGTGATCGGGCTGCTCTGGACCGGGGTGCGCTCGCGCCTCGTCTCCCCAGTCGCCCTCCGTCGCGCGACGAGCAGCCGCGAAGCTCTGCCCAGCTTC
>JAJYUP010000029.1 GCA_021792455.1 Actinomycetes bacterium | reverse complement strand
CACGCGTCAGCACGCCGATCGAGATGTGGTCCGAAAGGCGCTGATCGGTCTGCGGCTTGACCCACCCAGAGCGAGGCACACACCAAACGGTACCCCCTCAGCCGGACGTTAAGTTATCAGTATTGGGGCTAGGCGGGCTGAGCAGACCGCGGAGCTCTGCCCGCGACCCTGCGACCATCCTCTGGGTCTCCCGCATCCTGCCCGCGTCTGCTGCGCGAGCGCCCTCAGTGTGCTGGCGGGCATGCTCCGCCTGCCAGTCGTGTGCCGGTAGGGTTGCGCGTATGCGGCAGATACGCCTCCACGACACGATGAGCGGTGAGCTCGTGCCGCTGCACCCGCGCGAGGGGGGCAGGGTTCGCATCTACGTCTGCGGGCCCACCGTCTACGGCAGGATTCACATCGGCAACGCCCGGCCGTTCGTTGTCTTCATGGTGCTCAAGCGCTTCCTCGCGCATCTGGGCTACGAGGTCACCCTCGTCATCAACATCACAGACATCAACGACAAGATCTATGACGCCGCGCGCGAGAAGGGCCTCTCCAGCGTCGATCTCGCAGCGCAGATGAAGAGCTGCTACCTCGCCGACACGGACGCCCTCGGCCTTGGCAGGCCTGACGCTGAGCCGCTCGCCTCCGAGTCGATGCAGGCGATCGTCTCCTACATACGGACGCTGATGGAGACGGGGCACGCCTACAGCGCTGGAGGCGATGTGTTCTTCTCGGTGCGCTCAGATCCGCGATACGGGGTCCTCTCCCATCGCAGCGTCGAGGAGATGGATCAGGGCGAGGGCATTCACGGGGCTGAGCGCAAGCGCGATCCACTCGACTTCGCGCTGTGGAAGGCGGGCAAGGAGGCGGAGGACACGTCCTGGGAGCCGCGCGAGTACCTGCCTGAAGGGGCCTGCCCGGAGCAGTGGGCTGCAGGGAGACCCGGCTGGCACATCGAGTGCTCCGCGATGGCGGAGAGCCTGCTTGGGGTCGGGTTCGAGATCCATGGAGGCGGCTCTGACCTCGTCTTTCCCCACCACGAGAACGAGGCTTCACAGACGCGCACCGCGCGTGGTGAGGAGCTCGCGCAGATTTGGATGCACAACGGGATGGTGAGGGCTGCTGGCGAGAAGATGGCGAAGTCGGTCGGCAACATCGCCTCGCTGCGCGAGGTGCTCGATCTCGCCGGCGAGCCTGGTGCCCATGCCGCGCACACCGTGATCATGTATCTGCTTCGAGGGCACTACCGCCAACCGCTCGCCTTCTCCGCAGCGGAGGTGCTCGATGCGGAGCGGAGCGTCTACCGGATTCGCGATGCGCTGCGCCGGGTTGCCGCAGGGCAGTCGAGTCCGGCGGAGATGGCGCACCACAGGCAGGCGTTCTTCGACGCGCTCGCAGAGGATTTCAACACGCCGAAGGCGCTCGCGGCGCTCTTCGCGTGGGTGCGCCAGGCAAACAGCCAAGCCCAGCCGGTCGGGGATGCCGACCTGCGGGAGATGCTCTCAGTCCTCGGCATGGCCGACATGCAGCCGCTGCAGGCGGCTGGCAGCATCGAGGCGATCGACCCGCAGGCGGCGGAGCTTCTGCGTGAGCGCGAGAAGGCGCGCCGCGACCGCGACTTCGAGCGGGCTGACGCGCTGCGTGAGCAGCTCATCGCGCTCGGATGGCAGGTGAGAGACGGTCCTGACGGCGCGGAGCTCATCCCAACCCCTACAGAGGGGTGAGTGCGATCGTCGGTGGCCCGACTTCGCTCGAGTGCGTGAGCCCGCTTCAGCGTGCTGCTTCGCCCCAGGCCACCACTTGGCGCGTTCGCGCTGTCTCGCCTCGGCGCGGGACCTCGCTTCAGCGCCGATGATGATCTACGGACGAAACCCCGTCGCGGAGGCGCTGCGAGGACGTCGCGCTCGCACCGTCGAGCTCGTGTGGGCCACTGAGCGCGTCGCGAAGCAGCCATGGCTCGCTGACGCCTCCGTTTGCGTGCGCTCTGCGCAGCAGATTGCAGAGCTCTGCGGGACCTCCTCGCACCAAGGCGTGTGCGCGAAGGTCGGTGCCTACCCTTATGCCGAGCAGGGGCGGCTGCTCGCCGAGCGCGATCCGCTCATCGTCGTCCTCGACGAGGTTCAAGACCCGCAGAACCTCGGATCGATCTGCCGCAGTGCGGAGGCTGTCGGCGCTACAGGTCTCGTCATCCACGAGCGGCGCGCCGCGCAGGTCAGCCCTGCAGTGTGCAAGGCCTCTGCAGGCGCGGTTGAGCACCTTCGCATAGCGCGGGTGCGCAACATCGCGGACTTCCTGCACGCTGCGAAGGCGGTCGGGTGCTGGTGCTACGGCGCGACCGTGGAGAGGGAGGGGGCTGTGCACTACGCAGAGCCGGACTACGCTGGGGGCGTCGTGCTCGTGCTCGGGGGGGAGGGGTCAGGGCTGCGCAACCGGGTTGCAGGCTGCTGCGACCAGCTCGTCTACCTGCCGATGCGGGGACGGATCCAATCGCTCGGCGTCAGCGCCGCCGCCGCGGCGATCCTCTACGCGATCCTTCAGGTTCGTTGCGGGACTTGACAAGCGGTCGTCCGTCTGCAATTCTGCCACCCACATAACGTTGAACCTGAGGTCGAGCGTGGGGAAGGCAACATCTCCTGTCTGCATCACGCGTTTCGATTTCGATTAGCTTCGTGCTGGCGCCGGGGGAGGAGTGCGCCACAGAGCATCGTTGGGTGCAGTGCGCCCAAGAAAGGACTGCTCGTGGCCAGGATCTCGCAAAACCCTCAGTCTGACATCGAGGTTGATGATGCTTTCCTCATTGCGCTCGCCAAGCGGGGCAACGCAAGCGCGTATGACCGTCTCGTTCGCCGCTACCATCGATTCGTCCGTCTGAAGGCCTCCTCCTACTTCATCGCTGGCGGTGACCCTGACGACCTCATCCAAGAGGGGCTCGTCGGCCTCTACAAGGCGATAAGGGACTACCGGTCCGACAGAGAGTCGAGCTTCAGGAGCTTCGCGGAGCTCTGCATCACGCGTCAGATCATCACCGCGGTGAAGACGGCGACCCGCAACAAGCACGCGCCGCTCAACCAGTACGTCTCCTTCTCCTCGACCCCGGCGACCGCAGGCGAGGACTCGCCGAGCCTCGACCAGACGCTGCCCGGCTCCAGCGTGCACGACCCCGTCAACCAGGTGATCTCAACCGAAGAGCTGCGCTCGCTCGTCGGCTGCCTTTCCACCGCGCTCTCAGAGTTGGAGGGGCGGGTGCTTGGCCTCTACCTCGACGGCTGCTCATATGAGGAGGCCGGCGCACGCCTCGGCTGCGACACCAAGACTGTCGACAACGCGCTGCAGCGGGTCAAGCGCAAGGTCGGCGCACATCTGCAGTCCAGGGCAGCGGCCTGAGCGGGGCTCAGGCGTCTGCGCGGGGCTCAGGCGTCTGCGCGGGGCTCAGGCGTCTGCGCGGGGCTCAGGCGTCTGCGCGGGGCTCAGGCGTCTGCGCGGGGCTCAGGCGTCGCGGCGGATGAGCACCACCGCGCCGATCGCAAGCGCGGCCGCAGCCCAGGCGCAGAAGACCCCGAATCCCGTCCATGGCGCGAGCGTGTTCGCGCCGTGTGTGAGCGACATCACCGCCTGTCCGGCGTTGCTTGGGAGATAGGGCGAGGCGGTGTCGTTCCAGCTCGTCGGCAGGATGTTCATCAGCGGAGGGATCACGAACATCAGCGCGACGAAGGTCGCGATCGCGCCGGCGGTGCTGCGCAGGATCGTGCCGATGCCGACGCTCATCAGCCCGACGACCGTCAGGTAGAGGCCTGCGCCGATCACGGCGCGTGCGACGCCAGGCGCCCCGAAGGCCAGGTGCAGCTGGGGGTGGCTCGAGAGCAGCGACTGGGCGAGAAAGAAAGCGATCACGACGGAGGGGATGCTCACGACGAGCGCGACCAAGCCGAACACCCCAGCCTTCGCCCACAGCACAGGCAGGCGCTTTGGCACCGCGCCCAGGCTCGCCCGGATCATGCCTGTCGAGTACTCCGCGGTGATCACGAGCACGCCGAGGACGCCGATCGCCAGCTGACCGAGCTGGACGCCCGCGAGGGTCACCTTCATCGGGTCGATGTTCGCTCTCGCTCTTGGCGACATCTGCGGGTAGCGAGCCGCGACTACTGCTGCCGCGATCGCGGCGATGCCGATCGTCAACGCGATCAGTGCAAGCAGCGAGTACCTCGTCGAGCGCACCGACCAGAGCTTCCGCCACTCCGATCGAGCGACGCGCACCTGGGTGACCCGCCCGTTCGCCGGGAACGCGCTCAGCTGTGCAAGCTGCGTGCCGCCAGCTGCATCTGTGCTCACCGCGCTCACCTCTCACCTGCACTCATCGTGATGCTCCGAGCGCGTCTCGCTCTGCCTGCTCGTTTCGAGCGCTGAACTCGACGTCCTCGCGCGTCAGCTCCATGAACGCCTCCTCCAGAGAGGCCTCCTTTGGGGTCAGCTCATGGAGCACTATGCCGCGCTCCGCTGCCGCTGTGCCGATTTGAGCGGCGGTCAGCCCGCTCACCTCGAGCAGCCCAGGCTCGATGTCGATGACTTCGATCTCCGGCGCGAGCAGCGCTTCGCGCAGCTGCGCTCCTTCAGGGCTGCGGACCCGGACCACGCGCTTGGAGGCCGCTCGGATGAACTGGTCCATCGGCATGTCTGCGATGATCCTGCCTCTCCCGATCACGATGAGGTGCGTCGCCGTCAGCGCCATCTCGCTCATCAGGTGCGATGAGACGAACACCGTTCGGCCGTCTGCGGCGAGGCCCTTCAACAGGTTGCGGATCCAGTGCACCCCCTCGGGATCGAGGCCGTTCACCGGCTCATCGAGGATCAGCGCCTGCGGATCTCCGAGCAGGGCGGCGGCGATGCCGAGCCGCTGGCCCATCCCGAGCGAGAACTGGCCCACGCGCTTGCGAGAGACCTCGCGCAGCCCGACGAGATCGATCAGCTCCTTCACCCGCTGCTTGCCGATGCCATGCGTTTCCGCGAGTGCGAGCAGGTGGTTGTAGGCGGAGCGCCCCGTGTGCACGGCGCGCGCCTCGAGCAGCGCGCCGACCTCGTGGAGGGGGGCGGGATGATCGCGGTAGGGCTTGCCGTTCACCGTCACGCTGCCGCGCGAGGGCGCGTCGAGGCCGAGGATCAACCGGATCGTCGTGGACTTGCCCGCGCCGTTTGGCCCGAGGAAGCCCGTGACGACTCCCGGCTTCACGGTGAAGCTCACAGAGTCCACCGCGGTCTTCGCGCCGTAGCGCTTCGTCAAGTCCTCGGCCTCGATCACGCTGAGTCTTCCGCCTTCGCGTCTGTCTGCGGCGGGTGTGCGTCATGTGGCGCGCTGTGCGTCATCGGTTGCGGGGGACGCTAGCAGCGGACTGAGAGCGAGTGCGCCGGTTCGAGCATCCGATTGGAGTGCGCCTGCGATCATTGCCTGCTGCTTCTCTCGTCAACCTGGAGGTGAACTGTGGACCTCGAGCTCGCCAAGCGCGCCTGCGTCGTCACTGGCGCCAGCCGTGGGATCGGGCTTCAAAGCGCTCTCCTGCTCGCATCGGAGGGCGCTCGAGTCCTTCTCGTCGCCCGGGAGCAGGACGCGCTGAGTGCTGCGGAGCGCAGCTGCGAGCGCGCGGGCGGCGAGGCGCTCGCGCTCGCTGCGGATGTGACTGATCCCGCCGCTGCTGAACGGATAGTGAGCGCGTGCGAGCAGGCATTCGGTCCTGTCGAGGTTCTCGTCAACAACGCGGGCACGAGCGCGGCGCGGCCCATCGGCGAGATCGGCGAGGAGGACTTTCAGCTGCAGTGGGAGCTGAATGTGCTCGCCCCTCTGCGCCTGATGCGTGCAGTCCTCCCAGGCATGGTGAGGCGGCAGGCGGGCAACATCGTCAACGTCTGCTCCACAGCTGGCAAGCGTCCTTCGCAGACCAACATCGCCTACTCGGTCACGAAGGCCGCTCAGCTCTCGCTTTCGCGCGCCTTCGCGGACGCTCACGCTCCGAATGGGGTGATCATCAACGCCGTCGCCCCAGGCCCTGTCGCGAGCGAGTTGTGGATGGGCTCAGGCGGCCTCGCTGATCAGATCGCCTCCGTGAAGGGCCTGCACCGTGAGCAGGTTCTGAAGGAGGCGAGCGCCGGCGTGCCGCGGGGCCGGTTCGGCAGCGAGCAGGAGGTCGCGGCGGTGATCGCCTTTCTCTGCTCCCCGCGTGCGGCCAACGTGCTTGGCGCGGCCTGGTCGGTGGACGGAGGCGCTGTTCCAGTGATCATCTGATCGGCTTCGCTTCGCTCGGGGTGCGGGCCGCTCGTGGCGCTGCAACTCGGCTCCGGTGGCCGAGGATTCGACCGGAGGGCAGCGAGATGAACGTCTCCGAGGTGTTGTCAGCGCTGCTCTCTTCGCAGAGCAGGCCTCTCGGGTTGACGGTCTGCACGTAGGCGAAGCGGCCGTGCAGTCCGGTGACGTTGATCCACTGTTCGGGATACCCGTATGGGTAGACGTCGGACCACCCCACTGATGTGCCGAAGAGGTCATGCGTGATCTGCACTTCCTCGCTGCATCCTGGGTACACCGCTTCGCGGGGCGAGCGTGCGGAGGGATGTGTGCGGACGAGGTCGCGCAGGCAGTAATCGACCTTCGGCCCTGTGCGCACGAGGTGCTGCAGCTGCAGCTGCCTGTTCACCGACCACAACTGGAACGTTGCGAGATGCCGCACCTTCCAGTAGCTCGCGGCGCCGACGTTGCCGTATCCATAGCGCTCCCCAGGTATGTGCTTGTAGACGAGTCGCACCTGGGTTCGAAACAGGTGAGCGTGGCCGTGACGGTCATAGATCGCTTGGTAGACGACCCACCGGTGGCCCGCGCTCCTGTGCGCGCGCAGCTCGATCGGTCCGGCGCCCACGTTGTTCACGGAGCTCGTCGCACGCAGCAGCACACGTCCGGGGATCGTGGTGCGGTCGATGTGCAGTTCAGATGGCGGGGACATGACGAGGTTCGGACAGCGCAGGAGCTTCCGCGCACATGGGTTCGGAGCTCTGAGCGAGCTCGGCACCCGCCCCTGCAGGGAGGAGGCTCTCGGCCTCTCAGTGCTTTGAGCTGCCGCGAGAGCTCTACGCTCCTCTGCGAAGGACCGGCTGCCGTGAGCGTCGGTGAGCTCGGATGTGCTCGGTCTGCGCTGCTCGGCGAAGGAGCGGGTTGCGACGCCGCCCTCAGCGAGGGGGGCCGCCGCCGCGCCCAGCAGCGCTGGTGCTGCAGCAAAGCAGAGAAGCGCGAGCAGCATGCGCTGTCGTGGCGGGCGTGCTGAAGGGGGCTCGCAGGCGGGCGCTTCGCAGGGGCTGTCGTCCATCGGGGGCGCTCGGCTGGCTGGGTCTTCGAGGGGTTCGAGGGGCGGTCGGTGTGGCGAGGGGCGGTCGATGTGGCGAGGGGCGGTCGATGTGGCGAGGGGGCGGTCGTCGTCGCGAGGCCAGCCGTTGGAGGGATCTTCGCAGGAGGCATGCCGTCACAGCCGCCCGGCTGCGCAGTCGAGGCCTTGCCAGCCGGAACGCTCAACACGATCCGCGTCTTCGTATCCGCCGAGATCGATGCTGGTCTTCCCATGATCCAGATTCTCCCCCAGGACCGTCATGACGGTCCCGCCAGAAAGGCTGGCGCACGACGAGAATCCATCCCCAGGCCCTGGCATGCTCATCGAAAGCGTTCTCACCGTCCACCGTCTCGGCCACCTCGCGTCGGTGAGGCGCGCAGGACATCACTTGGTCCCGGTATCCCCCAAACGTGAGCTGAGAAGGCCTTCAAACGTGAAGACCTGCGAGAGCCGGAAACGGGATTCGAACCCGTGACCCCCTGTTTACAAGACAGGTGCTCTGCCAGCTGAGCTATTCCGGCGCGCAGTGCTGTCAACGCGGCTGTCCGAGATCTGCTGCTACACATCCTAAGGCGGCGGCGGGAGATGGGGCGATCTCGCCGCAAAGACGCCGCTCGGAGGGGCGTGCCACCTGCCTCTTCGGACCGCGTGTAACCAGCCGGGCCTCAGCGGGTATTGCTCGTATGCCCCTCGATCGCCCTGCTCCAGCTCCCAGCGAATCTCACCTGCAGGGGCAGGATCGTCCTCCGGGCGGCGGCGATGCGATCTCTCTCAGCGGTGAGAGCCCTCGCGCCAGGCCCGCTGGCGACGGTTTCCTCGATCCGATCCACCAGCACGCGATAGAGCGCGGAATCAGCAGGCCACTGCGCCTGCTCGCAAAGGTGCTGCTCGTGCCGTTCTTCAAGATCTATCTGCGCTCGAGCGGAGTCGGCCACAGATCCGTGCCCCGCTCAGGCCCGCTGCTGCTCGCCTCCAACCATCGCAGCTTTCTCGATCCGTTCGTGATCGGGGCGCTGCTGCGACGACCTGTCTACTACGTCGCAAAGCGAGAGCTGTTCGAGCGCAGATGGCAGGCGGTCGTGCTTGGGGCGCTTGGCGCGTTCCCAATCGACAGGGGGCGCAGCGATGAGCAGGCGATCGCGACCGCAAAGGCGATCCTCGCCCGCGGCGACTGCGTTCTCATCTTCCCAGAGGGCACGAGGATCCGGCGAGGTCCGCTCGCCGCGCCGCGCCGCGGTGTGGGCAGGCTCGCCTTGGAAACGGGAGCGCCGGTCGTTCCAGTCGCCGTGCTCGGCACGGAGGAGGTTCGACGCGGATGGCTGATTCGGCCTCGGAAGGTGCGCGTGCGTTTCGGGCCGCCGCTGCTCTTTCCTGTTGCGGAGGAGGTTTCGCCAGCGCTCGCGGCTGGCGTAACCTCACGCATCTGGGCATGCGTGTCGCTGCAGTGGGAGTGGCTTGGCGGTGTTCCTGCGGGCGGCGAGCGTCACGTGTCTGCCAGCCGAGGTGAAGAGCAGAGAGCTCGAGATGGGCGCGATCGGCAGGCATGCCCGCAGGCAGCGCAAGGGACGGCGCTCGTTCGCAGATAGGCTGCGATGAGTGGAAGAGCCCTCAGAAGAGCGGGCGCCGGACGCCGGGGCGCAGCCGCTGCGAACCCCGGGCATCTCGAAGGCACAGCTCGATGCAGCGTTCGCGGACCTCTACAGAACCCATCTGCGGGACGTGTACAGCTACGCCTACTACAGGGTTGGCAACCATCACGACGCCGAGGACCTCACCGAGCAGACCTTCCTGCAGGCCTACCGCCACTTCGAGCGTGCGCAGCGGGAGGCGAACGGCAGACCGCTGCGGCCATGGCTCATCAGGATCGCCCACAACCTCGCAGCGAACCTGTACCGCGACCGCTCGCGCAGGCCGTCTTCTCCGATCGACGAGAGCACGCGGATCACCGCGAAGCAGACGACAGAGGAGATCATCGAAGGCAGGGAGGAGCTCTCGAGCGTGCTGCAGGGGGTGGGCAGGTTGCCTGAGGAGCGCAGGGAGGCACTGATCATGCGCTTCGCTCTCGGCATGGACAACCGCGAGATCGCAAGGGCGCTTGGCCGCTCAGATGGAGCGACGAAGGTGCTCCTGCACCGTGCGATCAAGCAGCTTCGCGCTGTCATGCGTGAGGGAGATGGCGAGCCGTGATGAGTGAGGCGGCAGACATAGAGGGGCTGCTGCGCGCGGCGCTTTCGCCAGTGGATCCGCCGAAGCACCTGTCCGATCGTCTCGAGCGTGCGCTCGAGAGCATCACGACGATGGCTGCGGAGGAGCTCGACTCCTGGGAGCTCTCCGCGATGCGAGATCCACGCAAGTGGCTGCGACCTGCGCTTGCCCTCCTCGCAGGTACGGGCGCCGGCGCAGCTCTCGCGCTGCTGCGAAGACGATCGAGCTCGAAGGCGAGCTCGCAACCGACAGAGCGTCAGAGTGCGCGTCTGCACGTGAAGGCGCACTCGCCCGTGAGCTTTCGCGACTTGCCTGCGGGCGTTGAGCGGCCTCGCAGCTCCGCTCTGCGCTCCGGTGCCTCCGCTGTGGGCAGAGATTCCGTCCGTGCTCTGCGGAGGCTGTGCAGGCGGCCTGCGCGCTGAGTGGCTCGCGCGAGGCGGCGGGATTCATCGGCGCAGCGGGTAGGCTGCACACTCGAGTGGCCACCTGCTACAGGCATCCAAAGCGTGAGACCGGCGTGTCCTGCTCGTCTTGCGGGCGTCCGATCTGCACCGATTGCATGACGCCGACGAACGTCGGCATGCGCTGCCCTGAGTGCGCGAAACAGCGTACGAAGGTCGTGCGGATGCGTGAGATGACGCGCCTGCCGAGGGTGACCTATGCGCTGATCGCGATCAACGTGCTCGTCTTCCTCGCCGAGAAAGGCCAGTTCACGATCGCGGGCGAAACGCTCCACGGCACCGTTGCGAACGAAGGGTTCCTCTCCCGTGAAGCGATCGTCGCCCACCAGTACTGGCGCCTGATCACCAACGGCTTCATCCACGAGAGCATCCTCCACATCGGCTTCAACATGTACCTGCTGTACCTGCTCGGCCTGATGCTCGAGCCGAGCATAGGATCAGCGCGCTTCGCGCTCGTCTACTTCACGAGCCTGCTCTGCGGGTCCTTCGGCGTGCTGTTCTGGAGCAACGCGCAGAGCATCGGCGCCTCTGGCGCGGTGTTCGGGCTGCTCGGCTTCGGGGCGGTGGAGCTGCGTTCGCGGGGATCGAGCGTGATGCAGTCGGGCATCGGGATGCTGATCGTGCTCAACCTCGTGATCACGTTCCTCGACCCGAACATCTCGATCGGCGCCCACATCGGTGGCCTGATCGGGGGCGTGCTTGCGGGGCTCGCCTTCCGGTACGGCGATCGTCATCGGCTTCCTGCCCTTGGGATCTCTGCGTGCGTCGCGTTGAGCGTTGTCGCTGTCGCAGCTTCGCTGCTCGTCGCCTCTGCGCCTGGCGGTGGAATCGCCTGAGGCTCAGAGCTCCAGCTCGATCAGCTCTGCCTGCGTGCTCGGAGCGAGGTCTGGGTGCAGGATGTGTGCGAGCAGCTCGAGGCCGTCGATCAGTCGCGGTCCTGGCCTCGAGAAGTAGGCGGAGGCGTTGACGGCGACGACGCGCTCTGCCCCGAGCTTGCGGATGCGATCTGCGTGGGCTTCTCCCTCCTGAAGGGCGCGCTGCGCGTCGTAGCCGCATGGCATGAGGATCACCACCTCTGGGCGATGGATCGCGAGCTCCTCCCAGGCCGGCTGCTGAGAGGGCTCGCCAGGCAGTCCGAGAACGTCGATGCCGCCGGCGAGCTCGATCATCTGGGGGGTCCAGTGGCCCGCCGTGAAGACGGGGTCCAGCCACTCGATCGCGAGAACCCTTCGGCGACGTGCTCCTCGCACCGCGAGGCGCACCGCGTCGATCCGGTCGGCTGTTGCGCGCACGAGCTCTGCGCCCGCATCCCTGCGGCCCGTCGCCGCCGCGACCGTCTCTATGTCGCCGATCGTCTCGCCAAGCGTCTTCGGATCGAGAGCGATCACCTGCGGCGGATGCGGGAGCCTGCGAGCGACCGTGCTCACCTGCTCGTAGGAGACGGCGCACACTGGGCACAGCGCCTGGGTCACGAGCAGATCTGGCTTGCAATCCCGGAGAGCCCGCTCGTTCAGCTCGTAGATCGCGCCTCCAGCGAGCGTGCGCTCGCGGACCGCGCGGTCGATCTCCGCTGCGCTGCTCGCCTTGGGCAGAACGTCGGCGGTGAGGCGCGGCAGCCGCGCCGCCTCAGGCGGGTGGTCGCACTCGTGCGTGACGGCGACGACCTGATCGCCGAGGCCGAGTGCGAACAGCAGCTCAGTCGCGTGGGGTACGAGGCTTGCAATCCTCATGTCGTGCTGAATGTAGTATCGGACTCAGGTGGATGTGCTCATACCGAACGCACGTGGAGGTGCGGGGATGACGAGACTGAGCGATGAGGAGCTGAGGGACCGCCTCGCCGGTTCGCGGTGGCGGCGGGATGGCGAGACGATCGTAGAGGACCGCAAGTTCGACGACTTTGCAGCTGCGCTTGCGTTCGTGGCTGCCGTTGGTGCGCTCGCTGAGGAGGCGAACCACCACCCTGACATCTTCCTGCACGACTGGAATCAGGTCAGGCTGACGCTGAGCACCCATTCGGAGGGTGGCCTGACAGAGCGCGACCTCTCACTCGCGCGGCAGATCGATGGGATGGGGTGATCCCGTCTCAGGCCGCTGCTACGGTGTAGCCGTCGGCATCAATGGAAGACGACGACAAACCTCCTCGAAGTAGCGTGGGGCACCGCCGCGCCGCTGGTACGGCGTGAACGCACTGAGACTCATCCTCACGGCGGTGCTGATCGCGGTCAACGCGTTCTTCGTGATCGCAGAGTATGCCCTCGTGCGCTCGCGTCGCGCAAGGCTTGAAGGGATGGTCGAGCGCCGCGAGCGGGGCGCGGCGCTCGCGCTCGAGCAGCTGCAGAGCATCAACGAGTACATCTCTGCCGTGCAGATCGGCGTGACGATGACCTCGCTCGGCATCGGCGCGCTTGGTGAGCCCGCGCTCGCGGACGTCCTGAAGAACGCGTTCGGCAATGGCCTCAGTGAAGGCGTCGCCGTCGTGCTTGCCGTCATCATCTCCTTCTCGCTGATCACGGCAGCCCAGCTGATTGCTGGGGAGATGGTTCCGAAGTTCTATGCGATCGATCGCGCTGAGTCCGTCGCACGCCGGATCGCTGCCCCTCTGCGGGCGTTCAGGGTGCTGTTCGGCCCGCTGATCGTCGTCGTCACAGCGGTCTCGAACAGGATCCTGAGGCTGCTCGGAGTGGACGTGATGAGGGAGCCCGCCGGCGGCACCCCTGAGGAGCTGAAGCGCCTGATCGCGGAGTCCTTCGCCGGTGGGCACATCGATCCTGGCGAGGCGGGCATGCTCACAGGGGTCTTTCATCTGCATGAGCAGGAGGCGCGCCAGGTGATGACGCCGATCCCCGCCGTCGTCACCGTCGATGTGACGGAGGACGCGGAGACGGCGCTGCGGATCTGCATCTCGACGGGCCACACGCGGCTCGTCGTCACTGAGCAGGGCAACCGCGACCGCGTGCTCGGCCTCGTCCACGCGAATGCGCTCGCGCGTCTGTACCTCGAGCATGGCTCTGACGCGCCGATCGCCGCGATCGTGCACGACGCACCGATCGTCCCTGAGACGAAGCCGCTCGACGACCTGCTCGCCGAACTGCAGCGTCAGCGCACCCAGATGGCAGTCGTCGTCGAAGAGTACGGACGGGTCGTGGGGATCGTCACGTTCGAGGACATAATCGAGGAGGTCGTCGGCGAGATCGCAGATGAGACCGATCCGACGGGCGCTGAGGTCCGCCAGCTCGCAAACGGGGACTGGTTCGTGCGCGGCCACGTCGCCGTCACCGATCTCGCCGACTACGGGCTGCATCTGCCAGTCGACACGGACGCATACAACTCGGTCGGCGGCCTCGTCTTCAGCGAGCTTGGGCGGCTGCCGCGACGAGGTGACACCGTGAGCGCGAACGGCTACTCGATCAGAGTCGAGTCTGTGCGCGAAAACCGGATCGAGGCTGTGCGCATCAGACAGCGCCCCATGCTCCCGACGCGAGAGCGGGGGCCACAGCGTTGAGGCGGGCGCTTCAGAGGCAGCCCGGCGTCGAGGCGGCTCGGTTCGCCGGCTCAGAGGCGGCGCGTCACGATGTGCGCGGACGGGACGGGCGACTTGGGCCGAGCGAACGGCGCAGAAGACAGAAACGACCCGAAAGACACGTCCGGCCCGCGGGGGGAGCGGGCCGGACGCTGTGCACTGGGAGGAGGCGGGTGTGCGTTGCGAACTATGTCGCAGCACCAAGTATGCCCGTCTCGATGAACGCCAGATAAAAGATGCCTCAGGGCAAATAAATCTTTTCAGGGGGCACGTCGGTGGAGGTGGGGCGGCGGGCGTCGCGGCCTGAGCTCTGATGCAGAGGGTTCGACCACGATCGCGCCTTCACCGTGCTCTGCTTGCCTGCTGCGCCCCGCTTCCCTGTTGCGCCCCGCTTCCCTGTTGCGCCCCGCGTTCCTGTTGCGCCCCGCGTTCCTGTTGCGCCCCGCTTCCCTGTTGCGCCCCGCGTTCCTCGTAGTCGTAGAAGCCCTTGCCCGCCTTGCGTCCGAGGGCTCCCTTCGCGATCATGGTTGGGAGCATCGGCGGCAGCGAGGCGCCGATCTCGCCGCCGATCGCTTCAGCGACATCGAGGCCAACGAGGTCGAGCAGCGCGAGTGGGCCCATCGGATGCCCAGCGCCGAGCTTCATGCATTCGTCGATTGCGCGAGGCTCGACGCCCGTCTCTTCGAGCAGGTGCACCGCGCTGAACAGATAGGGGAACAGCAGCCTGTTCACGACGAACCCAGGGATGTCAGGGACGATCACCGCCGTCTTCCCGAGCGTCTCGCACAGCGCTGCAGCCCGTGAGCGGGTGCTCGCTGAAGCCCTGCTTGGCAGCACGAGCTCTACGAGATTCATCTTCGGGACGGGATTGAACACGTGGAGGCCAACGAAGCGATGAGGGGCGCCTGAGGCCTCGGCGAGGCGCTCCACCGACAGCGAAGAGGTCGTCGTTGCGAGCACGGTGTCCTCTGAGGTCAGCTTCGCGAGCTTCGCAAGGAGCTCTTCCTTCGCCTCATACGCC
This sequence comes from Actinomycetes bacterium, assembly GCA_021792455.1. Taxonomy (GTDB): domain Bacteria; phylum Actinomycetota; class Thermoleophilia; order Solirubrobacterales; family Solirubrobacteraceae; genus Palsa-744. The sequence goes on along the minus strand of JAJYUP010000029.1, from coordinate 13,533 downwards.
TCAACGATCGCCTCGACGATGAAGGTCGCGCCAGCGAGGTCGCAGTCGCCGTTCGCAATCTGTATGCGGGCTGGGTCGATATCGGTGCCGAGCTTCGTGAGCGTGCGCGCAACGGTTGCGCCAGCGCGCTTCGCTGAGTGCTCAGAGCGCGTGAGAAGCAGTACGGTGCCGCAGTGCGCCGCGGTCGCCGCGAGGCCGCAGGCGATCGCCCCGCCGCCGACTATCGCAAGTCTCTCATTCACGGATGTCTCTCCTCCAGGAAGACAGCGATTGACTGACCAGTCAATCTATGGACCATGAGCTGTACAGTAGAGGGAGCGACAGCTGAGCGTCGGTTCGAGCAAATCTGCCTTGGATAGGAGGCCAGTCATATGAGGAAGCCGGAGGGTCGGGAGGTCGTGATCGTCGAGGCGGTCCGCACCCCAATCGGACGAGGACACGAGGAGAAGGGCTACTACAAGGACGTGCACCCGAACGATCTGCTCGGCAAGTGCTACACCGAGGTGATCGCGCGGGCCGGCATCGAGCCCTCTGAGGTCGAGGACGTGGTCGCGGGGTGCGTTCAGCAGTTCGGCGAGCAGGGCCTGAACATCGCGCGCAACGCCTGGCTGCAGGAAGGCCTGCCGATAGAGACCCCAGCGGCGACAGTCGACCGGCAGTGCGGTTCGGCCCAGCAGGCGGTGAACTTCGCGAGTGCGCTGATCGCCTGCGGCATCCACGATGCGATGATCGGCGCGGGCGTCGAGCACATGGGCCACATATCGTTCGCCGATGGAGCGAAGACCCAGCAGGAGTTCGGGTTCGCCTTGACGCCTTCGCTTCTGGAGAAGCACCAGATCGTCGGCCAGGGGCTCGGCGCGGAGATGATCGCCGAGGAGTGGGAGATCCCCCGCTCAGAGCTCGACGAGCTCGCTCTCCGCTCACACAAGCTCGCCCACCAGGCGACCGAGGAGGGACGCTTCGCCCGCGAGATCGTTCCCTTCCCCGTGAACGGCGATACGTTCGTGAGCGACCAGGGGATACGGCCTGAGACGAGCCTCGAGGCGCTCTCGCAGTTGAAGCCGGCCTTCAAGCCAGATGGGAAGATCACTGCGGGCAACTCGTCTCAGATCTCCGATGGCGCCGCCGCTGTGCTGCTGATGAGCGCGGAGAAGGCGAAGGCTCTTGGCCTGCAGCCAAGGGCGCGGATCCTCGACATGACGACGGTTGGCACCGACCCCGTGAAGATGCTGGAGGGTCCGATTCCCGCGACGCGCAGGATTCTGCAGCGCAACGCGATGAAGATCGACGACATCGACCTGATCGAGATCAACGAGGCGTTCGCCTCCGTCGTCGCCGCGTGGCGGCGCGAGCTGAACCCTGACATGGATCGGGTGAACGTGAACGGTGGCGCGATTGCGCTTGGCCACCCCCTCGGCTCCACCGGCGCGAGGCTGATCACGACGCTGCTGCACGAGCTCGAGCGCGCCGACAAGGAGATCGGCTTCGTCACGATGTGCTGCGGCGGGGGCCTCGGAACGGGCACCCTGATCCAGCGGGTCTGACACCGCGCCTAGACGCCTCTGCGGGGGAGCGCCTCAGCGCGCGCCTGAGCGCGCTGGGCACCCGCGCGGGGGGATCGCCTCCCGCAGAGCGTGTGCGCGCTGCGCGCGTGCGCGTGGGGGATCGCCTCACTCAGAGCGTGTGCGCGATGGGATCGCGCCTGCCAGTCAACCCGTCGCTCCGCCGGTCGTCGTGCTCGCAGTACTGCTCGTGCTCGACGTCGTCGTCGAGGTCGTCGTCGAGGTCGTCGTCGTGCTGGTGCTGGTGCTCGTGCCTGTCCAATCCACCGTGACGGGGGGGAGCGCGAGCAGAGCGCTCCAGGTTTCAGGGCTCGTTTCCCCCGTCGCTGGCAGGCCATGCGCGGTCTGGAACTGGATGAGGCTGCTCGTCGTTTCTTCGTTGAAGATCCCCGTTATCTGCTGCGTTGGAATCGCTGAGGCGAGGTGCTCCTGCAGCCACAGGACCTGGTCGCCTTTCGCTCCCTGCTTCAGCAGCGGAGAGGTCATCTCCGGGGAAGGCACGTGCAGGGCTGGGTTGAGTGGTTCGGCAAGCGCCTTCCAGCCGCTTGCCGTCGTTTCCTGCCAATCCCAGAACGACTCCCCACTCGAGCCGTACGCGCTTGCGAGGGACCTGAAGGCGACGAGTTCCGAGTTGGATGGATGGCTGTAGGTCTGGCCAAGCGGCATGATTGGCCGCCCATAGATGAGGTTCTGTTCGTAGGTGTGGACGTAGACCTCTTCGACTGAGGTCCCGATGTCCTTCCAATACATCTGAGGCAGGTTGAACTGGGCGCCTTCCGGACCCAGGAACACCGAGTAGGGAAACGACTCGTGATAGTCGACGTAGGGGAAGGAGGCGAGCGCGACGGGGTAGCTTGGGCCTATCTTCGCCCGCAGGGCCTCGATGTACTGCTGGGCGGCCGCATAGCGCCCTTCGTACGTGCTCTCCGCGTCGATGACGAGGCAGTCTGCCCCGTTGGCGACAGCCTCAGCACCAAGCGCCGCCTCGCCGAGCGGTTCGGTTCCATAGACGTACTGCCAGGCGCACACCTTCAAGCCGGCGGCATGCAGCGTTTGGACGAGTTCAGGCGAGAACTGGCTCCAGTAGTCTTCGGGACCGTCGGAGCTCTTCACGAAGACTGTGCTTATTCCTGACGCCTTCGCCTGCGCGGCGATCGCGGCGAGGTCGCCGCCGTCCGACTTGCTCAAATACCAGATCCACATCCCTTGGCCGTTGAAAGCTGTGTTGCTTGGTGCTGGGCCGATCGCGACCGGTGGACCTGTGATCGGGATCTCGACCGTAGCGGGCGAGGCTGGCGCCGGCTTGGGCGGTGGGTGCAGCGTCTTCGGCGTGATGTAGATCGGCCCATAGAGGTTCGTGTGACGCCTGCCGCCGAGAATGACGGTGATCCTGCCGGTGCGTGCGAGCTTCGGGATCGAGACGAGCAGGCCAAGCGGCGTCTTGCGAAGGTGCGCCCTCGGCGCCTTCGGCGTGTTTGGACCAAGACGCCTCCCGTGCCATCTGCTCGCGAACGCGACAGCCATGTTTGGGCCGATCCCAGGCCCCGTCACCTGCAGATGTCCGCCATGCAGCGAGACCTCGTGGATCTGGGCGCCGCAGTTGGCTTCCGGTACGCACCTCACGCTCGCTATGCGCCCCTCCACGGGGGTGCGATGCTTGGCGGCCTTGCGGCCTGTGCCCGTCGCTGCAGCGCTCGTGCCGCCGCTGCTGCCTGGGCGCCTGCGCTTCCTGCGCTCAGCTGATCGTTTCACGGTGCTGATGTCGGCGAGACCGACGCGTCCGGGTTCTGCGCGCAGAGGCCTCGGGCGCCCTGCGGGGCGGACGGGCGTGGCAGCGGCAGCTGCTTCGGAGCCGTCGCGATGCGCGTGGGGCTCGCCCGCTGCAGGGGATGTGCCGAGCAGCAGCAGGGCTGCGCTCACGATGGCGACGACGATCGGTCTCGTGTGCGTTTGGGCGGACACAGGTGATGCTGTCGTGCTTTGAGCCGAGAGGCTGCGCTGTCGAGGTGTGGTCGGACCCTAGCGGCTATGCGCCTCGAAACAGAGGCACGCAGGAGAAGTTGCGCTTCCGGCGAAGCTGTCAGGTTCGGCGGCTCTATTCGCGCCAGCGAAACCCGATCCTCTCTGGCGAGGCTGGAAGGGGGCTTTCGCTGAGCTCCGCTGCGAGGTGCGGCCAGTTCCAGCCCCGTGGCGCGACGTCGTTGGGCGCGTCCGGGTGGAACAGGGAGGCGAGGTACTGCGCCTGGCCGCGTCCAGGCCCAAGCTCCGTCTGGCCTCCTCCATAGCAGCGGATTCCCTGCTGAGCGCAGTACTCATACACCTCGAGCAGATCCTGCAGCCGGCCGATCCGCGATGGCTTCACGTTTATGGAGGAAGGCCTGCGCGCAAGCGCTTGGATGTCTGATCGCTGATGGATCGGGGCATCCCAGGTGATGCGGTGCGCGTGCGGGGCGAGCACCCGTTCAGTGCTTGGCGTCAGCTTTGGATCCTCCAGCCACGCTTGGGGAAAGGCCTCTGCGACTCGGCGGTACAGCTCTGGATCCGCTGGGTTGTCGACGATCGTGCCTTCGTAGCAGCCCTTGAGGTCGAGCGTGTCGACCACGGCGATGCTCGACAGCCGCTCGAGAAACCCGCGATCCCAGGATGGCGTCGGGTCGAGCTTGAAGTGGATGCGAGGAGCCGCCTCCAGACGCCGTCGGATCGGCTCGAGGCTTGGCGGCTCCTCCAGCCGCAGCGAGACGACGAAGTTGAGCGGCGCGGGCTCGATCTGAAGTGCTTCGTGGAGCGCGAGACCAGACTGCCTGAGCGCGAGGTCGAGGGCGCCAGACTCGTATGCCCACACGCGGTAGCGTCTGGAGACCTCTCGCTGCGGCGGCGCTGGGAACAGCTCCAGGTTGCCGAGCGTCTCGGAGAAGCTCGAGAGCGTGTGCTGGCCGACGAGCTCTCGCGGGCTGCCCGCACTCTGCAGCAGCTCGTGGTCGCGTGTGTCGTAGGTGACGTCCTCGCCAAGGCCCTCCTGCCCTCGGCCGTGAAGCCGGATGAGCGTGCTGCGACGAGTGAACTGGTCTGAGATCTGCATCTGAAGGGGCAGAAGCTCGCAACGCTCGATGTGAAGCGGCAACTCTGAAAGCCTGTGCCAGATGCTCATCGAAGTCTCTCCTCGGTGTTCATTGGGAGTCCTGCTCGAGACGTTGCACGAGCTGATCGAGGTGCAGCTCCTCGAGCGCGCCGGAGACGGCCTCCAGCTCTGACGCGCAGCGTTCGATCAGCTGCTTGCCCTCCTTGACGAGCTCGAGCGTCTCCCGGAGGCTCGCCTCGCCGGAATCGAGCCGCCTGATGATCTCTTCGACCCGCGCGGCGGCGGCCTCATAGCTGGGCTGCGCTTCATCCATACGCAGCAGGCCCAGTTCTGCCGAGCAAGGGTGGGCTCATCATCGCGGAGCCGGATCGCGTCCCTGCCGCCCCGGATTGCCTCCCTGCCGCCCCGGATCGCGTCCCTGAGGCGCCGGATCGCGTCCCTGCGGAGCGGGATCGTCTCTTTGCGGCCAAAGCTCGGGAGCTGCCCGTTGTGGGTTGGAGCATGCCAGCGCAGGTCGCTCTCATCGCTGCCGACGATACAGGGCAAGCCGGCTGCGCAGCGCGGTGTGCTCGAGGTGGAGGCGGCGCCTGCCCTCGCTCTGAGCATCCGACGGGTTGTCGGCGCAGATGGTCTGCGTGCGCGTCGATCGGGCGGGCCACGCGCTCAGTCATCGCCCTTCTCGACGATGGCGCAAACCTCGCCGTCGAAGAAGCGAAGCGAGAGGCGACGCGCCTTCGAGGCCGCTTGCGCCGAGCCGATCAGCCCACCAGACTCGTCTTGGACGAGGGCGTAGCCACGCTGGAGGGTGCGCTCCGGCTCGTGGGCCGCGAGTGCGAGCATCAGCCGCTGCAGGCCAGTCGTTCTGCTCGCCTGGTGCTCGCGGCGCCTGCGCTCGACCGCATCATTGAGCCCGCATACAGAGCGCAGCGAGACCTCCCGCTCAGACAGCAGCCGCCGGTGTGCGGAGGCGCGGATCTCGCGAAGCTGCTGGTGAAGCCGTGAGCGCTGCCTGTACAGCTGCTCCGATGGAGCCCTGATCAGGGCGAGAAGCTGCTTGGCGCGATCGAGCGCGGAGCGCCGGCCATGATCGCGCAGCCGAGCGCCTGCAGCAGCGAGCTGACGCCGCGCCTGCCGACAGTCGACCGCGACAACCGCCTCAGCCGCATGGGTCGGCGTCGAGCAGCTGAGCGCTGCGACGTCGTCGAGCAGAGTGCGATCGGTGTGGTGTCCAACGGAGGCGACTACGGGCATCGGCAGCATTGCGACCGTGCGGCAGAGCGTCTCGTCGCAGAAGCAGAGCAGGTCCGCGAGCGAGCCGCCTCCGCGTGCGACGATCGCGACATCGACCTGTGAGGTGGCGGCGAGGTCTTGGAGCGCCCGCGTGATCGCAGGAGCTGCATGCCGGTCTTGGACCGGCGCGTAGGCCCAGACGATCCGGCCAGCCCACCCCCTGCGCGCAAACGCCGCGAGAAGGTCGTGACGCGCCTTGCCCGTCGCGCTGCAGACGATCCCTATCGTTCCCGGCAGCGCAGGCAGCGGCAGCAGAGACGCCTGGCGATCGAGAAGTCCCTCCGCGTGGAGCGCCTTGCGCAGCCGCTCGAGCCTGACGAGCAGGTCCCCCTCGCCTGCGATTCTGAGGTCGGTGACAGCGAAGGAGAAGGATGGAGAGGACGCGGCGCTGCCTGGGTAGTAGTCGCACCCTCCCTGTACGACGATCTGCATGCCTTCACCGAGATCGCTGGCGCGCGCGCTGATCGTCTCCCACTCCTTGCGCCACACCGCGCAGGGCAGCGCGCCAGCGCTGTCGCGCAGCTCGAAGTAGACGCGCGCCCTGCCAAAGCGGAGGTTGACGAGCTCGCCGATGAGCTGAACTCGCGCGAACGCCCGGAGCCTGCTGCGCAGCGCCTGCGCATACTCGCCTACAGGATATGGGCCAGGGAGGCGGCTGCCTGGAATCCCCGTGACCTCTCGCTCCCCCTGTCCCGAGCCGAGGCGCTGCCCGGTGTCGGCGCCCTCGAGTCCGATCGCTCCCCGAAGGTGCGGCGCTCGATGTGGGTCTGGTCTGATCCGGTCGGTCACCTGCAGCGCAGGATAGGGCGGCTTGCGTGCGCCCGCCTCGAGGCTGGCGCGGCTCAGTCCTCGGGCGTCGGTGCGGCCATGGCGTCAGATTGCCGCTACGATCGGCTGGATGAGGTGGGTCCGCAGGCAGCGGGGGGCGAGGTAGCAGAGCGATGCCCGCCCGCCCGAATCACGCCCATTCCCGCAAGCGCCGGACGCGCGAGCGAGCGCGCGGCGCACGCGTGCTCTCTGGAGGCGCTCCCGCCGCTGAGCGAAGCGAGCGGATGCCGGCGAGGAAGGCGGCCCGCCCGAGCCGCGAGAGCGCTGTGTCGAGAACCTATGGAGAGCGTCCGAAGCCGCGATGGCATCCAGTGCCAGTCTCCGAGCTGCTGATCGCGTGCGGCGCGGTGAGCATGGTGATCGGGCTCCAGGGTGGAGCTCCATATGGCGGCAAGCCGGCTCTGATCGGCCTGCTCGCGGTCGCGGCGGGAACGCTGGAGGTGACGTGGCGAGAGCACGGAAGCGGCTACCGCTCCCATTCGATCATGCTCGCGGCGCTCCCTGTGATCACGTTTCATTCGGTTGTGATCCTCCTGCTGTCGCTGTTCCTGCGTGTTCCTGTGGTCGTGAACACGGGCCTGCTCGCGGTCGACATAGGACTGTTCGCGCTGCTGCTCTCAGTCGCGAGATCCCGTTTCCAGGCGCGGCGACTGCAGCGGATCGGCCGCGGTTGAGTCGTGGCCGCGGCCTCCTGGGCGCGCCGAGCAGATGCTTCGAGCGGCTGGAGAGCTCTGGCGGAGGCAATGGGTTGGCGCCGACGGAGGTGGGGAACGCGAACAGCTGGAGTGGGTCGAGGTGCGCAGCGAGGAGGCGGGGGGCGGCTCAGACGCTGCTGAGTGAGGGCAGATGCGGCTCGCCCGTCGCTGCCGCCTCGCCAAAGGCCTGCCCTGAGCGGCCGAGCTGCTCGAGCCGCGCGATCTCCCGCTCGCCGGCGATCCGCGCTGGGTGCTCTGGGGGCAGTGGGGCGATGAGCGCCGCTATGCGGTTGCGGATCTGCAGCGCAAAGTGCGGGGTGGAGGCTCCAGAGAGCTGGTGGATGTCCTCGATGGTGACCTTCCCAGCCGCTGCCCTGCGCGGGTCTTCTGCTTGGCTCACGCCTCCATTATGCCTCGTGCGGCGTCCACCGTCTCATGTCCCTCCCGTCGCCTCCGCAGGTCCGGCGTCGGGCCGTGATGTCGAGGGGGCGCCTGCAGCGGCGGACCGGCGAGCCTGGACGCCGTCACCGAACGTGGTGCAGATACGGGCTGCGCTCGCCGGCTGGGTCGGCGCCTCCTCGCTGCCCGCCGTCTTCCCGCTCGCTTTGCGCTGACGGCGCGGCGCGCTTTGCGCTGACGGCGCGGATAGTGCAGCGGACGATGAGGCGACGGCGCTGAGAGGTAGGATCAGCCGCTCGACGAGGGAAAGCCGACTGAAAGCGAAGGGGTGGACAGGCGATGGACATCGTGAAGCTGTTGGACGAAGCGAGAGCGGGAACAGACGTGCTGCGGCACCCCTTCTACGAGCGCTGGAGCGATGGGGCTCTGACGGCGGAGGAGCTGCGCCTATATGCGGGCCAGTACAGACACGCGGTGGTCGCCCTCGCGGAGGTGTCCGCGGCCGCGGCGCAGAGCGCCCCACCTTCGAGCCGAGCGGCGCTCGAGCGCCACGCCGAGGAAGAGCGCTTCCACATCGAGCTCTGGGATGAGTTCGCGAGGGCGCAGGACGCGGAGCCGATCGCGCCTGCGCTGCCGCAGACGTCGAGTTGCGTGGCTGCCTGGACGGCGGGCGAGGACCTCGTGGAGCGGCTCGGCGTGCTGTACGCGCTGGAGGCCTCCCAGCCGGCGATCTCCGCGACGAAGCTTCAGGGCCTGACAGAGCACTATGGCATGCGAAACGGCTCACCCGGCGTGGGTTACTTCGAGCTCCACGCAGTGCGGGACGCAGAACATGCCGATGAGTCCGCCGCTCTGCTGCGGGAGCTGGCTGAGGAGCGAGATCTCGACCGGGTTCTCGCGGTTGCCGAGGCGTCGCTGGAAGGCAACTGGCTGCTTCTGGACGGCATCGACGCGCAGCGGCAAGCCTGATCGCGCGTGCCTGCGACCGCGCGTGCCTGCGACCGCGCGTGCGTGTGATCGGGCGTGCTTGCTGTGGAGCGCATCGGCGAGCGGCTGCGGGTGCGAGACGAGGCGTCCTGCCTCTGCTCGTCACTCAGGGAAGCAGGCTTGGCGTCGCTGCGTTGCCGGTGGGCACGCTCCTGAGCAGTTCGTCGAGCTCCGCCTGCGTCCCGGCTGAGATGGCTCTGGGGCCGCCGATGATCCAGCCGCGATTGTAGACGCCCCTGACAGGCGTCGATTCCGGTGTGCTGCCGTAGCCCGGCTGGATGTCGCGGAGGTAACGACGCAGGGGCGTCGGCAGGCGATCGGCGCCGCTGAGCAGCAGCAGCGGCCCAAACTGCGCGGAGGATGACAACCCCGCAGCGGCAGGTGCGTCAAAGGGTCTGGAGGCGAGCGCGAACACGAGCCCATGACCAGGTTCATCGACTCCCCAGCCGAACGGACCTGCGCTGAACGCCGCGACCGCGATGGAGTTGGCTACTGGTCCAGGGGCGCCGATCCGTCGCTCTGCGACGTGCCTGCGCAGCTGCGCGGCCACATGCGAATCGATTGCCTGGGCCGGCCCGACGAGGTAGGCGCGCTGAAGATGAAGCGAGGAGATCGCTTCCGCTGTCGCTGACGGCAGGCCATTCTGTTCGACGAGCAGGATCGGGCTGCCGCTCTCAGCGGCAAGCCCTGCGGCGGGCATCGACAGTGCTGGGGGGCCGCCGATGCCTGCGATGATCGCCGCGCGTGGAGGTCGGGATGAGATCCTCGCCTGCAGCGCGGCGATCTTCGCCGCGAGCTGGTAGGGCGAGCCTGCCCGCAGCCTGAGCGCCCTGTAGCGAGGCGGTGCGGGTGCGTCGCCGACGACGATGAGCTGTGCGCCTCCGATGAGCGTCGACCCAAGGGGCTCGATCGCGGCGAGCGCGGCCGCGCTCGCCGGCGGCAGGCGTCCTCGTTCGCTGTAGATGATCGGGGCCCGAAGGGGTGCTGCGGCGAGCGCTGAGGCGGCAAGTGCGCCCGGCCAGTCTTCGACACCGACGATGACTGCAGCGGCAGGCCTGGTGCCAGGGGTGAGGCCTGGGTAGAGCGTCTGGGCGATCTCAGCGGCGTCGACAGCGACGTCTGCACCCCCGAGACGCGTCGTGCTGCCAGTCGAGGCCTGAGCCTGTCCCTGTATGCCTGAGGTTTCCGCTGCCGAGCCATGAGGGCCGATCCCGCTGCGGGCTGCCTCCGTGCGCTGAGAGCTCGCCGCACCCTGAAGCACAGCGCTCTTGCCGCAGCCTGCTGTGAGCGCGACTGTTGCAAGGAGCAGGACAAGCGACCCCGATCGACCTCCGATCCGCATGCGCGTCGCAGATTAGACCCTGGCGAGGACGCGAGCGCAGCGAGCTGGCGCTTCGAGACATCCACGAGACCTCCACGTCGCGCGCGAGGTGCGCGCAACCGTGCAACCGTCCTTGCAGTTTGCTAGGGTGCCGCCCCGACATGCCGAATCTCTGGCTGGGTGCCAGAGACCGGGGGACCCAGTTATTGGGGCGAATCCCGCGGTGAACCGCGAGAGGCGCAGGCTCTTTCAGCGCCAGCCCGTCAGCTAACCCCGGAGGCCGACGAAAGAGGTTGCTGTGAGAGCGAGAGTCCTGCTGATGACGATCTGGGCGGCCTCCGCTGCTGCGATTGGCGCCGCGCCAGCGATCGCTGCAGGCAGCGTCCACCGGCGCGACCGTGCCCACGTCGCAGAAACAGGGGGCACCGCGTCAGGCAGGCCAGCGGCCTCAGGCCGCAGGCGCGCAGGAGCGCTGCGCAAGCCGCGCAGAGCCGCCCGCCGGGATGGAAAGGCGAGAGCTCTGTCAGGCGACTACGCCCCGATCACTGCGAACACGCCGCAGCCGCCATATGAAGGCCCGGTGTACGTGAAGGATGCCGCTGGACAGCCTGTGCCCTACGCGGCTCCACCTGCGCCAGCGGCGCTGTCCGCTGCGACCGGCGGAAGCCCTGTCGGTGTCGCCGCCGAGGCGAAGCCAGAGCTGCTCGTGCCAGGCTCGAGCGCAGAGGAGATCAATGGCCTCGCGGCCGCGCCGATGAACGCTCCTGCGGCGGTTCAGGAAATGATCTGGGCGGCGAACGAAATCATCGGCAGGCCCTACGTCTACGGTGGCGGGCATGGCTCCTTCATCTCCTGGGGCTACGACTGCTCCGGCACCGTCTCCTATGCGCTGCATGGTGCAGGGTTGATAACGGCGCCGATGGACTCCTCCGAAATGATGGGCTGGGGCGAACGCGGCGTCGGGCGCTGGGTGACGATATTTGCGAACCCCGAACACGCCTACATGACGGTCGCAGGCCTGCGGCTCGACACGAGCCCGGTGGAAGACCCCTCAGGCCTCGAAGGCCCGCGTTGGCGCCCGCTGCGGCGGGAGAACCGCGGCTTTGTGAAGCGTCATCCAGCCGGACTCTGAGATGATGGCCGCGAGGGCTCGCAACCGCTTGGCCTCGCGTTGATGTGAGCTACGCTTGAGGCTCCCGCGAAGAGATGACAGGAGGACCGCATGGCCGGCCTGACAGGGCGTATGTCAACCGTCGTGAAAGCGAAGGTCTCGAAGCTGCTCGAACGAGCCGAAGACCCCGCGGAGACGCTCGACTACAGCTACCAGAAGCAGGTGGAACAGCTGCAGAACGTGAAGAAGGGGATCGCCGATGTGGTGACGGCGAAGAAGCGGCTGCAGATGCAGGAGAAGACGATCCAGCAGCAGCTCGTGAAGCTCGACACCCAGGCGCGCCAGGCCCTCTCCGCCGGCCAGGAAGATCTGGCGCGAACCGCGCTCGAACGAAAGAACGGCGCTCAGGCGGAGCTTCAGTCGCTCGACCAGCAGGTCGCCGAACTGGAAGATCAGCAGCAGAAGCTGACGGAATCCGAGCAGAAGCTGCGGGCGAAGATCGAAGCCTTCAGGACGAAGAAGGAGGTGATAAAGGCCCAGTACTCCGCTGCGGAGGCTCAGGTGAGGATCTCGGAGGCCGCAACGGGCGTGGGCGAGCAGATGGCAGACGTCGGCCTGGCGATGCAGCGCGCGATCGACAAGACCGAAAACATGAAGGCGCGCGCCGACGCCGTATCAGAGCTCGAATCGGCCGGCACCTTCGAAGACCTGACACAGCTCGGCCCAGGCGAAGACGACATAGACCGCCAGCTGAAACAGCTGTCGAGCACCTCAGCAGTGGACGCTGAACTGGCGAAGATGAAGGGTGAGCTGGGCGCAGGCGGTTCGTCGGCCGGCGAGCTGAGCGCCGGTGGTGCAGAGGACGGCGAGCTGAGCGCCGGTGGTGCAGAGGACGGCGATGCTTCAGCGCAGCAGCAGTCATGATCGTCCGCATACCGGGAGAGGGCCAGTACCGCCTCGCCGCTGACGATGGAGCGCTGGGGCGGCTGGACGAGGACGTGCTCGCGGCGGTCGAATCTGGCGAGGAGGACCGTTTCCGCAGCGCCCTTGGGGCGCTTGTGGGCTATGTCCGCAGCAACGGCGAGCTGGTCGGCGAAGATGAGCTGCTGGCCTCCGATCTGATCCTGCCGCCAGCGGACCTGAGCCTCGCGGAGGCGCGAACGGATTTCAGCGGCGACGGTCTGATCCCCGACTGACGGCGGGCGGCCGGCCGTCTGGGTGGCCGATCGGATCCCCCGTCTGCGTCGAGACGGCGCTGCACCAGAGCTGTCTCCCGGTGTCTTGTGCGAGCGCGCTGCATCCGGTATCCTCACCGCTGTGAGGGCCGCTGCTGGGGCGGCGGTGTCCCCGTCACGGCGAGCGTGGCGGTGCGAATGGAGGAGCTGGAATGAGCGTTGTGGTGCCTGACATCCTCTCGCCGGAGTTCGCGGCCGACCCCTATGGCCTCTACGCGAGCTTCAGGGAGGACTTCCCCGTTCTGCTGCACGAGCCGACGGGTGCCTACATCACGAGCCGCTATGAGGACGTCTCTCGCGTGCTCTCAGAGCCTGAGTTCTCCGCGCGCTGCTACGGACGCTTCCTCGGCGCCGTCGTCGGCGGCAGGGTGATCCTCGAGCTCGAGGGTCGCGAGCACACAGCGCACCGACGGTTGGTGAACCCTGCTGTCCACGGCGCGGGGCTGAAGCGCATCGAAGGGGAGATAGAGGAGATCGAGCGCTCCCTGCTCTCGAAGTTCATCGCACGCGGCAGCGTCGATCTGGTGCGTGAGTTCGGCGATGAATTTCCGATCGAAGTGATAATGAGGCTGCTTGCGCTGCCCGTCGCCGACGGCGAGCAGATCAGGAGGTGGTACACCTCGAACGTTCGCTTCGCGTCGAACATATCCGGTGATCCTGACGTGACAGCGGAGGCGATGGAGGCCGGAGCCGCCTTCCAGGCTTACCTCCGGGAGCGGATCGCAGAGCGGCGCTCATCGGACGGGGATGACCTGCTCTCGATGCTGCTGAGCGCAGATCTCGAAGGAGAGCGGATGCCCGAAGAGGAGATACTCGCCTTCTGCGGGCTGCTTCTGACAGCAGGCGGGGAGACGGCAGGCAAGGCGTTCGCGAACATGGTGCGCCATCTGCTGGAGCATCCCGACCAGCTGGAGGCCGTGAAGGCCGACAGGTCACTGATCGAGCGCGCGATCGCGGAGACACTGCGCTTCACCCCGCCGAACGTGATCCTGCAGAGGGAGCCTCTGATCGACGTGACCCTCTCGA
>JAJYUP010000143.1 GCA_021792455.1 Actinomycetes bacterium | reverse complement strand
CGTTGCGAGCACGGCGGTCACCTTCAGGCCCCTGACGCATGAGGTGATCGAGCTCTGTGTCGCCTCAGGGCAGTGGCGAGGGCGAGCCGGCGGCTACGCGATCCAGGGTCTTGGGGCGCTGCTCGTGACAGAGGTGCGCGGCGAGTATGAGAACGTGGTCGGGTTGCCGGTCGCGACGCTCATCGATCTTTGGCCGCAGATCCTCCTCCTCCACGGAAGACCGCCTGCCACCTGATGCAACCGAGCTGCCAAGTGCCCTGAAGCTCAGCGGCTCTCCGCTAGACTCCGCCGCACCTCGGTCAGGCTCGCCGCGCCTCCACAGTGGGCGCGATGGCGCGTCTGCCCGCAACCGGGTCAGGCTCGCGACTGGCGGCCACCAGCTCTCGAAATGGGACTCTTCAGCTATCTGACAGGATTCGGCGGCCGCGACATGGCGGTCGACCTCGGCACGGCGAACACGCTCGTGTATGTCCGCGGGCGGGGGATCGTGCTCTCAGAGCCGAGCGTCGTCGCGATCGACTCGCGATCAGGCGAAGTCCATGCCGTCGGCATCGAGGCGAAGCGGATGCTTGGTCGCACGCCAGGCTCGATCCAGGCGATCAGGCCCCTGAAGGACGGCGTGATCGCCGACTTCGACATCACCGAGGAGATGCTGCGCCACTTCATACAGAAGGTGCACCAGAACCGTTGGGCGCATCCAAGGGTGGTCGTGTGCGTTCCCTCTGGTGTGACGGGCGTGGAGAAGCGCGCGGTGGAAGAGGCGTGCCTGTCCGCGGGCGCCCGGACGGCGTACCTGATCGAGGAGCCCATGGCGGCGGCGATCGGCGCTGGGCTGCCCGTCGGCGAGCCGACAGGTTCGATGGTCGTCGACGTCGGCGGCGGCACCTCTGAGGTCGCGGTGATCTCGCTCGGTGGGATCGTCGTCTCTCAGTCGATAAGGGTCGGCGGCGACGAGATGGACGAGGCGATCATCAACTATGCGAAGCGCGAGTACAAGCTGCTGATCGGCCAGCAGACCGCAGAGGAGCTGAAGCTCGAGATCGGCTCCGCCTGCCCGATGGAGGAGGAGCTCCAGGCTGAGATCCGCGGACGCGACATGGTCTCTGGATTGCCGAAGACGGTCGTGATCACGAGCGAGGAGATACGCACCGCCTTGGAGGAACCCGTCTCCCAGATCGTTGAAGCGGTGAAGGAGACGCTCGACCGCACCCCGCCAGAGCTCGCCTCCGACATCATGGACAGGGGGATAATGCTCGCCGGTGGCGGCTCGCTGCTTCAGGGGCTCGACGCCCGCCTGCGAGAGGAGACCCAGATGCCCGCCCATCTCGCCGAATCGCCGCTGACGTGTGTCGCGGTCGGGTCCGGCAGGTCACTGGAGGAGTTCGAGACGATCCACCGCGCGCACCGAAACGCCTCGCGCGGGCGCAGGCGGCGTTGAGGGCGCGGCTGGCGCGTCGTGTACGCAGGGAGCCCTGTTGGCGCGTCGTGTCCGCAGGCGGCGCAGCCTCCGAGGCCTCCGCTGTGACCTTTGCAGCACATCTCGCCCCTGCACGTCGTACTCTTTTGGTCGAGGTTTCCCTCCTGGAAGGCACGAGCGTTGCACAGTAAGACGGTCCGGCGGCGGCGGGCTCTGCTCATCGGGCTCGTCGTGCTGTCGATCATCCTTCTCACCGCATACTTCGGCGAGTCCCCGAATGGGGGACTGCACGCCGTCCAGCGCGACTTCCTGACCGTCGTCTCGCCGATCCAGGATGGTGCGAACACGGCGCTGAAGCCGGTGCGCAGCGTCATCAACTGGTTCGGGGAAGTGCTGCACGCGAAGGGCGAGGTGAGCAGGCTGCGGGCAGAACGCGACAGGCTGCGCTCAGAGAGGGTCGCAGAACAGGAACGCTCGCGCGCCGCCCGCGAAGCGACCTCGATCGCCGACGTCGAAGCGAGTGCGAACCTCGCCGGCTACAAGCCGGTGAGCGCTGAAGTCGTGTTCGAGACTCCGAGCTCCTGGTATTCGACCGTCGACATCAACAAAGGGTCCTCTGAAGGGATCGCGATCAACGACGCCGTCTACAACGGCGAAGGACTCGTCGGCGTCGTCACCCAGGTCGCCGCCGACGCTGCGCAGGTGAGCCTGATCACCGACAGCGAAGTCGCAGTCGCCGCCCGCATCGCAGGCACGCCGGACTGGGGGATCGTGCAGCCGAAGGTCGGCGACCCGAGTCACCTCGTGCTGCAGTTCCTGCACGGCAAAGCGGAAGTCGTGAAAGGCGACATCGTCGACACCTCAGGGATGATCAGCCCCGAAGCACAGTCGCTCTATCCGGCGGGGATCCCAATCGGGACGGTGACCTCGATCGAAGAAAGCGCCTACACCTCGATCAACATTCGCCCCGCAGTCGAACTGCACAGCCTCGACCTCGTGCGGGTGCTGACGGAGGTGCCGGGAGCGCGGGCCTCACGGGTCCGCTCGAGCCTCGCATCGCTGCCGTCGAGCAGGAGCGAATCAGCCGAAAGCTCGAGCACCGCGGAAAGCGCCGGCACGGCGGCGAGCTACGCGCAGTCTGGAGGTGGCGGCTAGTGGGCCTCTCCGCGTCTCACGGCAAGCTGGCTCTGCGCATCGCGCTTCTCGTCGTGCTCGTCGTCTTCGTCCAGGTCGGCGTCGTATCGGAGGTGCCGGTGTTCGGCGTGACGATAGAACTGACGCCTCTGCTCGCCGCCTTCGTCGGGCTGCTGTGCGGCTCGATGTGGGGGGCGCTCGCAGGGTTCAGCATCGGCTTGATCGTAGATCTGGCATTCGTGCAGACCCTCGGGGTCTCATCGCTGCTGTTCACCCTGATCGGCTTCTGGGCAGGCAGGCTCCGCGAGGCTCGCGACCCGCAGGCGGCGCTGACGCCGCTTGCCGTCGGCGTTGCCGCCTCCGCCTTCGCGCTGATCGGCCTGTCCGTGATCGAGTTTCTGCTCGGCGTCGAGGCCCCTGTGAGCCTTCTGCTGCTGCGACAGATCGTGCTCGGCGTGGTCGTGAACGCGATCGTGGCGATGCCGTTCTGGGTGATCGTGCGTCGTGCTCTGCGTCCGAGCCTGCCAAAGGACCCGCGCAGGCGCCGCAGCCGCCGGGCATACTCGACCGGCGGACTGAGCCCACTCTCGCGTGCGTGAGTACCGTTTGAGCTGATGACGACCGTCTCCAACATGCACCTCCAGGCGCACCCATGCCGTCCGCAGCTCCCGGCACAGCGGGGCTGCGCGCCCGTGCCGATGCGCTGGCGCTCCGATCGACTGGGCGCTGAGGTGATGGCATGAGGGTGCAGCCCGTCAGCGGTGAGCTGCGTTCCGTTCGACTGGGCGCTGAGGTGATGGCATGAGGGTGCAGCCCGTCAGCGGTGAGCTGCGCTCCGATCGACTGGGCGGCGAGGCGGGTGCATGAGGATCGAGCCCGTCCGCGGTGCCGAGAGCCGGCTGCCCGTCCCTCCGCAGATCGCCCTCCGCGTGGCAGCGCTTGGGGTGATCGCGCTCGTGATGTTCGGGATCATCTTCTTCAGGCTGTGGTACCTGCAGATTCTGACGGGCAACCGCTACGTGCACCTCGTCAGCGAGCAGCAGTCGCGGATGGTCCCAGTTCCTGCGCCCCGCGGCGAGATCCTCGCGCGCAACGGTGAAGTGCTCGTCGCGAGCCGCACGAGCAGTGCCGTGCAGGTGGTGCCATCGCAGCTGCCGCCTGGGATCGAAGGCCAGGTGCGCGCATACGAAGCCGCAAGGAGGGCCGCAGGGGAACGGCTCGCCGCCGCAAGGGCGCGCCTGAAGCGCTACGAAACGCGCTACGCGAACGTGAAGCACCCACGCAGGGTCGTTGAGGCGGAGATGGCGAAGCTGAGGCGGGCAGCCGAAGAAGAACCGCAGATCCCGATCGCTGCGCTGCCCTCCTCGGCGAGCCGCCTGAGCAGTCTGTTCAGAAGGCTCGGCAGGGTGCTGCACATGCCGGCGAGGAGGATCGACGAACTGGTCGTGCAGGGGGTGAGCACGACGGCATATGCGCCGGTGACGGTCGACGCGTCCGCAAGCGCGGCAGCGACGATCACCCTCGCTGAGCGCAAGCGCGAATTCCCCGGCGTTGAGCAGCGTCCCGTCGCAGTTCCCTACTACCCCTACGGGGAAATGGCCGCCCAGGTCTTCGGGCACGTCGGCCCCGTCAGCCAGGAAGAGCTCGAAAAGGGCCCCTACAAGGGCACAGAACCGGGAACGATCGTCGGCCAGGATGGGCTCGAGTACTACTACGACAAGTATCTTCAGGGCACCCCCGGCAAGGAGAAGATACTCGTCAACTCGCTGAACGAACCGATCTCAGAACCGATCCCCGTGACCCAGCCGCAGGCGGGCTACAGCCTGAAGACGACGCTCGACCTGCCCCTCCAGCAGGCGGGCGAACAGGCGCTGCGCGGGGAGATAAAGATCGCAAACGAAGCAGGCCGTCCCGCAGACGCGGGGGCGTTCGTCGCGATGAACCCGATCAACGGCGAAATCTATGCGATGGGGTCCTACCCGAGCTATGACCCTGAAGTGTTCACCCGTCCGATCAGCACAGCCGAATACAACAGGCTCGTGCCGCCGGGTCCGCCGCCTGCGACCGGGGGGGAGCCGCTGATAAACCGCGCGGTCGAATCCGGCTACCCCGTCGGCTCGACCTTCAAGCCGATCATGGCGATCGGAGCGCTCGAAGAAGGCTTCCTGAACACGACCGAAGAATTTGGCGCAGGCAAGTGCATAGTCGAAAACGGGGAGGAATTCTGCAACGCCGAAAGCGGGTTCCTGCCCAACGTCGACCTCGTGCACGCGCTCGAAGTCTCCTCAGACATCTACTTCTACACGGTCGGCAAGCGCGGCTTCAGCCACCCCAACGCTCTGCAGCGCTGGGCGAAGAGGCTCGGCATCGGCCGCAGGACCGGGATCGACCTGCCATCCGAGCTGACGGGGGTCGTGCCGAACGAAGAATGGGTGAAGAAGCTCGACGCGGCCGAAGAACGCTGCACCCGTGAAGATCACGGCACGCCGTGCCACATCGTCTACGAACCCCACGAGCTGTGGACGGTCGGGCAGAGCATGCAGCTCGCGACGGGGCAGGGGGGCCTTGCGACCTCGCCGCTGCAGATGTCCGTCGCATACGCGGCGCTGATCGACGCCTACCGCAACGGGGGCGAAGCGACGGTGGTGACGCCGCACCTCGGCATGCAGATCGATGAATCCAATGGCGGCCTGGTGCAGTCGCTGACCTCCGAATTCAAGATCCGCCGGCGGTTCCACCTCAACCCTGAATATCTGCACGCGATCTTCGAAGGCATCCACGATGCAGCGACGGGGCCAGGCGGGACCTCGACGAACGTGTGGGTGGGCTGGAACCAGTCCGCCTTCCCCGTATACGCGAAGACGGGGACCGCGGAACGGTTCGGCCAGGAAACCCAGGCCTGGTACATGTGCTACATCGGCACGGAAAAGAACCCGCTGCTGCTCGCCGTGACAGTCGAACAGGGCGGCTACGGCGATCAGGCGGCTGCGCCGGTCGCGCGCGCGATGGCCGAGCAGTTCTACCACCAGCCGAAGGCAAGGCTCGTCGCGGGACTCCCGATTCCATGACCGCAGCCGTGGGCCTGCGAGAGACTCGAGCGGCGACGGTGCGAGCCCTCCGCCTCGGCCGCATCAGCGCTGCCGCGAGGCTGCCGGCACGAAGGCACTCTGCGGGCGCGCCCGCCGCGGGTGCGGCGGCGCGAGCGATCGGCTCAGGGTCCTGACCGATGGCGGCGACCCTCACCCCGATCCAGCAGCCGAGCGAGTCGGTCTCCCAGCGTCCACGCCGACTGATGATGCCGCTCGATCCGCTGCTCACCCTCGCGGTGATCGGACTCGGCATCTTCTCGCTCGTCACGATCTCCGTGACGACCC
>JAJYUP010000142.1 GCA_021792455.1 Actinomycetes bacterium | reverse complement strand
CGTCGAGGGAGCGGAGGAGCAGGGCACAGGAGGGCTCGAGCGCTTCATCGAACGGGAGCGGGAGCTGATCGCAGCGGATGCGGTGCTCGTGTGCGACAGCGGCAACGTCGCGGCAGGGCTGCCAACCCTGACGGTGAGCCTCCGCGGGGTCGTCAACCTCACGGTGACTGTGAGGACGCTGAAGGGCGCGATGCACTCGGGGATGTTCGGCGGCCCTGCGCCAGACGCCCTCGTCGCGCTCGTGAGGATGCTTGGCACGCTGCACGACGACGCAGGGGACGTCTCAGTGCGCGGGATCGATGCGACCGGTCGCTGGGAGGGCTCTCCCTACGAGGCGCAGGCCTTCATCGCCGATGTCGGCATGCTCGACGGGGTGTCGCTGATCGGCAGCGGGTCTGTCTCAGACATGCTTTGGGCGCGCCCAGCGATCAACTTCCTCGGCATCGACTGCCCGTCAGTCGCCGGCTCAGCGGCGGCGATCCAGCCTCAGGCGAGGGCGAGGGTGAGCATGCGACTGCCCCCAGGCGTCGACCTCGTCGCAGCGGAGCAGGCGCTGACAGCGCACCTGAAGGCTGTCGCACCATGGGGAGCGCACGTCGAGATCGCGCATGAGGCGAGCGGCAAGCCCTTCCAGACGAGCGTCAACGGACCCTTCTTCGCAGCGATGGTGGAGGCGATGCGCGCCTCATACGGCGCGGAGGTGACGCTCGCCGGCCAGGGTGGGTCGATTCCCCTGTGTGCCGCCTTCGCAGAGGTCTTGGAGGGGGCGGAGGTGATGCTTCTCGGCGTCGAGGAGCCGCAATGCCTGATCCATGCTCCAAACGAGAGCGTCGATCCAGCGGAGATCGAGCGCACCGCGCTGACGATCGCTTCTTTCCTCCGCAACGCGGGCTTCATGAGCTGAGCGGGGGCAACGGCAGCTGCATCGGGTGTGCGGGGCAACGGCAGCTGCATCGGGTGGGCTTGCGAGCGAGCTCGTGATGCAGGGCGTGCTCAGGCAACCCGCTCGAGCAGAGCGAGGCCGTCGCTGTCGAGCAGCGCGCCGATGCGCCGCTCATCGTCGAGGCGGCGCTCAACGCCGCTCAGCACATCCCGCCAGCGGCCGGACAGCGGAACCTCGATCTCTCCGTCGCCGCCTTGCGCGACCTGCACGATGACGAGCACCTCCTGTCCTCGCAGGTAGGCGCAGGTGCAGGGGCCCGCTGGGATCGGCTCATATCCGCCTGCGAAGGCGCTGGCCCGCCGTTGCCGCAGCGCAAGCGTCTCAATGATCAGATGGAGCTTGCGCGTGCTCACCGTCGGCTTCCCGCCCGCCGCGAGCGAGCGCAGAGCGCGTGCCCTCAGCTTCCAGTCGACTGGCCTGCGGTTGTCAGGGTCGACGAGGGAGTACAGCCAGAGCTCATCGCCCTGGTAGATGTCAGGCACGCCTGGGCTCGTCAGCTTCAGAAGCAGCTGGCGGAGGGCGATGCTCTTGCCCACCCTGTCGATCTCCGATAGGAACGGGTTGAGCTCAGACTGGAGCTCTTCGCTTGCGAGGAGCGCGTGCGTGAAGGCGAGCACGGCCTGCTCCCAGTCCTCGTTCGGCTGTGCCCAGGAGGTGTTCCGCTTCGCCTCCCTCAGCGCCTTCACGAGGTGGGCGTCGAGGCGCTCCGCGCTGATCGGCCAGACGCTGATCAGGGTCTGGTGCAGCAGGTACTCCTCCGATCTGTCAGGCGCCTCAGAGCCTTTGCGCAGGGTCAGGCCGATCCGTCTCCAGGACAGCGTCTGCTCCCGCCAGCGCTCTGGCATCCAGCTCAGCGCTGCGAGCCGTGCGCGCGCGTCGCCTGAGCGCTTCGTGTCATGGGTCTGGCTGCTCAGCAGCCCCTCTGGGAAGCGTCGCTGCCTCTCCTCGTTGGCCTCGTGGAAGCTCTCGACGCAGAGGCCGAACCGTTCAGGGTCACCACCGACCTCGTTGAGGCAGAGCAGGCGCAGGTGGCGGTAGAAGGCGGTGTCCTCGACGCCCTTCGCCATGATCGCGGGGGAGAGCTGCTGGAAGCGCGTGACGAGCTCATCGCTGCCCTGTCGTCGCACCTGCAGAAGCAGCTCCTTCGCAAGCTCTGCAGGCATCCTCGCCGCAGCGATCGCCTCGACGTCGGCGTCTTCTACGAGCCCTGCAGCCGGGTTGACGTAGGTGCGGTAGACGGGCAGGCTCGCAAGAGCGAGCTCCAGCGTGCTCGCTTGGTGCTCGCGGGCGAGACGCAGCCGCTCCACGTCTCGTGCGAACGCCCCCCTCGCCTGCTCGAGCTGAGCTTCGAGGGCGATCTGCTGAAAGCCGCGCGACTCCCCTGTCACCTCCGCGAGCAGCTGAGTGAACGGCTCACGCGCGCGGCGGTCGACGAACAGCGCGCAGGACTCGTTCAGGAACTCGTAGCCGACGGTGCCGGTGACCGGCCAGCTGCGCAGCGGCTCTGAAGGCTGGAGGATCTTCTCGACCCAGAGGCGCTGAACGCCCCTGTCGCGCAGGCGAAGCAGGTACCCACGCGGGTCTGCGAGGCCGTCGGGGTGGTCGATCCGAAGGCCGTCCAGCACGCCTTCCCGCAGCAGCTGGAGCACCTTCGCGTGGGAAGCCTCGAAGACCTCCTCCCGCTCCTGGCGGATCGCGGCGAGATCGTCGATGTCGAAGAACCGGCGGTACCCCCCGTTCGGATAGAGGTCGAACCAGCGCGATCGCGCCTCAGGGTCACGCCACCAGCGGTTCTCATCGCCGATGCCCATGTGGTTCGGGACGATGTCGAGGATGATCGGCAGTCCCGCCTGCGCAAGCAGGCGAAGCTCGCGCTCGCCGCCAAGCGCGTCGCTGATCCTGCCTGGATCGACGACGTCGTAGCCGTGAGCGGAGTCCGACCTCGCCTGGAGGCAGGGAGACAGGTAGAGGTGGCTGATGCGAAGCTCGCGGAGGTAGGGAACGAGCGCTCTCGCCTCTGCGAAGCCGAAGCTTCGGTTCAGCTGCAGCCGGTAGGTCGCCCTCAGCGGGTTGGTCGGCTCGCTGGGCGCGAGGGCGCCGCGCAGTCGCGCCTGCTGATGAGGCCCCACCGCCCGCCTGGGCTCGGCCGCCTCGCTTCGTCGGATCCGCTCGACGCGCGAAGCCACTGCCTTCACACCGCTGGGTCGCCTGCGATGCCGATGCGCTCGAGCACGAGCATCGAGCGCCCATGCACTGAGACCATGTCCCTCGCCCGCACCTCAACAGGCTCCTCGTCGATGCTCTCCTCTGCGGTTGAGAGCCGCATCGTCCAGCGCCGCCCATAGGAGGCGTTCGGCAGCTTGAACTCGATCTGCTCGTCGTGGCCGTTGAACAGCACGAGGAAGGAGACGTCGGTGATCGGCGCTCCCTGCTCGTCGGTCTCCTGCAGCTTCTGTCCATTCAGGAACACGCCGAGGGCGCGGGCGTCCTGCCGCGTCCAGTCGCGCTGGGTCATGCGGCGGCCGTCAGGCCGGAACCACCACACGTCTGGCAGTCCCTCCTCGCCGAGGGTGCCCGCGAAGAAGCGCGATCGGCGGAAGACGAGGTGACGGGCGCGCAGCGAGATCAGCGATCGCACGAACCTGTGCAGATCCTCCTGCCAGGGCGCGAGCGCCCAGTCGAGCCAGGAGATCTCGTTGTCCTGGCACCAGGCGTTGTTGTTGCCCTGCTGGGAGCGGCCGAGCTCGTCGCCGGCGAGCACCATCGGCACTCCCTCAGAGAGCAGCAGGGTCGCGATCAGGTTGCGCTGCTGGCGCTCCCGGAGGCTGATGATCGCCGAGTCGTCCGTCGGCCCCTCTGCGCCGCAGTTCCAGGAACGGTTGTCGTCGGTGCCGTCTCGGTTGTCCTCTCCGTTTCCCTCGTTGTGCTTCTCGTCGTAGGAGACGAGGTCCCTGAGGGTGAAGCCGTCGTGGGCGGTGATGAAGTTGATCGAGGCGAGTGGACCGCGCTCATCGGCCTCGTAGAGGTCGCTCGAGCCGGTGAAGCGGGAGGCGAACGCGGCGACGTTCGACTGGCCTCGCCAGAAGTCCCTCACCGTGTCGCGGTAGACGCCGTTCCACTCGCGCCAGGGTGCAGGGAAGTTGCCGACCTGGTAGCCGCCTGGGCCCGTGTCCCACGGCTCGGCGATCAGCTTCACCTGCGAGAGGATCGGGTCCTGGGCGATCACATCGAGGAACGCCGCTGCCTTGTCGTACTCTCCTGAGCGCTCACGTGCGAGCGTCGTCGCGAGATCGAAGCGGAAGCCGTCTACTCTGCACTCCGTCGCCCAGTAGCGCAGCGAGTCCATGATCATCCTCAGCACGATCGGGTTCGTCGTGTCGAGGGTGTTGCCGGTGCCGGTGCAGTCGACGTAGTGGCGCGGTGCATCAGGCGCCAGCCGGTAGTAGGTGCTGTTGTCGATGCCCTTGAAGCACAGCATCGGCCCGAGGTGGTTGCCCTCTGCGGTGTGGTTGTAGACGACGTCGAGGATCACCTCTATGCCGGCAGCGTGCAGCGCCTTCACCATCCCCTTGAACTCTGAGAGCTGCTGGCCGCAGCTGCCAGTCGCCGCGTAGCCTGAGTGGGGCGCGAAGAACCCGATCGAGCTGTATCCCCAGTAGTTCGTCAGCTGACGCTCGGAGAGGAAGCTCTCCTCGATCGCGTGGTGGACGGGCAAGAGCTCGATCGCGGTGACGCCGAGGTCGCGCAGGTGGCGCACTGCGACGTCGCTCGCGAGTCCTGCATAGGTGCCTCGCAGGTCCTCTCGCACCCCTGGGTGGCGCATCGTGAACCCCTTCACGTGCATCTCATAGATGATCGTCTCCTGCCAGGGACGGCGCGGCGCGCGGTCGTCGCCCCAGTCGAAGCGGCCATCGACGACGACGCACCGTGGCATCGCCGGCGATGAGTCCTCGTCGTCGATCTCGAGGTCGGCGTCTGGGTCCTCAGGGTCTGGGACGTATGGGAGGGTGCTCGCCGCCGCCCAGTCGACCCCGCCGTCGATCGCCTTCGCGTACGGATCGAGCAGCAGCTTCGCGGGGTTGAAGCGATGGCCTTTGCCTGGGTCGTATGGGCCGAAGACTCGGTAGGCGTAGCGCTGCCCAGGGCCAACGCCTGGCAGGTAGCAGTGCCAGTGCTTCAGGGTCTTCTCTCGGACGTGGACCCGCTCTTCTGCGCCAAGCTCGTCGAACAGGCAGAGCTCGACGGCGGTCGCGTTCGCGGAGAACAGCGAGAAGTTCGTGCCATGGCCATCGAAGCTCGCCCCAAGCGGGAATGGGGCGCCCTTCCACGCCGCCCTCACCTCAGCAGCGCCCCTGACAGCGGCGGCAGCGTCACTGCCCCGTCTGTCAGCGTCGCCTCAGCAGTGCAGATCACCAGCTCGCTCCTGTCGGTCGCGACGCTCTGGCGCCTGCTCGAGAAGTTGCAGATCATGTCGCAGTCGCCTCTTCTCATCCACAGCCAGCGCTCCGCCTCGCTCAGACCGATCACCTCAGCCTCTCCGGTCAGCTGCCGACGCTCCACGATCAGCGCAGCGTACAGGTCTGCGAGGATCTCGTCTCTGCGCCCTGTCAGCTTCGAGGCAGCGAAGGTCCGCCGGTCCTGGGGGTCTGGGAGCTGCCGCCTGAAAGACTGAAACGCCGCAAACTCTCGCTGCCGTCCCTCCCTCGTCGCCTTCGCGATCGCCGCGTCGATGTGGTCTGTGAAGTACTGGAAGGGGGCGGGCTCGCCGTACTCCTCGCCCATGAAGAGCATCGGCACGAAGGGGGAGAACAGCAGGCACATCGCCGCGAGCGGCCGCGCCTGTCGCGGCAGGCGCTCGCCGAAGGCACGGTTGCCCACCTGGTCGTGGTTCTCACAGAAGACCACGAACTGGCTCGGCTCCCGGTCGAAGGCGGGCGCGCCCACCCTCCGCTTCCGGAATGCCGAGTACCGTCCGTCGTAGACGAACGGGCGGCGGTATGCCTTCGCGAGGTCGCTCACCCGTCCGAAGTCGGCGTAGTAGCCGTCGGTCTCGCCCGTCAG
>JAJYUP010000141.1 GCA_021792455.1 Actinomycetes bacterium | reverse complement strand
CTTTGCTGCTCCGCTGCCGAGGTTGCAGGCGGCTTTGCCGCTCCGCGGCTCATCCGCAACTCGGTCGCTGCTAGGGTGTCAGAGCCAGGACGGCGACAAAGGAGCGAGAGGAAGGGCACTCCTTGGAGGTCTCAGCACTCAAGCGAACACCCCTGGCGGGATTGAGAGGAGCATCGCCGCTGCTGCGTCTGCAGTCTGACGAGCGTCTGATCGCGCTGACGCGTCACGGCCAGCACGCTGCATTTGAGGCGCTGTTCGCGCGCTATCACGCGCGGCTGCTCGCTTTCTGCCGCCACATGCTGAGCTCCCGCGAGGACGCTGAAGACGTGCTCCAGGAGGTCTTCGCCGCCGCGTTCAACGCGATCCTCGCCGATGCCCGGGAGATCAACGTGCGTCCGTGGCTCTACCGGATCGCACGCAACCGCTCGCTGAACCACCTCCGTAAGGCGACAGCGGTCGGTGTCGACTCGATGGACGTTCACTACGCCGACAACGGCATCTCGACGAGCGACGAGGTGCTGCGCCGTGAGCGTTTCAAGCAGCTGATCGCCGATGTGCAGCAGCTGCCTGAGAGTCAACGCACGGCTCTGCTGCTGCGGGAGATCGACGCGCTCTCCTACGAGCAGATCTCAGAGGCGATGGAAACGACGATACCCTCGGTGAAGTCGCTGCTCGTTCGCGCGCGGATCTCTCTTGCGGAGGCCTCTGAGGCACGCGAGCTCACCTGCGCGGATGTGCGTGTGAAGCTTGGCGAAGCGGCGGAGGGGATCGCGAAGATCAGCGCACCGGCGCGCAGGCACATGCGGACGTGCGATCGCTGCCGCGCCTTCCGCAAGCGTTTGAAGGCAAACAACGTCGCCCTCGCCGCCGTGATGCCCGTAGGCGGCCTGCTCGTCGTGAAGAAGGTGCTTTCGAGCAAGCTTGGGGCAGGCGCTCACGTCGCGGGTGGAGCTGGGGCCGGCGCGAGCGCGGCTGCGGGCTCGAGCGGTGCCGCGGGCGGCATCGCAACCGCGGGGGCCGGCGCGATCGCGAGCAAGGCGGTCGCGGGGCTCGCTGCGGCGGCGCTTGTGACAGCCGGCGCGATGGAGGCCGAACATGCTGCGAGCCACCCGCCACCACGGCGCGCTCCCGCCACCGCGCGGCCTTCTGTGCGAGCGCAGCATCCTGAAAGCACCGTGACCGGGGCTGGTGAGCGCAGCAGCGAACGCGGACTCTCGGCCGCAGTCGCCTCCTCTTCAGCGGTGTCAGCGAGCAGCACGCGCGGAAAGCGAGCAGAGCCGCGCAAGCTGAAGTCCGCGGATGTGAAGAAGGCGGGGCGGAGCGCAAAGAAGAGCGCGAAGGGCACCTCGAGGACGAGCACCGCGGCGAGGAGCACGGCGGCGAGCAGTGAGTCGAGCTCTCGCGCTGTGACGACGAGCAGCGGCAGCTCGCTTGCCGAAGCCTCTGATGCCTCGCACGGGGCTGGCGGGGCACGAAGAACCGAAGTCGTGACGGAAACGACAAAGCTGCCAGGCGAAGCGTCGACGTCGAGCACCGTGGTGTCGACGACCTCGACGCCGACCCCAGGCAGCTCGACTGGCGCGACAACGACGGGCAGCGCGACTGGCAGCACAACGACCTCAGGCAGCTCTACGACCACAACGACCTCAGCCAGCTCTACGACCACAACGACCTCAGCCAGCTCGACGACCACAACGACCTCAGGCAGCTCGACTGGCAGCACGGCGACGAGCTCGGGCACTGGCACCTCCTCCGGGGGCGGCGCAACGGGATCGACTTCAGGCGAAGAGCCGCCTGGCGTCGTCGTGACCGGTGGAACTCCCGCCCCAGCAGCGCAGTGAGGCAACGACCGAGCACTCTGGTGCGACCGACTGGACGCAGTGTGGTCAGCTGTGGAGGCGGTGAGCTCCTCAGCTGCGGATCGCCGTCACGGCTGGCTCTGATCTGCCCCAATCCGTCAAGCCGAACAGGTGCGGACGTGGGAGCTGCGGATCGCCGTCACGGCTGGCTCTGATCTGTCGGCTGCTCGCCGATCGAGAAGAGCGCCTCCAGGTCGTGCTTCGAGTAGGCGGCGAACGCGACCATCGTCTGGGTTCGCGTGACGCCAGGCAGCTGCCCGATCCCCGAGGTGACGACCTCAGCGAGCTGCTCGTGGTCGCGCACGCGCACGACGACTGCGAAATCCCAGGAACCCGTGACTGAGTAAGCCTCCGCGACTCCGTCGATGCCGGCAAGCAGGCCCCCAAGTGTTGAGAGCGCGTTGCGCTCTGCTTCTATGAGCACGATTGCGTTCGTCACCTGCAGGCTCTCCTTCTTCGATGATCGTCTCGCAGATTTCGCCTTGCGATGATACGCGCGAAGGCGTCGCCGCTCATGGTCAGCGCGAGCCTGACGGCTCCGATGATGATGAGGCGCGGACTCCCGCCCACTCCGTGGGTGATCGGGGTGATCGTGGGCCGCTGCGAGCCTCAAAGCTCAGATGGCGAGGCGATCTGACTGAGGCCGAGGCCGACGATGAGGCCAAATCCTGCGCCTGTCACGCCGGCAAGCCAGTTCGCTTCTGGCCGCACGAGCGGCAGCACGAGCAGCGCTGCCGCGAACGCGGCGACTCCTATGAGATCGCCCTCATGCCATTCACGCCTGTGTGCTGCACGCAGATCTGGGGCAGCCCAGGCCATCATGAGCCCGAGGGCGGAGGCATTGCCGCCGGCGATCAGCGGGTGTGCGAACAGGGCGCTCGCCGCAAGCTCCCCAAGCACGCCAGTGCCGAGGAAGAGGGCGAGCACGAGGGCGGGGCCATGCCTGCGCTCGAGCCTCCAGCCGAACACTGCGATTGCGAGCAGCGCGACGAATGCGTACACACCGTTGAGATAGACGAACTGTGCGGTGAGCAGCCGCCACCACTGGCTCCGCAGCGGTCCATCGATGACGGTGTGCTGAGGACCGACGAGGCCGCTGCTCGTCACTATCCAGAGAGCGCATCCCCCGAGCACGAGTGCGACGGTCGCATAGGGGGGAGCGTGGCTGGCGAGCGTCTCATACCCTGGGCGCCGATGTGCCCAGTTGAGCGGCAAGCGAACTCGCCGCGAGCGCTTGAGCCCGCCTCGGTTGCGCTCACGCGGCAGCTTCGGTGCGCGCCGGCGCAGGCGGTGGCCGCAGTACGGACACTCCGTGATGTATGGGCTGACCTCCGAGCCGCACTGCCGGCACACGACGAACAGATCCGCTCCAGAGGACATTCCCCGATCATTCTAGGCCCGCTGAGAAGCCGAGCCAGTGGCTTTCAGCGCTACAGTCCCAGGACCTGAAGAGGTCGCCTCATCTCAACTCGGACACGATCAGACAAGCGACTGTGAAGGGACGGCAGATGCAGCTCGGCTACGACCAGAAACTCTACATCCTCGCGTTCGACCATCGAGGATCGTTCCAGAAGAAGTTCTTCGGAATCGATGGCACTCCGGACCCTGAGCAGACGGCGACTATCGCCGACGCGAAGCACCTCGTCTTCGAGGGCGTCCTCGAAGCGATCGCGCTTGGGGCTTCAGCTGGTGTGACGGGCGTGCTCGTCGACGAGCAGTTCGGCGGAAGCATCCCAGCCGAGGCGCGTGAGCGCGGATTCAAGCTGGCGATGCCCGTTGAGCGCTCGGGCCAGACCATGTTCGACTTCGAGTATGGGCAGGACTTTGGGATGCACATCGAGCGTTTCGACCCCGACTTCTCGAAGGTGCTCGTGCGCTACAACCCGGAGGGCGACGGGGCTGGCAACCGCGAACAGCTGAAGAAGCTGAGAGACCTGTCAGATTGGCTTCATGAGCGTGACCGCAGGTTCCTCTTCGAGCTGCTGGTGCCAGCGGAGGAGCATCAGCTGCAGCGTGTCGGTGGCGAGCAGGGGCGCTATGAGGCTGAGCTGAGGCCAGCCCTGATGCGTCGCGCGATGGCTGAGATCCAGGACGCTGGCATCGAGGTCGACATCTGGAAGATCGAGGGCGTCGAAGAGCGCGGAGACTGCGAGATGCTCGCTGCTCAGGCGCGCGCGGGTGGGAGAGCAGGCGTGGCCTGCGTCGTGCTTGGGCGGGGGGCAGACGCCGCGCAGGTTGACCATTGGCTGCGCGAAGCCGCCCCAGTCGATGGCTTCATCGGCTTTGCGATCGGGCGGTCGATCTGGTGGGACCCGCTGAAGGCGTATGTCGATGGCAAGATCGACCGTATCGACGGAGCGGAGCGGATCGCGAGGAACTACCTGCGCTTCATCGATGTATATGAGCGCGCTGCGCGCCCCGCCTCGATGCGTTGAGGGCACCTGGCGAGGGCGGAGAAGAAGGAGGAGGAGATGATGCGCAGAGGTGAGCCTGTGACGGCGTTGAGGATGAGACGAAGCATCGTAGAGCTCGAGGAGGCGTTTGCTGAAGAGGTGTCTCGCCAGCGCAGGGGCAGGGAGTCGGCGTTGCGCGCCGCAGAGCGCCGCCGACATCGTCAGCGCCTCGCGCGGACGCACCGCCGTGGATCGCTGCGGTTCGCGCTGCTCGTGCTCACCGTACTGATCACCGCCCTGGTCGTGAGCGCGGCGATGTTCGCCTCCCTGTATCTGCTGCTGAGCTAGTCGCTGGGTGCTGCTGAGCCAGTCGCTCGGTGCTGCTGCGCGTCGCGCTCCTACGCCTCATCCGCGTCGGTGCGCATCGCTTCGTGGCGCTGCTGAGGAAGACCTGGTTCGCCGCCCTTGATCTCTGCGTATATCTCGCTGCGGTAGACCTGCACGTCAGGTGGCGCTTGAATGCCAAGCCTCACCTTCTCGCCGACGACGGAGAGGACGGTAACCTCGATGTCGTCGCCGATCATGATGCTCTGGTTGGACTTGCGCGTCAGTACGAGCACTTCGACTGCTCCTTGCAGGATCGGGCGAGGCATCGGCGACATCGAGGTCGCGGCACTGCGGCGAAGCATAGTCCGAACATGAGCGGTGCGCGCGTTGGTGTGCCGCTTGCGGACGAGCAGGACATGCGGCTCGCCGCGAAGTGCGGTATGCGCTAGTCTCCCGGGCCGTCGATGGCACGCAAGTCTCTGCGCCCACACCTGAACCAGATCCGCAGCTGGGTACGCCAAGGTCGCACCGATGCTTGGATCGCCCACCAGCTCGAGGTGCCTGTCCAGGAGATCATCCAGTTCAGGGAACAGAACGATCTGACAGCCGAGGAGGAGCCAGGCCCAGGCGCTGTTGCGTTCCCAGAGGAGTTCGATCTGAGGGCTGAGGACGATGCGCTGATAGCGGCGGAGCTCGAGGCCGCCGCGCGCGAGGCTGCTGCGCGCGAGGCTGCTGCGCGCGAGGCTGCCGCGCGCGAGGCTGCTGCGCGCGAGGCCGAACGCGACGAGGCGCTCGCCGAGGAGGCGCGCGCCGCACACTCCCTCGCAAGGGAGGAAGTGAAGACGGAAGAGGAGGGAGAGGAGAAGAAGGAGCCGCCCCCCCCACAGAAGCGAGCGAAGGGTTCAGGAAAGAAGCGCGGGAAGGAGGATGAGGGCGAGAGCGGGCTCCCCGCGGAGGAGCTCTCAGAGGAGGAGGACGAGCGCGGGGAGCGGTCGCGGCGGAGGGGGCGTCGGGGAGGGCGCAAACGCCGGTCCGGGGAGCGGGCAGGCACGCCGATCGAAGGCACCTTCGACCACGGGGAAGAGGGCTATGGGCTTTGGCTGGACCCAGCGGTGCAGGACGACCCGATCTATGCGGAGCACTGGGCGGGGCACCGCCCAGTCGAGGTGACGATCGAAGAGGATCAGATGGTGATCCGTCGGATACGGGAAGACTGATGAGACGGCGTTGCGCATCTGGGGCGCGCCTCTGAGGTATGAGAGTGCGTGGCGGAGGCAGGGGCTGTGCGGTGGACTGGCGGCCTGCGCCTGGGATGGCTGAGCTCCTGAGACGACGAGGCGTTTAGCCTGGAATGCCGGGACGGGGGTTCGTCCGGGTTGAGGTGAGCTGATCGGGCAGGGCGGGGCTGCGTGTCGCTTGATTTCGCTGTGTTCTGGCGGCGGCAGGAGGGCGGTCGGAG